>CAVAGT010000004.1:0-72322 GCA_963588155.1 Lachnospiraceae bacterium | reverse complement strand
ACGAAGAGCCTAATGATTCGCTAGAAATATTGAAGACGAAGAAAATATCTAAGTATATTAAACGTTTATAATTATAATAACCATAATAAAAATGAAGAAAATTTTAGTAACATCTGCCTTGGCGACATTGGCATTGATGCCCGCCTTGGCACAGAAGGTGAACAAGAGCGCAGGAGGCTATCCCATCACCCCCGTGCCTTTCACATCAGTAAAAGTGTGGAACAACTCATTCTGGGGACAGCGTATCGAGACCTCTCGCGCCGTCACCATCCCATTGGCTTTCAGCAAGTGTGAGAGCGAGGGACGCTACAAGAACTTCGAGCGTGCCGCCCATCCCAGCGACACCTACGACGTGGGTAAGTTGATGCCTTACAGTTTCGACGACACCGACCCCTACAAGACCATCGAGGGTGCCAGTTATGTGCTGCAGACCTATCCCGACAAGAAGCTGAAGGCATACATCGACAGTGTGCTCGACATCATCGCCCCCGCACAGGAGGCAGACGGTTATCTCTACACCGCCCGCACACAGAACCCCAAGCATCCCCATTTCTGGGCTGGCGACAAGCGCTGGAGCATGGAGGAAGACTTGAGCCATGAGCTTTACAACCTCGGTCACATGGTGGAGGGTGCTGTGGCACACTGGCAGGCTACAGGCAGCCGCAAGTTCCTCGACATCGCCATACGCTACGCTGACTGCGTGGTGAAGGAAGTGGGTCCCAATCCCGGTCAGGCTTGTGTTGTGCCCGGACACCAGATTGCCGAGATGGCGCTCTGCAAGCTCTATCTCGCCACAGGCAACAAGAAGTATCTCGACGAAGCCAAGTTCTTCCTCGACTACCGTGGCAAGACAAAGATCAAGACAGAGTACTCGCAGAGCCACAAGCCCGTATTGGAGCAGGACGAGGCAGTGGGTCATGCCGTACGTGCCACCTATATGTATGCCGGTATGGCTGACGTAGCCGCCCTCACTGGCGACACCGCCTACATCCACGCCATCGACCGCATCTGGGACAACATCGTGGGTAAGAAGCTCTACATCACCGGTGGCATCGGTGCCACCAACAACGGTGAGGCTTTCGGTCAGAACTATGAGTTGCCCAACATGAGTGCTTACTGTGAGACCTGCGCCGCTATCGGCAACGTGTATGTCAACTACCGTCTCTTCCTCCTCCACGGAGAGAGCAAGTATTATGATGTGTTGGAGCGCACGCTCTACAATGGTCTCATCAGTGGCGTGAGCATGGACGGCGGCGGTTTCTTCTACCCCAACCCCTTGGAGAGCATGGGCCAGCACCAGCGGCAAGCATGGTTCGGTTGCGCTTGCTGCCCTAGCAACATCTGCCGTTTCCTGCCCTCCCTCCCGGGCTATGTATATGCCGTGAAGGATCGCAACGTATATGTGAACCTCTTCCTCAGCAACTCCTCTACTCTGAACGTGGCAGGCAAGAAGGTTTCCCTCAGCCAAGACACCCAGTATCCTTGGAACGGCGACATCGCCATCAAGGTGGACGACAACAAGGCTGGTCAGTTTGGCATGAAGATCCGCATCCCCGGATGGGTGAAGGGTCAGCCTGTTCCCTCCGACCTCTACTACTATAGCGACGGCAAGCGCCTCAGCTACTCCATTACCGTGAACGGCAAGAAGGTGGATGCCAAGGTGACGGAGGATGGTTACTACACCATCGACCGCAAGTGGAAGAAGGGCGACGTGGTACGCGTTCACTTCGATATGGAGGCACGCACCGTGCGTGCCAACAACAAGGTGGAGGCAGACCGCGGTTGCGTGAGCATCGAGCGTGGCCCTATCGTCTATTGCGCAGAGTGGCCCGACAACAACTTCGACATCATGAACGTATTGGAGAACCAAGAGCCTACCTTCACAGAGGGCAAGATTTCCTATGACGGTTTCATCGACCCCAAGTACAAGAATGCATTGACTCTCTACAAGGGACAGAACATGGAGACTTTGACCACTCCCGTGCAGACCCTCGCCTTCGACAAGAGCGGCAAGCTCACAGCCAAGGACGAGAGCCTGAAGCTCATCCCCTACTTCGCATGGGCACACCGCGGCAACGGCAACATGAAGGTATGGTTGCCACAGGACATGAAGGCTACTCGCCCATCTGCCCCCGCCACATTGGCATCACAGGCAAAGGTGGAGTTCTCCTCTCCAGTTCCCGCCAAGGGCAGCATCACCGACGGACTGGTACCCGCCGACGAGAACGACCGCAGCATCCCCTACTGCCACTGGTGGCCCAAACAGAACACTACCGAATGGGTGAGCTACACCTTCCCCGAGACTAAGGAAATCAAGAGCTGCACCGTATATTGGTACGATGACCAGCCATGGGGCGGTTGCAAGGTGCCAGATTACTGGAAGATCTACTATCAGGACGAGACTGGCAACTGGAAGGAAGTGACAGGCGCCGACGGCTATCCCACAGCCAGGGGAACAGCCTGCACCGTCAACTTCGACCCAGTGAAGACCAAGGCTGTGAAACTCGAACTGAAGCAGCCCGAGAAGCATTCTTGCGGCTTGTTTGAGTGGAGCGTAAAATAATTACTGTAGTCCGCTAAAACTCAAAAAGGCATAAATATTTCGCCCGAAGTCCTTTGAAATGGGACTTCGGGCGTGTTTTTTATTGCTGTCCGTGAAAAATCACGACAAAAGGCTCTCTGAGAATCACTTGTTTCCAAGTTGGCAATAGTTTGCCCACAAACAAGCGATTTATGGAAATTTCTCTATCTTTCTGATTATTAATACTTTATTGCCACGCAACTTTTTTTAGTGCATGAAACGGAGTCTTGTCCTATTGCCTTTACGCTGTTATCGTGTTGCCTTTACGCTATTATCGTGTTGCCCATACATTGATATCGCCTTGCCTTTACGCTTGAAAGGCAAGGCTTTTTTGCTTATTTACGCCTATATCATGGTGGAAAGCAGGCGTGAAGGCTAAAACGAAGTCCATCAAAGCACGCCGAAACAACAGGGCGCATCCAAACAAATGGGTTCCAGCACGCTGGATTGCATGTTGTCGACGACGTGTTTTTTGACCAAAAATATTTACAGACAAAGTTATTGTAGGGATTCTACCCTACGCTAAAACTCAATAGGTCTGGACCTCACAAGGAAGTCCAGACCTATTGTCATATTATACGAAAAGGATTTAAATCGTATTACTTGATGTTCGGTTCCTGCAACCCATAATTCTTCTTCTTGTCGATAACGAGAAGGAGGATACTCAAGACAACCGCACAAACTCCAAACGAGCAGAATACGCTCATACTCGTCTTATAAGTCGGGTCAGAGCCATTGAGCTTGCCTATCAACATCGGCACAAGGCTAAGGCCAATGTTCTGGATATAGAAGATTATGGCGTAAGCCGAGCCCAACAACTTCATGGGGATAATCTTTGGGACACTAGGCCACATGGCTGAGGGAACCAACGAGAATGCAACACCAAGAAGTATCATGATGATAACGGCAAACCAGCCATAAGGCAGGATGTGGATAGCAAAGATGAAATGAATGGCTGCCAACATGGTAGAACCGATAATCATCAGTGTAGCGCCTTTTCCTATCTTGTCGTACAGCGAGCCAAACAAAGGCGTGAGAAGGATGGTGCCGAAAGGAATGAGTCCTGGGATGATACCAGCCACATTCTCAGAAACATTATAGTTGGCAATCATCAGCTTTGTGGCAAACTTCAAGAATGGGAACACACCACTGTAGAAGAGCAAGCACAACAAGCAAATGCACCAAAAGCCAGGGTTGGAGAAGATGAGCTTGAGGTCACGGAAATGGAACTTCTCGTCATCGGCCTCGCCTTGCTCCTCAATTTGCTTCTCGCTTTGTCCCTTAGCCTCAGCGATACTACGGTCGAGCTTCTTGTCCATGACCGTGTAGACGATAAAGACAAGGAAACCAATGGTAAGCAGTACTGCGCCAAGCAATATAGGGGCGCCAACCTTGCCGCCAAAAGCCTTGGCAAAAGGCAGGGCACCCATCATTGCCGCAGCCGTGCCAAGACGCGCGAGAGCCACCTGAATGCCCAAGGCAAGTGCAAGCTCATGCCCCATGAACCATTTGGTAATAATCTTAGATACCGTGATACCGCAAATCTCACATCCCATGCCGAATATGGAGAATCCAAGAGAAGCTACCGCTGCCGACAAAGGCAAGTTACCCTTGAAGATAATGATATTCAGATAAATGCTGTCGCCTCCGAAGTCGTGACTGACACCAAAATACTTTATGCACACACCAATCACCATTAACGCGCAAGCCAAGATTCCCGTGAAACGGATGCCCATCTTGTCGAGGATAATACCACCAAAGAAGAGCATGAGCAGGAACACATTGATAAGGCCATAGCTTCCTGAGAAGAAGCCGTAATCATCCGACGACCAGCCCAATCCACCTTCGGCGACAGGCTTGGTCAAAAGCACCTCAAGGGGCGACATCACGTCCGTGATGAAGTAGCCCATCATCATTGTGAAAGCGACAATGAAAAGGGCTGTCCAGCGCGCGCCTTTGCTATCGCTAAGAATTTGTTGAATTTTCTCTACCATAATATAAACTTTGTTTTTCTATAATGAACATTTCATTGCAGCCACGGACGGCTACAGAGTCCGCACGTAGCTGCAAAGCAAAACATGGATTTTGGTTATTTCTTCAGCCAACGGTCGAGCCAATTGAAGAACGTGCGCTGCCAAAGTATTCCATTCTGTGGCTTCAGCACCCAGTGGTTCTCATCAGGGAAGATGAGAAGCTCAGCTGGTATGCCTTTCATGCGCGCGGCGTTGAAAGCTCCAAAGCCTTGGTTGGCGTTGATGCGGTAGTCTTTCTCGCCATGAATGCAGAGGATAGGCGCGTCCCACTTGTCCACAAAACGGTGTGGGCTGTTCTCGTAAGTGCGCTTTGCCGCATCCGTAGCATCTTTGTTCCAATAAGCGTCATCATACTCCCAGTTGCTGAACCAAGCCTCCTCTGTGTCAGTGTACATCGACTCAAGGTTGAAAGCGCCATCGTGAGCAATGAAACACTTGAAACGCTTGTCATGATGACCGGCAAGATAATAGACGGAGAATCCGCCGAAGCTGGCACCTACGGCACCCATCCGATCCTTGTCCACATAAGGCAGGTTGTTGGCAGCGTCGTCAATCGCCGAAAGGTAGTCGCGCATACACTGGCCTGTCCAATCCTGTGACACCTCCTCGTTCCATGCCGAACCGAAACCGGGAAGACCACGACGGTTTGGTGCCACGACAACGTAACCGTGGGCTGCCATTATGCTGAAGTTCCACCTGTAAGACCAGAACTGTGATACCGGGCTCTGTGGTCCACCCTCGCAATATAACAATGTAGGATATTTCTTCGTGGAATCGAAATGAGGCGGGAGGATGATCCAAACAAGCTCTTGCTTGCCATCGGTCGTTGTCACCCAACGCTGTTGGATTGTGGGCAATGCCAACTGGTCAAATATCTGCTTGTTCTCCGCAGTAATACGCGCGAGCGTTGACGACTTTGGCTTCTTGTTGTTTGGTGTCAGCACATATATGTCGTCAGGAGCTGCCATGGAATGTTTTGTCACCAACAGCGACTTGTCCTTAACGCCAGTGCCAAGCATCTGAAGAGAGCCGAAGTCAGCCCACTCGTCCACACTGATTTGCATCACGTTGCCTTCCAAATTGGTCTGGTAGACATTCTCGGTAGCGTGCCAACATCCGGTGAAATATATGGTCTTGCTATCGTTAGCCCAAACGAAAGCATCGACATTGGAATCGAAGCCCTCAGTGACATATTGCTTCTTGCCTGTTGCCAGGTTCATTACGCACAAACGGTTGCGATCGCTCTCGTATCCGTCGCGTGCCATGCTCTGCCAAGCAATATACTGGCCATCAGGCGAGAACTGAGGATTTATGTCATAGCCCACTTGCATATCACCATTTTGATGGTTCACCTTTTGGTCGCGCATGCTCTTCGTTGGGTCAACCTTAGGCGCTTTGTATCCCTTGGGCTTGCACAGGTTGCGTGTGGTCTTCTCTGCCACATTATATAAGTATATGTCGGCATCAGTGGAAATCGCATAATCGACACCCGTCTTCTTGCGGCAAGTATAAGCGATGCTCTTGGAATCCTTGCTCCAATCAAGTTGCTCAATGCCGCCAAACGGAGCCATCGGACACTCATAAGGTTCACCATTAAGGATGTCTACTCCATCGTCCACCTTATCGCCTTTGACATTAGCGACAAAAGGATGGGCCACGCTCTCAACATAGTGATCCCAATGACGATAGTTGAGATCGGTAACTCGCCTGCCCGTGGCAAGAGGCAGGTCTTTCGGGTTTTCCTTGATAGACTCATGGTAAGGCAAACTCTTTATGAGGATGACCTTGCTTCCATCCGGTGAGAACTTATAACCCTCGATGTCAACTTTCGAGTCGCTGAGCTTGACACGCTCCGTGCCGTCAGCATTCATCTTCCATAGCTGGCCATCGCGCAAGAAGGCTATCTTCTTGCCGCCTTCAATCCATGAAGGATCGCTCTCGCTCTTCGCGTCTGAAGTCAAAAGCACCGGCTTGACGATGGTCTTGCCGACCTTAGTCGACTGAATGTAAAGAACCGTGTGGCTCTTGTTCTCCTTTACGCTGTAATAGCTCACTTGGTACACCACCTGTTTCCCGTCGGGCGAAACAGCAGCCGTGCCTATTCTTCCCATTGCCCACAAGGCTTCGGGAGACATCAAGTCGGACTTCAGCGTGATACTACTCTTTCCAATCATTGTTGTCGCGTCTATCTTAGGCGTCCCAAGAAGCATGGCGCCTAAAACCAAAGCAATAGTCTTATTCATTATGATAAAAATTATGCGATATTATTAAACAGTATAGGGAGGCTCAAACGGGCCTCCCTAACGTTAACTAAAAAATGGTCTACCGTTTACGATTCTGCTGTTGTTTCATCTGCTCTTGCTGCATCTGCTGCAAAGCCTGCATACGGGCAGCCAAACCGCTCATCTTCTTAGGGTTATCCTTGTTCTCCTTGTAGCGACGTTCCAGGATAGCCAATAGCTTTTCATCGTTGGTCGTCTTGCGTAGCACGAACATGATAATCGCCGAGAAAAGAAGTGATATGAAATAATAGAAGTTAAGACCAGCTGAGTAATCGTTGAAGATGAAGAAGAACATCAATGGCATTAAATACATCATCCATTGCATTGTCTTCATCTGCTCTGCCTGTTGGCCAACCATTTGATCCTTTTGCAGTTGCATCGTAAACCATGAGTATATGAGCTGTGCGGCTACGAAGAGTATACACGTCAACGACAGATGATCGCCAATGACAGGCAAGGTCGTGCCCCACTCTATTATCGGATCAAATGTTGAAAGATCGTGAATCCAAAGGAAACTCTCGCCACGCAACTGTATGGCATTAGGCACGAAATTGAACATGGCAATCCAGATAGGCATCTGAATGAGCATGGGCAAACATCCACTGAGTGGCGACACGCCATACTTGGCATATTCCGCCATCATGGCCTGTTGTTTCTGCATGGCATCCTCAGGCTTGTTGTATTGCTTTGTCGCCTCGTCAAGCTTCGGTTTGAGCACACGCATCTTCGCTGAAGACATGTAACTCTTCTTCACCATTGGGTAAGTGATGGCTTTCAAGAGGAGGGTAATGAGAATCAACACGATACCCATATTGAAGCCCCACGATGTCAGCCATGTGAACACAGGCATCGTGAACCAACGGTTGATAATGCGGAAGAGAGGCCAGCCAAGATACACAAGCCTTTCCATCTCGAGATCCTTATTGAAAGAACTCTCCTGCTCCACATTCTTCAAGGTATAGAAGTCGTTGGGGCCATAATAGAACTCAAGCTCGGTGGCCTTCTTCCCGCTTGGGTCGAATGCGGTCTTCATGCTTGCCTTGAAGTCTTTAAGGTAACGCACCTTCCAATTGTCTTGCGACTCCTTGTTGTAGACCGTACTCTCAAGGTCGGCACCTTTTTCAAAACCGTCCTTGGAAATGATTACCGCAGAGAAGAACTGGTTCTTGAAAGCCACCCAGTCCATCCGCTCGTCCACGGTCTCCTGCTTAGAGGAAGCCTCACTGAGATAGTCGGTGCCGCCATCAGTGCATTTCCAGTCGAGACGTGCATAACGGTTCTCAAAATTGAAACCTCTCTCCTGCTGCCTTACGGTCTCGTGCCAATCAATGTTCATGCGCGAGGCGTTGGGATCGAACAATCCGCTCATTCCCGTTGCCTTGATGTCAAGGTGCAGCATATAATTCTTGCCCAAACGATAGTTGAACACCAATTTCTTTCCCTGCCCTGCGTCAGCGGTAAGCGTCACGGTAGAGTCGGTGACTGCTGATGGAGTGAAATAAAGGTCAGATGTCCTGATGTTCATTTCTTTAGCCACAAGCGTATAGTCGAGCGACTGACGACGTCCCTCAAAGAGAGTCACTCCTTTCTCATCGTCATTCTTCCCACTTCTGTCAGCCATGTCGTGACCAATGAATTGCTTTGAGCCTTTCTGGTTTTTCAAGTAAGCCTTTACCACCGTTGCGCCTTTTGTTGAAAGCGTAAGGGCTACCTTGTTGTTACTCAAGACAATATTCTGCGCATTACCCACAAGAGATTTGTGGAAGAGGGCAGTTGTGTCCTCAGCCACTTTCTGTTTCAATGCCTGACGCTGCTTGTATTCAGCGGCTTTTACGGCTTTCTCCGCCTTCGCGCGGTTTGCCTGCTCAGTAGAGTCCTTGACAAACGCCGCGCGTCGTTCTTGCTCTGATGGCTGCGAATAGATGCTGAAGCCAATGAGCACGGCGGCGATAAGTACAAATCCTATTATTGAATTCTTGTCCATTTATTTCTCTTGATTTTCAATAGCTGCCTTCACAAAGTCGAGGAAGAGAGGGTTCGGATGGAGTACTGTCGACTGATACTCGGGATGGAACTGTGTGCCTATGTACCACTTAAGAGAAGGAATCTCGACAATCTCAACCAAGTCGCTCTCTGGGTTACGTCCCACACATGTCATGCCATTACGCTCGAACTCCTTTTCGTAATCGTTGTTGAACTCGTAACGATGACGGTGACGCTCCTGAATGTGCTCCTTCTTATAAATATTGAACACGCGCGAACCTTGTCTTAAATCGCACTCGTATGCGCCAAGACGCATAGTGCCACCCATATTGGTGATGTTCTTCTGCTCCTCCATGATGTCAATGACATTATGCGGAGTCTTCTCGTCCATCTCGCGACTGTTGGCATCTTTATATCCAAGCACGTTTCTCGCAAACTCAATAACCATCATTTGCATGCCAAGGCAGATGCCCAATGTTGGTATGTCGTGCTCACGACAGTATTTCGCGGCGACGATCTTGCCCTCAATGCCACGCTGGCCAAATCCTGGACAAATCACGATGCCATCCTGTCCTTTTACCTTCTCGGCAACATTCTCCGGAGTGAGATACTCAGAGTTGATGAACGTGATAACCGTCTTGTGATCGTTGTATGTTCCTGCTTGCGAGAGGCTCTCGCGAATGCTCTTGTAAGCGTCCTGCAAGTCATACTTGCCCACGAGACCGATGTGCACTTCTTTCGTAGCCTTGTTTCTGCGCTCAAGGAAAGCCCTCCACGGACCGAGTGCCGGTTTCTCACCCACTGGCTCACCCACCTTGCGCAATATGGCGGCGTCGAGACCTTGGCTCTGCATGTTAACGGGTACTTCGTAGATGCTTGGCAAGTCTTCGCTCTGCACCACGCAGTCGAGGTCCACGTTGCAGAATGCCGCCACCTTCTTACGGATGCCGTCCTCAAGATGCTTCTCTGTGCGCAGCACGAGGATGTCGGGCTGAATGCCAACGCTCTGCAATTCTTTCACGCTATGCTGTGTTGGCTTTGTCTTCAACTCACCAGCAGCCTTGAGGTAAGGGATGTAAGTAAGATGGAGGTTCACTGCCTTCTTGCCCAGTTCCCATTTCATCTGACGGATAGCCTCAAGGAATGGCGCGCTCTCAATGTCGCCAATGGTTCCGCCAATCTCGGTGATAACAAAATCGTAATGGTATTTTGTGCCAAGGAGTTTGATGTTGCGCTTAATCTCATCCGTAATATGCGGCACCACCTGAATGGTCTTTCCAAGATAGTCGCCACGGCGTTCCTTGTCGATTACCGACTTGTAGATACGGCCCGTGGTCATGGAGTTTGCCTTGGTGGTCTTGATATCGGTAAAACGCTCGTAGTGACCAAGGTCGAGGTCGGTTTCCATGCCATCAACAGTGACATAACACTCTCCGTGCTCATAAGGGTTGAGCGTGCCAGGGTCAATGTTGATATAAGGATCAAATTTCTGGATAGTGATATTGTAGCCCCTTGCCTGGAGGAGCTTTCCTATAGACGATGATATGATTCCTTTTCCCAAAGAGGAAACCACACCGCCCGTGACGAAAATGTACTTTGTTTCTGCCACAATCTTGAGGATTAATAATGATAATAAAAAATTTGTTGCAAAGATACGGCTATTTTACGAGATAAACAACAAATCATTTTAGTATTTTCCTTTTGGATTTTGTTTCACATTTACTACCTTTGCATCAAATTATTGTTCATCCTGCTATATGTCACTCAAAAGACTCAACATATTCTCCGGCAAACATCAATGCGGCTGGCAAGCGGCACTGTTCTCCCTTTTCATTTTGGCGTTCATTCCCTCGGTTGCCTCCGCCTCGACCCAACGGCGTTTTCATGTCAACACAGACGACGCCACGCAAAGGCTCATGCACAAGTATGCCGACTCCCTGCTTCTCTTCCGCGACTCCTTGTATCGCGACTCCGTTCACGCCGCACCCATAAAGCCCTTGGAGGTGGCACCATATTTCTTGCCTTTCACGTTCTACGAGGGCGTGGCGGGTCAAGCCCTTTCCATCGACAAGGAAATGAGCGACACTGACAGCACTCTGCTTTCCTTATACCTGTCACACCCCGAGTGGGTCATCAACTCTCAGCGCCGCCTTGAGACGACGGGGCCAGTCATAAAGCCCAAGACCATAAAAGAAAGCCCGACCGAGGTTATAGAGAAAACGCTTCCCCAAGAACCCGTCAGACAGCCTATCGACCTCGTGGTGTTCAAGCCCGACTTCTGGTACTTCGGCGGCGACTACTACTTGCAATTCCTGCAAAACTACCTCTCCAACAACTGGTATCAAGGCGGAGAGAGCAACTACTCCATGATGGGTTCGGTAACACTGTCTGCCAATTACAACAACAAGCAGAAGGTGAAGTGGGACAACAAGTTGGAGATGAAGTTCGGCATGCAAACCTCAAAAAGCGACTCGATACACAGCGTCAAGCCCACCGAGGACATGCTACGATATACGGGCAAGCTTGGTCTCCAGGCTGCCAGCAAGTGGTACTACACTTTCCAACTCATTGCCCAAACACAGTGGGCACGTCACTATGACTCCAACAGCAAGACTGTAAAGTCTGACTTGTTCTCACCCCTCAACGTCAACGTGTCTGTCGGTATGGACTATAGTGTCAACTGGCTGAAAGGCAAGCTAAAGGGCAGTTTCCATATCGCGCCATTCGCCTACAACTTCAAGTATGTTGGCCGACTCGCCCTTGCCGCCAACAACGGCATAGAAAGCGAGCATCACTCGCTACACGACTTCGGTTCGCAGACCACAATAGACTTGACGTGGAATTTCTCCGACTACATCTCTTGGAAAACGCGCCTCTATGGTTACACAACATACAAGCGCGTGGAAGCTGAATGGGAAAACACGCTCTCTTTCCAGTTCAACCGCTATCTCGCAACAAAGGTTTTCCTTTACCCAAGGTTTGACGATGGTCGCACACGCGACGACAAGCTCGGCTATTGGATGTTCCGAGAATATTTCTCAATTGGCTTCTCTTACAGCATCTAGCCTTTAGATTACCTTCGAGCTTTTAGCCTTTAGGCAAGAGAAGAGGCTTTGCGGTTTTTGCTATCTGAGCGCTTAAAGTTTGGTCATGTGATACCCCAACGCCCTCAGTTCGATGGCGGCACCCATGAGATACATCTGGTGCAAGGCAGCCACAAAACCACGGAAGGCCTCCTCCGTGCCTGGTTGCAGACCTTGGTGAATGAGGAGGTTATACGTGCGAGAGGCACATTCCGCCACTACCGCGGACAGAGCCTTGCTATCAGCCTCGTTGAGCAAGAGCACTTTCTCGCAGATGTAGTCGTCCATATGGTCGAAGTCGATGCGGTCGCGCAAATACTTATATAGGTCGTCCACTTTACTGTATAGCTCCCAGTCTTCATCCCAGTACTTGGCAATGGCCATGCCTACGAACATGATCCAACCTAAGGATACCGTAGGATACTTGCCAAACTCTCTCATTGCGTCAGGCAGGTAACTCTCTCCTACCCTTGCCCAAAGCCCCTCAATATCGGGAGCCTCCGGCAAACGCTCGTCCACTCGATTAATGTAAGTGAGATACTGGTGCAAGTCGCTCTTGAATATTTCCTCGACATTTCTTTTGTTTGTTTCCATTATTATCCTTGCATTTTTGTCAATAAAATGTAAATGTATTGCTTTTTCCTTATACTACCGCAATACACGGCATTTTTTAAAGAGATTTAAAACTTTCTCGCCTTGATTTTTTCTGTCAGGCATTAAATCCCTTCCGTTTTTTGTAATCTTAGGTCATTGCTGATGCAAGGGCAGACCTTTATTTTTCTTCTTTTCGGAAACAGCCAACCCTTGCCTTGAACTTCACTTTCCAACGACCTTCACCCCGATACATATTCTTACCTTTTTTGACCCCATTCGTTTGCTTATATGCAATTTTTACAATCATGCCAAACACCATGGAAGAACCATTGAGACGCTAATCAAAAATGGTGTCTTTGTAACACATCATGTTCCAATACACGGCAACAGTGTCAAAAAAGACTACCTACAAGAAAATAATGCACATTTTTTTTGCTATTGAGCAGTTTAGATATTAACTTTGCACGAAAATTCGAAATTTGTGCAATGACAAACACAAGAAGTCTAAACAAGTTGATTGAGGACGCTATCGTCAACAATTGGTATAAAGATGCCCTTACCGACTACAAGGGTGCCACCTTGCAATACCATGACGTAGCGCGCAAGATAGAGAAGCTTCACATCATGTTTGAGAGCATTGGCCTCGCCAAGGGAGACAAGGTTGCCCTTTGCGGTCGCAACAGCTCGATGTGGGCATGTGCTTTCTTGGCCACGGTCACCTATGGAGCCGTGATTGTGCCAATCCAGCACGAATTCACCCCTTCACAAGTATATAATGTGGTAAACCACTCCGATGCCCGCCTGCTCTTCGTGGGTGACGTAGTGGCCACGCAACTCGACTATGAGCAGATGCCTCACCTTGAGGGCATTGTCTACATACCCGACTATTCCATCGTGCTCAGCCGCTCAGAGAAAATCACTTATGCCCGCGAGCACCTCAACGAGGTCTTTGGCAAGAAATACCCAAAATATTTCCGCAAGGAGCACGTACACTATTATGAGGATCAAGAGGAAGACCTCACCATGATAAACTATACCAGTGGCACCACTGGCTTCTCCAAGGGTGTCATGCTGCCCAGCCGTGCGCTTTGGAGCAACATCACCTTCCTTGAGCATGTCCTCGGCAACAAACTTCCCAAGAACGCCAACACCCTCTCCATATTGCCCATGGCACACATGTATGGCATGGCTTGCGAGTTTCTCCTGCAATTCTGCATGGGCAACCACATCTTTTTCCTCACACGTCTGCCCAGCCCCACGGTCATCCAAGCCGCAATGGCGGAGATTCACCCATGCGTAGTCATCTCTGTGCCTCTCATCATAGAGAAGATCATCCGCAAAAAGGTATTCCCCCTCATCACCCCACGCCTGCGACTGCTCATGCACATGCCGGGTATAGGCAAGAAAGTGCGCCAGCACGTCTGCGAGCTCGTAAGACAAGAAATGGGTGGCAATGCCTATGAGGTAGTGGTCGGCGGAGCCGGACTCAACAAGGAGATAGAGTCGTTCCTGTTGGAGATAGGATTCCCCATCGGCATGGCCTATGGCACCACGGAGACAGCGCCTTTGATTACTTGGGCAGACTGTCACAACTATGAGCAAGGCTCTTGCGGCACAGTGGTTGAGAACATGGAGATGAAGGTGCTCAGCCCAGACCCGGTAAACATTCCTGGAGAAGTGGTGTCGCGCGGACTCAATGTCATGCTTGGCTACTACAAGAACGAACAAGCCACAAAAGCCTGCATAGATGAAAACGGATGGTTCCACACTGGCGACCTTGGGCAGTTATCACCCGACGGTCACCTCTTCATCCGCGGACGCATCAAGAACATGCTTCTTAGCTCAAACGGGCAGAACGTTTACCCCGAGGAGATTGAGGACAAGCTCAACTCCATGGCAATGGTAGGCGAAAGCCTCATCGTGCAACAAGGCGACCAACTCATCGGCTTGGTATATCCCGACACCGACGCCGCGCAGCAGCTGGGCTTCAAGGAAGGTGACCTCAATGCCATCATGGAGCAAAACAGGCAAGAACTCAACCAACAGCTGCCCGCGTTCTGCAAAATCAGCAAGATACAATTGCAAGACAAGGAGTTTGAGAAAACTGCCAAGAAGTCGATCAAGAGGTATCTCTATGCCGAGAAAAAATAACCAAGGATTACTGCTTTCACTCAGAAGATATTGACCTATGGAAAAGATTCCAAGCTTCAACCAGCTCATCCAAGACAGCATTGTCAAGAACTGGGACCGTGACGCGCTCACAGATTACAAGGGTGCCACACTTCAATACCACGATGTGGCACGCAAGATTGAGAAGCTCCATATCATGTTCGAGAACTCTGGCGTAGAGAAAGGTGACAAGATCGCCCTCTGCGGCCGCAACAGCGCCGCGTGGGCCGCTGCTTTCCTCGCCGTGCTCACCTATGGAGCCATTGCCGTGCCCATTCTCCATGAATTTACGCCAGACCAGATTCACAACATTGTGAACCACTCCGACGCCAAGCTCCTTTTCGTGGGCGATGTCGTGGCGACACAGATTGACGCGGAGAAGATGCCAGGACTTGAGGGAATAATCTACATTCCCGACTATTCATTGGTCGTATCACGCACGGAGAAACTGACATACGCTCGCGAGCACCTCAACGAGATATTCGGGCACAAGTATCCTAAATATTTCCGTAAGGAGCACGTCCACTACTACATAGAGCAAAGCCCCGAAGAGCTGGCACTCATCAACTACACCAGCGGCACCACGGGCTTCTCCAAGGGCGTGATGCTTCCATATCGCGCCATGTGGAGCAATGCCGACTTCGCCGAGCACGTCCTCGGCAAGGCCCTCTCCCCCGGCGACAACATCATCAGCATCCTCCCCATGGCCCACATGTACGGCATGGCCTTTGAATTCCTCTACGAGTTTATCAAAGGTTGCCACGTGTTCTACCTCACGCGCATACCGTCGCCGGCAATCATCGCCGCCGCTTTCGCCGACGTGAAGCCACGGGTCATCATTTCCGTGC
The DNA here is from genome assembly GCA_963588155.1 of Lachnospiraceae bacterium. Lineage (GTDB taxonomy): Bacteria > Bacteroidota > Bacteroidia > Bacteroidales > Bacteroidaceae > Prevotella. Next base: position 56,749 of record CAVAGT010000004.1, on the reverse strand, counting down.
CACTGATTATCGAGAAGATAATAAAGAAGAAAGTGTTCCCGAAGCTGCAAGACCCACGCGTGCGCCTGCTCCTGAAGATGCCAGGATTGAACAAGCGAATCTATGAACGCATCAACGAGCAAGTAACCAAGGCCTTTGGCGGCAACTTCTACGAGATCATCGTTGGCGGAGCTGCATTCTCGCAAGAGGTGGAGCAATTCCTCCACCGTATCGGCTTCCGCTACACCGTTGGCTATGGCGCCACCGAGTGCGCCCCAATCATCGGATACGAGGATTGGTCGCGCTTTGCGCCAGGGTCATGCGGAAAGGCTGCATACCATATGCAAGTGGAAATAGACAGCCCTGACCCCACAACGATTCCGGGCGAGATCCTCTGCAAGGGTCTGAACGTGATGTTGGGTTACTATAAGAACGAAGAGGCCACCAAGGCCGCCATCGACGACAACGGATGGTTCCACACGGGCGACCTCGGATTGAAAGACAACAACGGCAACATCTTCATAAAAGGTCGCTCGAAGAACATGCTCCTCGGCTCGAATGGGCAAAACATCTACCCTGAGGAGATTGAGGACAAGCTCAACTCCTTGGCCCTTGTAAACGAGAGCGTGGTGATACAGGAAGGCGACAAGCTCGTTGGTCTGGTATATCCCGACTACGACGCGGCAAAGGGCATGGGCATCAGCGACAACGACCTGAAGGATGTGATGGAGCAAAACCGCAAGACCCTCAACGCCGAGCAGCCAGCCTATTGCAGACTGTCGGAAATAAGAATACATGAAGAGGAATTCGAGAAGACACCAAAACGCTCAATAAAGAGATTCCTCTACACAAAATAAGAACACGCCTCAGCAAGGTGATGAGGTTTGCCCGCGCACGTGAGCCGTATTGCCCACGTTCGTGAACCATGTTGCCCACGTTCGTGAACCATAGCACTCACGTACGTGGGCAATTGTCGTTATTTTAGAAAACTTTTTGCTATTAGTCAAGTTTTCCACACAAAAAAAATTAGTAACTTTGCAACATAAAATACAAGGAGAAAGATTGTTGGTTAATATGGAAAAATTTTTCAGGGCAGGGCTTGATGTTGGTTCAACAACCGCAAAGATGGTTGTCATCGACGCTCAAGACAATATCGTTTACTCACGCTACGAACGCCACAATGCCAAGGTCAAGGAGCTTGTAAGCGCCTACCTTGACGAGATAGGACAGAAACTGCCAAACATCCGCATGAGCCTTTGTGTCACAGGCTCCGTTGGCATGTCCACCGCCGAGACGCTCAACGCCGAATTCGTGCAAGAAGTCGTAGCTGCCACCGTTTTCGCCCGCAATCGTTTTCCACAGGCAAAGGCATTGATAGACATTGGCGGCGAGGACGCCAAGGTCGTGTTTTTCAACGGCAAGGGCACGGAACTGCGCATGAACGGCAACTGCGCCGGCGGCACGGGAGCGTTTATCGACCAGATGTCGGTGCTCATGGGATGCGACAACCAGCAAATGAACGACCTCGCCTTGCAATCAACACACCTCTACCCCATGGCCGCCCGTTGCGGCGTATTCGCCAAGACCGACATTCAAAACCTCATGGCGCGCAACCTCCCCAAGACCGACATAGCCGCGAGCATCTTCCATAGCATCGCCGTGCAAACGGTGACGACACTAAGCCACGGTTGCGCTTTCTCCGCGCCAATTCTACTGTGTGGCGGACCGCTCACGTTCTTGCCCGCGCTAAGAAAAGCCTTCGCCGACTACCTCAACATGGATTCTTCCGACTTTATAGTCTTGAAGGAGAGCAACCTCATTCCTGCTCTCGGATGTGCCATCAGGGCAGATAACGCCATGCCCGAGAGTATCGACATGCTCAAGGAACGCCTCAACACGCCTATGGGAGACGCCCACGTGTCATCGTGCGACAAGCAAACGAAAGTGGACGTGGAGGAAAAGCTCAACCCTCTGTTCGCGTCGGAGGAGGAGCACCAAGCATGGCTGAGAAGCAAAGACAGATATGCCACCAAGGTATACCCCATGCGCAAGGGCGACGAACAAGTGGTCATCGGAATAGACTCCGGTTCCACAACAACAAAGATCATTGCCGTGCGCGCCCAGGGCGAGGATGCCGGGCAGATAGTGTTCTCCGACTATTCCATGAACCTCGGCAACCCAATCAATGCCGTGAAGGAAGGCTTGAAACGCCTCAAGGCGAAGGCCTCCAACGCCGGAGCCGACATCCACGTGGTGGGTTCTTGCTCCACAGGCTATGGCGAGGAGCTCATCAAGGCCGCCTTCAATCTCGACAGTGGCATAATAGAAACCATGGCACACTATCGCGCGGCAGAGAGACTAATGCCCGACGTGAGCTTCATCCTCGACATAGGAGGACAAGACATGAAAGCCATTTTCGTGGACAACGGCGCCGTGACGCGCATGGAGCTCAACGAGGCGTGCTCGTCGGGCTGCGGAACGTTCATACAGACTTTCGCCAAGGGACTGGGCTATCAGATAGAGGATTTCGCCAAGGCAGCTTGCCAAGCCCACAAGCCTTGCGACCTCGGCACACGCTGCACGGTGTTCATGAACTCCAAGGTGAAACAGGTGATGCGCGAGGGTGCCACTGTAGAGGACATCGCAGCGGGCCTGAGCTACTCAGTGGTGCGCAACTGCTTGTTCAAGGTGCTCAAGCTCCATGGCAACGACAACCTTGGAGCGCACATCGTGGTGCAAGGCGGCACGATGAAAAACGACTCCGTGGTAAGAGCGTTCGAAATTCTCACAGGCAAGGAAGTGGCGCGCAGCAACATGCCCGAGATGATGGGCGCGTACGGATGCGCCCTGCACGCCATGACCGACATATCCACCAAGCAACAACACCGCGACAGCAGCGTGGACGACCTTCTCGACATGTCGGAATACGACACTAAGCTGCTCAACTGCAAAGGTTGCGAGAACCACTGCTTTGTCACGAGGTATCTCTTCGCCGGGGGCAGGAAGTTCTATTCAGGCAACAAATGTGAGCGAGTGTTCAACAACAAGGGCAACAACGATGCCAAGGGCGAGAACATTTACACATACAAGTATCACCTTCTTTTCGACAGATACGAGGAACAGAACGACACGGCAGACGACACGACAAGCAAGGCGAAAACAATTGTCGCCATTCCGCGAATCCTCAACATGTATGAGAACTTCCCCTTTTGGCACGCCCTCTTCACCACGGCAGGCTTTGAGATTGTTTTAAGCTCCGAGAGCAATTTCCACCGCTACGAGAGCGCGCTTGGCTCTGTGATGAGCGACAATATCTGCTTCCCTGCCAAGCTTGTCCATTCCCACGTGAAGGAACTCGACGAGAGGCTTGCGGCGTTGCCAAACCAAAGCAAGTTTATCTTCATGCCTTATGTGGTGTTCGAACATCAAGACGATGACCGAAACATCAACAGCTACAACTGCCCCATCGTGTCGGCCTACTCGGATGTCATCAAGTCGGCAATGAGCCTTCAGGCAGAAGTGGTGGCTCCCGTGATAAACTTCCGCGACGAGAAGTTGCTCGTCAAGCAGATTGACCATTTCCTGAAAGGCTATGGCATCGACTCCAAGATACGCAAGAGGGCCCTCGACGCGGCAGTAAAGGCACAAAACGAATACGTGGAAGCCATTAGCGCAAAGGCAAAGGAGATATTGGCAGACAGCCGACGCCGACACCGTCTCACCATCTTGCTCGCTGGGCGCCCATACCATACCGACCCACTCATACAGCACAAGCTATCAGACATGATCGCCTCGCTCGGCGTGAACGTGATTTCCGACGACATTGTGCGCAACGACACGCAAACGGGCACGGGCGACACCTGTCTTGTGAGACAATGGGCATACATGAACCGCATCATCAAGTCAGGGCAATGGTGCGCCACACAACCCGATGACGTGCATTTCATACAGATGACCTCGTTTGGCTGCGGTCCCGACTCATTCATACAAGACGAGATTCGCCACATAATGAGCAGCAACGGCAAGCCTTACACCCTGCTGAAGATTGACGATGTGAGCAACGTAGGCTCACTGAGGCTCAGGGTGAGGTCGCTGATCGAGAGCCTCAACGGGAAGACCGGCAAGGGGAATGCTGCCGACATGGACATGAGCGAGAAGCGCACAACCGGCACAGCAAGCGTAAAACCACAGAACAAGAAGATACTCGCGCCATATTTTACCGAATATCTCACGCCTCTCCTGCCCCCGCTCTGCAAACTCCTCGGGTGGGACGTGGAAGTGTTGCCACCAAGCGACATCACCAGTGCTGAGCTTGGACTGAAATATGCCAACAACGAGGTGTGCTATCCTGCCACACTCATCGTAGGCGACTTTGTGAAGGCATTGCGATCGGGCAAATACAACCCGGAGGAGATTTCCGCAGTGATGACCCAAACGGGAGGCCAATGCCGCGCCACCAACTACGCTGCCCTCATACGTCGCGCTTTGAACGCCAACGGATTCAAGGATGTGCCTCTCATAACCTTGGGAGTCTCGACAAGCGCCAGCGACGACAAGGAGCAAGATGGCGAACTGGACGTGCCATGGCTGAAGATGGCTCCAATCATAGTGACGACATTCATCTATGGTGACACAATATCAAAACTGTATCATGGCTCAGTGAGCCGACTGAGGAAAGACGCTCTCCTTGTTGGCGGACAATTCAGCAACAAGGCAGAACTGTTGCGTGAGAAATACCTCTCCGCAGCCGCCGAGCCCATATTGGGAAATGACCCGAAAGGGCTAATGCGCCTCATAGCACAAGCGGCAAAAGACTTTGACGACATCACTGACGACAAGGAGTTGCCAGCGGTGGGCATCGTGGGCGAGATATTCTTGAAGTTCAATCCCTTTGCCCATCAATTCCTTGAGCGCCGCATCATCAACAAAGGATGCGAGGTGGTTCCTCCGCTGCTCTTGCCTTTCTTCCTCCAAGAGTTTGTCAACGCCATCGTGCAAAAACACATGGGGTTGAAATGCAGCCACGTGCCCGACTTCTTGATCAAAAGCGTGTATAGCCTCATTTGGCGACGCGAGAAAAAGGTGAACCGCATAGCTTCGCGGTTCCGCTATTTCCGCCCTTTCACCAATATCTTTGACGAGGCAAAGGAGGTGAAGGGTGTGGTGTCGCTCGCGGCACAATTTGGCGAGGGATGGTTGTTGCCAAGCGACATCATAAGCATGGTGAAGCAAGGCGTGAACAATGTGGCAAGTTTGCAACCTTTCGGATGCATAGCCAACCACATAGTGTCAAAAGGCATAGAGAAGAAGTTAAAGGCGATGTTCCCACAGTTGAACCTTGTGTCGCTCGATTTCGACAGTGGCGTGTCTGCCGTGAATGTCACCAACAGGCTGCTGCTCTTTCTCGACAGCATAGCGTAACGGACGAAAACACAACGAAAAGGCGGAAGCCCTAAGAGAGATGAATTCTCTTAGGGCTTCCGCCTTTTTGTGAATTTGACTGTGATTCTTATTGAAGGTAAGACAACTGCTTAACCCTCGATAAGCTTGTCGAACTTCTCTTGGAACTTGCCTTTTGCAGCCGCGCCAACAAACTTGTCCACGAGCTGTCCGTTCTTGAAGAACAAGATAGTCGGGATGTTGCGCACGCCATATTGCATTGGGATGTCTTCGTTCTCCTCAATGTCACACTTGCCTACCACGACCTTGCCCTCATATTCGTTTGAGAGTTCCTCCATGATTGGGCCAACCATACGACATGGACCACACCATGTTGCCCACAAGTCAACTACAAGTGGCAGGTCGCCATTCTTCAGCTTCTCAAAGTTGTCGGCTGTTACTTCTACTGTCATTGTGTATTCCTTTCTTAATTTAAGTAATGTTTATTTGCAAAAGTAAGCAAATAGTTTCATTCTGGCAAACTTTACGCAAAAAAATATAATTTTTAGAACTCCACTACCCTGTCGCCGTCCTCAAGTTGCGTTATCGTGACTTTCACGGCATCGCCAGGAAGAATGTCCTCTATTAGCTCCGGCCACTCGATAAAGCAAGGACAACCACTGTAGAAGTAGTCTTCATAGCCCATGTCATAGACCTCCTCCAGCTTCTTTATTCGATAGAAATCGAAATGGAAGATGTGGCTGCCATCCTTGGAGGAAGTATAGTCGTTGACAATGGCAAAGGTTGGCGAGGTGATCACGTCGTCCACACCAAGCTCTTCACACACGGCCTTAATGAATGTCGTCTTCCCCGCTCCCATCTTGCCGTAAAAGGCGAATACATGGCCATTGCCCATGTTGTTGATGAACTCACGGGCCGCCTCATGGATATTGTCCAAAGACTTGATCGAAATCTTCATTGTTGCTTATAATTGTTTGTTGTTTTGTTATGGTTAATTGACATGATAGCTCATGTCGGATCTCTCATCAATATATTGCACGAGTTCCTTGCCCACCTCTATTTGCCGCTTGTCTGACCGCAAGAGAACGTTGACATGGCTCTCCTCGTCTATGACATTGAAATACAGTTCGGTGGGTCCAGGCTCGTCGCCTATGATCGACATCAAGTCGCTGACCAACGTGTCGTCGATGACCTTGCTGGGTACGTTTATCGTGAACTTCTCTATTCGCTCGTTTTTCACGGTCTGAAGATACTCCACGTTCTGTATCGCCAATGAATAGGACTGGCTCGTTGGGTAGAGCTTCACATATCTTGCCTTTACGAACACCGAGCAACCCATGGAGAGCTTCCCGTTCCATTTTCCCCATTCCTCGCCAAAGAGGGCTATCTCTCCCGACCCGCTGAAGTCCTCAAGCGTGACAAGGCCAAATGGACTGCCGCGCTTGGTGAACTTCTGTGTCACCTTAGTCACGATGCCACCAAAGGTGATGTCCTCACGCTGTGCCAATTCCTCTTGCTTCCCACGGTCACCCACCTCGACGCACGAGGTGTTGCACATATTGTTCAGCACTATGGAGAAATCGTCGAGAGGATGCGCCGATAGATAAATGCCTACCAGTTCCTTCTCCCTGCTCAATTTCTCAATGCTGCTCCACTCCTCCGTCTTTGGGGCTTGCGGCAGCGCCACAGCAACTTCAGTGCCCATTGAGCCGAACAAGGAGTTCACCTGTTCTTTCTTGTCCTGTTGGTATTGTTGGCCAAAACGCACTATGCTGTCAAGGAACGGCTCCCCCTTGGAATTGGACGCGAGATACTGCTCACGCAAAAGACCAAAACAATCGAAGCCTCCACTAAGGGCCAGACTCTCGAACGCCTTGCGGTTTACATCCTTCAAGCTTACACGCTCGGCAAAATCATAAATATCCTTGTAGGGGCCATGTGCCTTTCGCTCGCTCACGATGGCGGCAGCGGCAGCGGAACCCATTCCCTTGATGGCAGACAGGCCAAACCTTATTTCCCCCTTGCCGTTGACACCAAACTCGGCATAGCTCTCGTTGACACTGGGGCCAAGCGTTGGCACACCCAACGACTTACACTCCTCCATGAGCTTTGTTATCTCCCCAATGTCTGAGAAGCGGCGCGTCATGAGGGCAGCCATGTATTCGGCAGGGTAATGAGCTTTCATGTAAGCCGTTTGGTAGGCCACCCAGGAATAGCAAGTGGCGTGCGACTTATTGAAGGCGTAAGAGGCGAACTTCTCCCAGTCGCCCCAAATCTTCTCCAATACCTTCGGGTCATGACCATTCTCCCCACCCTGCTTGAGGAACTTTGGCTTCATCGCGTCTACAATGGCCTTTTTCTTCTTACCCATAGCCTTACGCAAGGCATCGCTCTCGCCTCGGGTGAAGTTGGCAAGCTGTCGCGACAAAAGCATGACCTGCTCTTGGTAGACGGTGATGCCATAAGTGTCTTTCAAGTATTTTTCCATACAAGGAATATCATACTTGATGCGGGTTGGGTCTTTCTTTCTGGCAATGAACTCTGGTATGTAATCCATTGGTCCAGGCCTGTAAAGGGCGTTCATGGCTATTAGATCCTCAAACACGGTAGGGTGAAGCTCCTTGAGATACTTCTGCATTCCCGGCGACTCAAACTGGAACGTGCCTATCGTGCGGCCTTCTTGATAGAGCTTGTATGTAAGCTCGTCGTCAATAGGGATAGTATCGAGATCCACTTCCTCGCCCGTGGTCTGCTTCACGACCTTTACCGCTTCCTTCAGCTCCGAAAGCGTCTTCAAGCCGAGGAAGTCCATCTTGATGAGACCTGTCGACTCAATGACATGCCCGTCGTATTGCGTCACGTCACACTTGCGGTCTGGGAAGTCGGGGTCATCAGCCGTTGACACTGGCACCCAGTTGCTTATAGGATCACGGCAAATGATGAAACCACAGGCGTGAATGCCGGTTCCCCTTATGGTACCCTCAAGCATTCTCGCGTATTTTATGGTGTTGCGCTCCCTCGGATCCATGGAGCTTTCAGCCTCGCGAAGTTCGGGCGTGCACTTGATGGCATTGGCAAGATTCATCTTCATGCCGTCAGGCAAACGGTCGGGTATGGCCTTTTTCAGCTCATTCGAACGTGCCAAAGGCAACTTCTCCACTCGTGCCACATCGGCGATGGAGTTTTTTGTCGCCATGCTCGAATAAGTAATGATATGCGCGCAATTGTCCTTGCCATACTTATCCATTACCCATTGCAAGACCTTTCCACGGCCGTCGTCGTCGAAGTCGGTGTCAATATCAGGCAGGTTCACACGGTCGGGATTGAGGAAACGCTCGAAAAGCAAGTCGTATTTAAGTGGGTCAATCTTGGTGATGCCCAAGCAATAAGCCACCACCGAGCCAGCCGCGGAGCCACGTCCGGGCCCCACCCATACGCCCAAACTATCGCGAGCGGCATTGATAAAGTCTTGCACTATAAGGAAATAGCCAGGGAAACCCATGGTCTTCATGACGTGAAGCTCAAACTTGACGTGTTCTTTCACGTCGTCAGGAATCGGGTCTCCATAATGCTTACGGGCACCATCATAGGCAAGCTTTGCAAGATAGTCGGCCTCGAACTTGATGCGGTAAACCTTGTCGTAACCGCCAAGACGCTCTATCACGGCGTCGGCCTTGTCTGTGGGCAATGGGTTCTCGCCATTCTCGTCGGTGGTGAACTCCTTATACAGTTGTTCCTCGGTGAACTTGGAATGCCACTCCTCCTCGGTGCCAAAGCTCTCGGGAATAGGGAAGAACGGCATTATGGGCCCATGGTCAATGTCGTAGATCTCCACCTTGTCGAGTATTTCAAGGGTGTTGGTCAACGCCTCCGGAACATCCGAGAAGATGGCGCCCATCTCCGCGCGAGTCTTGAACCACTCTTGCTTCGTGTAGACCATTCGGGTGGGATCGTCCAAATCCTTGTTGGTGGAAAGGCATAGCAAATGGTCGTGAGCCTCCGCCGTCTCCTTGTCCTCGAAATGGCAATCGTTCGTACAAATGATTTTTATGCCATATTCCTTGGCAAACTGCATCAAGACCCTGTTTACCTTCTGCTGCAAAGGATATGTCTCACGATTGGCATGCAAGGAAGGGTCCGTGACCTGATGACGCTGAAGCTCCAAATAAAAATCCTCGCCAAACAAGTTGTGGTACCACTCCACCGCTTCCTTAGCGCCATTTATGTCGCCCGCGAGGATTTTTTGCGGTATCTCACCGCCAAGGCACGCTGAGCTGACGATAAGGTCTTCATGGTATTTCTCAAGGTCGCGGCGGTCGGTCCTTGGCTTGTAATAATATCCATCGACCCATGACCTGCTGACCAGCTTGATGAGGTTCTTGTACCCATTATAATTTTTAGCGAGCACAATGAGGTGGTAGCCGGAGCTGTCACCAGCCGACTTGTCCTTGTCTTCCTTATGATGATGGGCCACGTACATCTCGCATCCCAAGATTGGCTTGAAAGGTTCCAAGCCTTCCTTCTTGCGTTTCTTGTTCACAGAGGCGCAATAGTCTGAGAACTCCTTAATGCCATACATGACACCATGATCCGTGATAGCCATGCCTTTCATGCCATCATTGATTGCCTTGTCGACAAGGTGGTTTACTTTCGACTGTCCGTCAAGAATACTGTAATGCGTGTGAACGTGCAGATGTACAAAATCTTCCATGAAAGATGATATTATGAGTGTAAAGTTACTCTGAATAATTGACATACCCAAAGGAAGAATGAAAATAATTTCACATTCAACTGAAAACTATTTGCGTATTTAACGAAAAAAGGCTACCTTTGCATAAGTATAAATATTGAAACCTCGTCTTTTATAGACAAATTCATAATCATGGGGAAAAGAATCAAAAAACTAAAGAAAATACATATACACAGGGAGGGAATAGACCAGCTCGTGGGTGGCATTGCCGCTATCGTCGTAATCGGCTTTTTGCTTTGGCACTTCGTCGCAACGCCTTGGCCTTTTTGGACATTCATAGTCATTGCAGGCATCATTTATGGCATTGCCGTGAATTTTTATCAATGCCCTGTGCGCTATTTCAACCAAGAAGACACCGACGGTATTGTCGTCGCTCCCGCCGACGGAAAGATAGTGGTCATTGAAGAGGTGAATGAAAACACTTACTTCCACGACAAGCGCATACAGATTTCCATATTCATGAGCGTTACCAATGTTCACGCCAACTGGTTCCCAGTGGACGGTCACGTGAAATTCGTCAAGCATTTCGACGGCAATTACCACAAGGCATGGTTGCCCAAGGCGAGCATGGAAAACGAGCACGCCGACACCATGATAACAACCGAAGACGGCACAGACATTCTCTGCCGCCAGATAGCTGGCGCGGTTGCCCGAAGGATCGTAACCTACGCCAAAGAGGGCGAGGAATGCTATATAGATGAGCACTTAGGCTTCATCAAGCTTGGTTCGCGCGTTGACATTTTCTTGCCAATCGACTCGGAAGTGTGCGTGGAGATGAATCAAAAGACTGTTGGCGACCAGACGATCATCGCTAAATTGAAAAAATGAAACTGATTAATTTTCCTAACATATTGACTTGTTGCAACCTTATATCGGGTTGCATCGCAACTTGTTTCGCTTTTTTTGCCAGCCCCGACCTGGCACTGCTTTGGATTGTCATAGGAGCGGCATTCGACTTTTTTGATGGCATGAGCGCAAGGGCGCTGCACGTTTCCTCACCAATAGGCAAGGAACTTGACTCCCTCGCAGACGACGTCACGTTTGGCGTGGCACCATCGACCATTATCTTCTCGCAACTCCTGATAATGCAATACCCAGCGTGGTTGGGTTCACTTACCGACTACATTCCTTTTATAGCCTACGTCATGGCGGCGTTCTCTGCCTTGAGACTCGCTAAGTTCAACCTTGACGAGCGCCAGTCGATGGGGTTCATTGGCTTGCCAACACCTGCCAACGCATTGTTTTGGGGCTCATTGATTCTCAGCATTGGCGGTTGGCTCAACACGTTGACCGCAGGCGCGCTCATCGTAATCTTATTGATGTTCCTTAGCTCCTATCTTCTTATTTCCGAGATACCAATGTTCGCATTGAAGTTTAAGCATTGGAACTGGAAAGGAAACGAGCTGCGCTACTCTTTCATTGGCTTGTCTGCTGTCATTATATTAGCATCCACCATTTACCAAGGAATCGCCGGCAAGGGGTTCTTGGCTGGATTCTTGGGGTCATGGTGGATAGTGATGCTGATTTATGTCATCGCGTCAGCAATCAACGACAAGCTTGCTCGCCATTAAGCCAATTGGCTAAAATCAAGGGCGCAAGCTACCCGAGTGGGACAAATAATAGAACCAATAAGTAGCGCCGTAGCTATCCTTGACGTTTGCCAACCTCGCGGTGGCATTTGAGGTTTGGTAATACACCTTCTTGAAGTCCTCATAATCGGCATCCATCGTGGACTCCTTATAAACAATCAACGGCTTTTTTCTCAAATGGTTATACAACACCAAGGCTTCACGGAAAGACTTGGGCAAAGCCCCATTTACCTCATAACAGCGTGGCAAGGCCGCGGCAAACTGGTCAAGGTCACAATCGAGTAAGTAGGCGCACAACAGCCAATCTTTTGAATCCTTATTAGCATACTTGCTCTTGTTCACGTGTTTAAGGTATGTCAATGGCTTCATTTTTTCCTTAAACACTATGCCGAAAATGGCGTAGACACTATCTTCTGGAAGCATCATCAACTTTACCGACTTTTCGTTGGGCAACATTGCGTCTGAGCCTCCCACAAGCGGATGCTCAAACAGGCGCTCGCAAAGGACATGGTCCTTTGTCAATGCCACTATGCGAAGCATCGACAGGCTGCTGTCAACCTTCGCGACAGTTTTCCCAACGCCCACAGCCGCATGATAATCGCCTTTCATCATTTCACTCTCCATGCGCATACGGCTGTGGAACACGGCATCGGAGCAGCCAATGGAACAAACGACGAACGACGCAACCGTCAGCTGAAGAAGGTTTATCCACGTAAGCCTTGAGAAAAGACCAACCGACAACATTGCAGGCTCCATGGGCTCCAACTGCTTGAAGAACCACACAGCACAAGCATACAAAACCATGAGCAACGGGAATAGCCACACCCAAACACCAAGGTAGGTGCCTGTGGTCAAATTGGGTGACACGTCGGTCAAGACCGCCAACAAGAGCATTGATGGCAAATAGGTCAACGCGTGCGCACGATGATTAAGCCTCGTGCCAGCGTATATGGCTACTTGAATCAGCCACAAGACCAACGTAATAAGAACAGTGCCCACCACATTATTATAATGTGTGGCGCCATGAGACAGCACATGTTGAGTAACAGCCAAGATGTCTGGCTGGTATTTATTCAGATAAAGTAACGTGAATAGTATGAAAAAGATGGCACAGACCAATCTCATTATACCTGTGCCATCTTTGTATTGTCCTGAATTTGACATTATCAAATTATTTCTTTCTTAAAGCCACGGCAGAACGAGCCGGGACATACAATTTAAGCCATTCCTTGCCATCCTTTTCATAGAGTGGGTCAAAGTTGGTGAAATGCGCCACGCTGTCGTCTGCCAATCCATTGCCGCCAAAGACCTTGGCGTCGGTATTGAGAACCACACGATACTCGCCTTTCTTCACGAGGAAACCATAATCGGTAAAGCTCTTCGTTGGTGAGAAGTTGAATACGAACACGATGTCGCCACGCTCGAAAGCAAGAATCTGGTCGCCGTCATTGTGCCATATCTCCTGAACCGGAGTAAGGTTGAACTTCGGCTCGCTCTTGATCACCTCAAGCATGGCCTTGTCGAAGTCGCCGAGAAAATGATAGTCCAGATCCTGGTTGTCAACCAAGTTCCACTGACGACGCGCGTACTTATGGCTCCACCCGTTGCCCTCGCGCGGGAAGTCAATCCACTCCGGATGTCCGAACTCATTGCCCATGAAGTTCAAGTAGCCACCATTCATCGTCGCCGCTGTCACAAGCCTTATCATCTTGTGCAAGGCAATGCCACGGTTGACGAGGTTGGTTTCGTCGCCATGCTTGAAATGCCAATACATGTCAGCGTCTATAAGACGGAAGATGATGGTCTTGTCGCCCACCAGAGCCTGGTCGTGGCTTTCACAATAAGATATGGTCTTCTCGTCGGCACGACGATCCTTAACCTCCCAGAATATGCTGCTTGGCTTCCATTCCTCGTCTCTCAACTCCTTGATGGTCTTGATCCAATAGTCGGGGATGTTCATCGCCAGCCTATAGTCGAAGCCATAGCCGCCGTCCTTGAACTTAGCGGCAAGCCCTGGCATACCACTCACCTCCTCGGCTATGGTTATGGCCTTTGGGTTCACCTCATGTATGAGCTTGTTTGCCATGGTGAGATAGCAGATGGCATTGTCGTCCTCATGACCGTTGAAGTAATCGCCATAGTTGGTGAACGCCTCGCCAAGGCCATGACTGTAATAAAGCATCGACGTGACGCCATCGAAACGGAAGCCGTCGAAATGGAACTCTTCCAGCCAATACTTGCAGTTGGACAACAAGAAATGCACGACCTCATCCTTGCCATAGTCGAAACACAAGCTGTCCCACGCCGGATGCTCATGCCTTCCACCCGGGTAGAAATACTGGTTTGGGTCGCCTGCGAGGTTTCCCAAGCCCTCCACCTCGTTCTTCACGGCATGTGAATGTACGATGTCCATGATGACCGCTATGCCCTTTTGGTGAGCGGCATCTATGAGAGCCTTCAGCTCTTCAGGAGTGCCAAAGCGGCTCGACGGGGCAAAGAACGAACTCACATGGTAACCAAAACTGCCATAGTAGGGATGCTCCTGAATGGCCATCACCTGCATGGCGTTATAGCCGTCTTTCACGATTCTCGGAAGCACGTTGTCCTTAAACTCGGTATACGAGCCAACCTTCTCCGCGTCTTGCGCCATGCCTATGTGGCACTCGTAGATGAGCAATGGGTCATGAGACGGGGTGAACTTTTCCTTCTTCCAGCGGTATTTTCTTGGGGCCCAGACTTGAGCCGAGAATATTTTTGTCTGCTCATCTTGCACCACTCGCGTGGCCCAAGCGGGAATGCGCTCGCCCTCGCCACCGTTCCATTTGACATGCATCTTGAACAAGTCGCCGTGGTGCATGGCTTTCGTGGGAACCTTCAATTCCCAATTGCCCGTTCCATCCACTTTCTTACAACGGTAATCCTCGCTTTCTTTCCAATCGTTGAAATCGCCTACGAGATAAATGTCGGTGGCGTTGGGGGCCCACTCCCTGAAGACCCAACCGCCGCGAATCTTATGCAGGCCAAAGTATTCGTGACCATTGGCAAAGTCGGACAACGACTGCTTGCCATGTTGCGTTAGTTGATCGATTTTCCATTCAGCATGATTGTGACGCCCTTTTATGGCGTCCTCATAAGGCTCAAGATACTGGTCGTGAGCTACAATACCGATATGTTTTACTTTTGCCATTGTATTTAGTTGAATTGATAGTTGCCTGTGTTATGTGATAAGTCCATGACAAGACCTACTGGTCGTTGAATCGTTTACCGCTCTCGTAATGGCCAGTGCAAGTCACTTGCCCGTTAGCGTCTTTCTCCACGAAACGCCCGTCACGTATGTCGTTGAGGTAGGTGCCCTCAAAACGCTTGCCGTCCTTGGCCTCCTCTATGCATTTGCCGTTTCGCTTGCCGTTCTTATAGATGCCCTTGAAGCGTGAGCCGTCGGCATAGTGGATCAACACCTCACCGTCAATCTTGCCGTTGCGGAAAACGCCTTCATAAACATCACCGTCTTTCTTGGTCAGTTTTCCCTGGCCGTTTATTTGGTCGTTTTTCCAATGTCCAGCATACTGGTCGCCGTTTGCCCATACAAACGTGCCTTCCCCGTCGCGCTCGCCTTGATTGAAATGGCCAGTGTAACGGTCACCGTTGGCATACTTGAAGATTCCCTCTCCAGTGCGCTCGCCCTGGTCGTAATCGCCCTCATACTGGTCACCGTTTTGGAAGATGTATATGCCACGGCCTTGCTGGATGTCGTCTTTCCACATGCCCTTGTAAACGTCACCGTCGGCATACTTGTTCACGCCATAGCCCGAGCGCTGGTTGTCGAGCCAGTTGCCACGGTATGTGTTGCCGTCGCCCCAGTCGAAGAAGCCTTTTCCCTCCTTCTTGTCGTTCTTCCATTGGCCGTCATAGTAAGCCCCCGTGGAGAACGTGTACTTGCCGTGACCTTGCCTCATGTCGTGATACCAGTCGCCGTCATACACGTCGCCGTTGAAATAGTACATCACGCCATGACCTTGCTGATAGTCGCGGAACCAAAGCCCTACATACTTGTTGTTGTTGCTGAAATAATACGTGCCCCTTCCGTGCTGCTGGTTCAACACCCATTGGCCATCATATTTCTCGCCATCGGCGAAGGTATAAATACCATGACCATGACGTTTTCCCTTCACGAAATCGCCGTCATAGGCATTGCCATTCTCAAACACCTCGTTGCCTTTGCCATTGGGCTTGCCAGAAGACATTTCGCCCTTGTAAGTACCCTTCACGCCCATCTCCTCTATCGTACAGGTGCCAATGGATATTTTTTGGGCAGAGACGCACAAAGGCAGTGCAAGGAAGCACAAAAATAATATATGATGTCTCACGATTATAATCCTTATATCAATGTTGGTTCAAAGATAAGCATAAAAATCGAGAAAAGCCCAAAACCACGTTCCTATTTATGGCAACATGGTAAAGATTTAACAATATTATTCATTTATGAGCATTTGTTTTTTGTAATTTTGCATCGTAATCAATCAACAGATCATGCAGTTTATAGCCATTATCCCCGCTCGCTTTGCCTCGACGCGTTTTCCAGGCAAGCCGCTTGCCCTGCTTGCCGGCAAGCCTGTTATAGAACACGTGTATGAGCAAGTGACCAAGGTGCTGCCCGAGGCATGGGTAGCCACCGACGACAGCCGCATCTTTGACGCCGTGGAACGCTTTGGCGGAAAGGCAGTCATGACAAGGGCCGACCACAAGAGCGGCACCGACAGAATAGAAGAGGCTGCCGAGAAGATCGGCAGCAAAGCTGATGTCATTGTCAACGTCCAGGGCGACGAGCCTTTCATCCAGCCGTCACAGATAGAGACGCTTTGCGCGCTTTTCGACAACCCGTCGACCCAAATTGCCACACTTGGTAAGCCGTTCGCCTCAATGGACGCGGTGAAGAACCCCAACTCTCCGAAGATAGTGACCGACAACAATGGGTTCGCCCTCTATTTCTCGCGTTCCGTCATCCCCTTTGTGCGTGGCAAGGAGGAAGAGACGTGGCTTGACAATTATCCTTATCTCAAGCACCTGGGCATCTACGCTTACCGGCGCGAAGTGTTGCGCGAGGTGACAAGCCTCCCCATGTCTTCGCTTGAGAAAGCCGAGAGCCTTGAACAACTGCGCTGGTTGCAAAACGGATACCGCATTCGCGTGGGTATCACCGACATGGAAACCGTCGGCATAGACACGCCCGACGACTTGCAAAGGGCAGAGGAATTCTTGAGAAAACAAGGCTGACGGCTTTGCACTGAAATGACGTCGGCTTTGCACTGAAAAGGCGTTGCCTTTACACTGGAATCTCATCACGATTTCAGCGTAAAGGCAACGCCTTATTTTTTGACCTTATTTTACGGACTTATCTTACGACCTTCTTGAAGGTCTTGCCACCTTGCTTGATTATGACAACGCCGCGCGTCGCGTCCTCTTCCGACAGGCGACGGCCCGACATGTCGAACACCTCGTATGGCTTGGCGGAATCAAACTGGCTTTCAGTGCTAACGGTCTCGATGCCAGAGGGTGTTTTCTTGCCGGACACGGTAGCTTTCTCAATTTCCCAAGTGGCTGAAACCGAAGTTGTTCCAGTATAGCGGAAGAGGATCTGTATCTTCTTGCCAACAAATTGGTCCAGGCTGATAGCGCCCGATTCCACCGACACGAACTTCGTACCTGCCGGCCACGTGAATCCCGAGAGCTTTGTGACATTGCCTTCGCATTGTACCTCCACGCTAAGATAGTCGTCGGGCGAAGTGCAGAAGTTAAGCATGTGGGTAAACGACAACGATGCCGTGGAGTATCCGCCAAGGTCTATTTCCGGTAAGGCAAGAGTGCCCTCGGCGTTGTATTTCACGTATGTATTGCTGCTGTTTTTTATTGAGCTTGTAGCCTTCCATCCATAACTGCTTGTGCGTTGCCACACCTCGATGCCCGTTTGCGGTTGCGTGATGTCGGTGGTCACGCAATTGCCGTCGGCGGAATGGTAGTTGGCCGTGTAGATCACCGTCTCCGTCTCGCCAGGGGTCACGTCATCGCCGCCGCTGTATTGTGTCGACTTCACGGTCGTGGCAGGGTCGAAGGCATAGTCAACGCTGTCTCCCCAGATATATTCCATGAGGTTGGGGAAGTCGATAAACGGGTTGCGGTTGCCCTGGATCTTGTACACTGCCTCGTTGCGGGCAACCTCCGTCTTGCTGACCGGGTCTGCCTTGCTCCATTTGATATACAGTTGGTACGCCCACTTCTTCAGGGTTGGGTAATCGCCCTGCTCAAGAGAGTTAAGACCCTCGCCCTTCCAAGTGAAATCCTGATAAGCCGTGGCCATATACATATAGCTGCGCGAGAAGTCGCCCTGCCATTCGGCGCTCGGCTGCCAGAGCCTGAAGCCTTGGTCTCCATCGCCAACCTTTATGCATCCATTGTCGTAGCTAGCCTCCGAGACAACGCCCATGCCATAGTTGCTCTTCGAAGAGTTGGCGTTGGAATTGCTTGGCATGAGGTTGTACAAGTCTTGATAGGCTTGGTTCTTGCTGCCGCCCCACCAGCTCTTGGGGAACGAGTGCTCTATGTTCATGCCAGAGACCGCCGAGCCTTGCGTACCAAACTTCACGCTGTTGTTGCTGTATCGGTCTATCACATAGCCGTTGTCGTTGTCGGTCAAGTAGAATCCCCACCATGTGGAGCCCGCCCCCGAACCATAGCTGAGCACGTTGGCATCCTTGATGATGTTGTGTACTGCCGTTTTCAATTCGGCGCCCTTCTTGCCTTTCAACGCGTCGTAGTAGCCGTCCGGGATCTGCGCGAGCGCATTGCCTGCCGGAATAATGGCAGCAATGGCAAGCAGGATGTTTCTTGTAATCTTGTTCATATGATGTTTGTATTTTCGCAAACCTTTAAGCATTTGGCATTTTGCTCGCTAAGTTAGTGCTTTTTTATGACACGCCAACCATGAAGGATAGAAAAAGTAATTATTTATTACCGATTTGCTTTTCAAGGGCAACCAATGCCATAAAGCGCGAAAAGCCAACGATGAAAAACGCACAGTTTGCTTGCACCTGTGAAATATAAATATTACTTTTGCAAAGTATTAACGCCGTTTCAACCCAACTGGCACATTAAACAGGTTCATATATATGAATCATGACATTCTTAAGCGAGGCATAGTGAAATCGGTTAACGGCTCACGCCTCACTGTCGTAATAGACAGATACTCGGCATGCGCCTCATGTCATGCCGCGGCAACCTGCGGCACGTCGGAACGCAAGCAGATGGCCGTGGAAGCACGGGTCTCGCCCAACCACCACGTTGAGGTTGGCGACACGGTTTATGTGCGCGCCGGCGGCAAGAGCCCCATGGCCTCCATAATGTTAGGATATGGCTTGCCCATGATAATGCTCATCATGGGATGCGTGGCGGCAAAAGCGATAACCAAATCGGACATCATCGCGGCAGTAGCCGGACTATGTGTCATGGGCGTTTATTTTCTCATATTATGGACATTCAAGCCGCGAATAGACCGTGCGTTTGGCTGCTGGGCGATACCTTGCGCCGACATGCCCCCTCTACCCAATGAACATTGCCCACATTCTTAATACGCATACAACAAAACATTATGATAATCATTACTTCAATAATCGTGCTTTGCGCCATCGCGCTTGCCGCATCCTTGCTATTGTATATATGCAGCAAGAAATTCGCAGTGGAAACCGATTCGCGCGTCAACGACGTTCAAGAGTGCCTGCCTAAGGCCAACTGTGGCGGATGCGGATTCGCAGGATGCCAATCGTTGGCTGAGGCCATCGTGAAGGCTGTCGACGAAGGTGGCGACATTCCCACTTGTCCCGTTGGCGGCAACGACGCCATGTCGAAAATCTACGCGCTGCTCGGCGTGGAGAACAAGGGGGGAGCAGGGAAAAAACGCGTGGCGGCACTGAAATGCGCCGGTTGCGACCTCGCGCCAATAGCCACATACGACGGTCTCCGCACTTGCGATGCCATGAACCGTTGCGGGTCTGGCGAGTCGGCGTGCGGCTATGGCTGCTTGGGTTGCGGCGACTGCGCCAACGCGTGCGACTTTGGCGGCATAACCATCAATTCCGAGAAACACATTCCGGAAGTAAACGCCGACGTGTGCGTGGCATGCGGATCGTGCGTCAAGGCATGCCCACGCCACTTGTTGGAGATACGCCAGGTGGGACCAAAAAACAGGATGGTCATCGTGGCGTGCAGCAACCACGACCGCGGCCCCACAGCCATGAAAGTGTGTGGTCACTCTTGCATAGGGTGTGGCAAATGCGCCAAGGAGTGCCCCTTCGAGGCAATAACCATCAACGGCAACGTGGCGACAATCGACTCGGAGAAATGCCGCATGTGCCGCAAATGCGTAGCCGTGTGCCCACGCAAGGCAATAGTGGCAAGCGGATTCCCGCCAGCCAAGCCGTCTACGCAAGCAGCGCCAACCACACAAGGCAAAGCTGAGACATCAAACAAGAGCGCTAAAGACTAACGACACCGAACACCATGAAAATAAAGACATTCAAGATAGGTGGCATCCACATGGACGACCACAAGATAGCGGCAGGACGGGCAATAGAACCCGCGCCATTGCCACAGAGAGCCATTTTCCCTCTATCCCAGCACATTGGCGCGCCAGCCAAGCCCGTGGTCAAGAAAGGCGACAAGGTAAAGGTTGGCACGCTGTTGGCGGAAGCGGGAGGATTCATCTCCGCACCCATACACTCTTCTGTGTCGGGAACAGTGTTCAAAATTGACCAGGCGGTAGACGCGTCAGGTTACCAGAAACCCGTCATCATCGTCAACGTGGAAGGCGACGACTGGGAGCCTTACATAGACAGAAGCGAGAAGCTGGAAACACTCGGTTCTCATCCAGAGCTGGACGCTAAGGAGATAGTGGAACGCGTGAAGACGGCTGGCGTGACGGGAATGGGCGGAGCCGGATTCCCCACCTACGTGAAGCTCATGCCTCCGGAGGGGTCAGTGGAGTGCGTCATACTCAATGGCGTGGAGTGTGAGCCTTACATCACCTCCGACCACAGGCTCATGCTGGAACACGCGGCGGAAATCGTGGAGGGGCTACGCATCATCATGCGTGCCGTGGGCGTGAAACGCGGATACATAGGCATTGAGGTGAACAAGCCAGATGCCATCGAGATATTGGAGAAAACAACCGCCGCCGACGACTCCATAGATGTGGTGCCTCTAAAACAAGCCTACCCACAAGGTGGCGAGAAGCAACTCGTCGACGCCGTGATAAACCGCCGCGTGCCAATGCCTCCAGCCATCCCCGCCAACGTGGGCGCGGTGGTCGACAACGTGGCGACTGCCTTCGCCGTGTACCAAGCCGTGATGAAGCGCAAGCCACTCTTCGAGCGCGTGGTGACGGTGTCGGGCGTGGCGATGAAGCTGTCGGGCAACTTCCTCGTGAGGATGGGCACAAGCGCGGCAAGCCTCATAGAACTGTGCGGCGGCCTGCCAGAAGGACGCAACAAGGTGCTCAGTGGCGGACCAATGATGGGAAAGGCACTGACAAGCCTTGAGGCTCCAATAGTGAAAGGCTCCAACGCCATAACCGTGTTGACAGGCGATGACGCTCTGCGAAAGCAACCAAGGCCATGCGTGCGTTGCGCCAAGTGCGTGGGCGTGTGTCCAATGGGACTTGAGCCTTACCTTCTTGCAACGGCCTCGGCCATGGGCGATTGGGAACGCGCCGAGCACGAGTACATTACCTCTTGCATAGAGTGCGGATCTTGCCAGTATACCTGCCCATCGGCACGTCCCTTACTCGACAACATAAGGAAGGGAAAGGCTACCGTGATGGGCATCATCAAGGCAAGGAAACAACAACCCAAGCCGTAAAAGCAATAACGACAACGAAAATAAAACAGAAAGAACAAATAAACATGTCGAATCTAATAATATCGCAATCGCCACACGCCCATACTTCACGGACAATGGAGCATGACATGCGCGACGTGGTAATAGCCCTCATTCCGACATTGGCAGCCTCACTGTTATTCTTTGGCATAGGCTCGCTGATAGTGTGCGTCACCAGCGTGCTCGCTTGCGTGGCAACTGAATGGATAATTGGAAAGTACGTAATGCACACGCAGCGCACCACTATCACCGACTGGTCGGCGGTGATAACAGGATTGCTGTTAGGCTTCAACCTGCCGTCCAACATCCCAGCGTGGATTGTGGTGCTGGGCGCGATAGTGGCAATAGGCGTGGGCAAGATGACATTCGGAGGCTTGGGGTGCAACATCTTCAACCCCGCGTTGGTGGGACGTTGCTTCCTGCTCGTGTCCTTTCCATCGCAGATGACATCATGGCCATTGGCTGGCCAACTGTTGAAATATACCGACGCGGAGACAGGTGCCACGCCGCTGAGCATAATAAAAGGGGCCGTGAAGACAGGCGACGGGTCGCTGCTTGAACGCCTGCCCGACTCGCTGGGTCTCTTGCTCGGCAATGACACGTATGCCATGGGCGCAGGCTCACTTGGCGAGGTGTGTGGCATTGCCATCATCCTTGGACTTGTCTACCTGCTATGGCGCAGAGTCATAACATGGCACATCCCCGTGAGTATCATTGCCACGGTGTTTGTGTTGACCGCGCTGCTGCACGTTGCCAACCCTGCATACGCCAACCCCGTGGAATCTGTGTTGAGCGGTGGCGTGATGCTGGGAGCCGTGTTCATGGCAACCGACTACGTGACATCTCCAATGACCCATCGCGGGCAGATAGTTTACGGCGTAGCAATTGGTGCCATAACAGTGGTGATACGCAACTGGGGCGCGTATCCGGAGGGTATGTCGTTCGCCATACTCATAATGAACGCCTTCACCCCACTGATAAACACTTATATCAAGCCTCGCCGATACAGCGATAAATAATGCCGCCGATGGCACGACGAAAGGTAATCATACAACAGACATGAAATGGAAAAGCTAAAATCTTCTATCCAGAATATGGTAATTGTGCTGACGGTAGTGTCGCTCATAGCCGCCCTCGTGCTCGCATTGGTCAACGAGGTGACTACGGAACCCATAAGGCAGCAAGCCATCAATGAGATAAACAATGGTATAAAAGACGTGATGGGCGCGTCGAGCCTCAAGGTGACCAAAACCGACACTGTCGTCGTAAACAACGACGGAACAGAGAACACGTATGTAATCCACAACACTGAGACCGCAAACGGCAAACCACTTGGCGCAGCCATAGAGAGTTCGGTAATGGGGTTTGGCGGTGACCTGAAAGTCTTGGTGGGACTGTCAAGCGACTACAAGATATTAGGCTACAAGATATTGCAATCGAGCGAGACCCCTGGATTGGGAGAGAAAGCCGGCAAGTGGTTCCAAAAAGACGGCAAAGGCAATGTCATTGGTCGCCAACTGTCCGACGACAAGCCTCTAAGCGTGAGCAAGGACGGTGGCGACGTGGATGGCATCACGTCTTCCACTATCACGTCAAGGGCTTTCTTGAAGGCCGTAAACCAAGCCTACAAGGCTTATAGGTCATCACTCGGCTCATAAAAACATACCATAAACCATACGACGCTGATGGCACGAAAACCCGCAAGCGTCGGTAAAACACACAATAAATGAACAGTTTGAAAATCATTGTCAACGGGCTGATTAAGGAGAACCCAACCTTCGTGCTTCTCCTCGGCATGTGCCCTACCCTCGCCACGACAACATCGCTCATCAACGGCATCTCGATGGGACTGTCGACGGCTTTCGTTTTGATATGCTCAAACATCGCCATATCGCTTATCAAAAACCTCACCCCCGACGCAGTGAGGATTCCCGTGTTCGTGGTGGTGATAGCGTCGTTCGTCACGGTGTTGCAGATGTGCCTGGCGGCTTTCTTTCCGTCTATCAACTCGTCTCTCGGACTTTACATACCGCTTATCGTAGTCAACTGTATCATCCTCGGACGCGCCGAGGCCTTCGCTTGCAAACACGGCGCGTTCGACAGCATGCTCGACGGCATTGGCGTGGGGCTCGGCTTCACGCTCGGATTGTCGCTTCTCGGTTTCTTCAGAGAACTTCTCGGCACGGGTTGCGTCATGGGGTTCAGACTCATGCCAGAGACTGCTGGCATGCTGTTGTTCATCCTTCCACCGGGAGCTTTCATCACCTTGGGTTATCTTATAGCCGTGGTCAATAGGCTGAAAGCCAAGCAATAATCATCGTATAACGACATAACAGCATCAAATCAATGGAATATATTCTGATTTTCATCTCCGCGATATTCGTCAACAATATAGTGTTGTCTCAATTTCTCGGCATCTGCCCCTTCCTTGGCGTGTCGAAGAAGATACAAACTTCACTTGGCATGGGCATGGCCGTGGCATTCGTGCTGACCGTGTCTACCGTTGTCACTTTCATATTACAAAAATGCGTCCTCGACCCTCTTGGTCTGCAATATCTCCAAACCATAGCGTTCATCTTGGTCATCGCCGCCCTTGTGCAGATGGTTGAGATAATTCTTAAAAAGGTCTCCCCTGCCCTCTACCAGTCGCTCGGGATATTCCTGCCACTCATTACTACCAACTGTGCGGTGCTTGGCGTGGCCATACTCGTTATACAAAAGGATTTCACACTCATCGAGAGCATTGTCTACGCGTTTTCCACGGCAATTGGCTTCGCGTTGGCACTTGTCCTCTTCGCCGGAATACGTGAGCAATTGGCTTACGTCAACATCCCCAAAGGCATGAAAGGAATGCCGATAGTGCTCGTTACGGCTGGATTGTTATCCTTGGCTTTCATGGGGTTCAGCGGCGTTGACTTAGGACTTAAAGCCCTGTTCGGCTTAAAATAACGTGACCTACAACGTCTTCAAGACGCTACAACATTAAACGACAGCCACATCAACAATAGCCTTAAACACACGGCTTAACAGCGACAATACAGAAATATATTATAAAGGCGTTGAGGAATCGTTCCTCAACGCCTTTATAATATATTTAAAGAGCAAACAACATGGTCTGTTTCTCTCATAAAAGAGTAAAGACCATATCATTTCTTATTTTATGATTCCTTGCTCTACGAAAATCTTCTTCAATACCTGAACACCACGCTCAACATGCTCTTTGGTATGTGTAGCCATAAGGGCAAAACGCACGAGAGTGTCTTGTGGAGCGCATGCAGGAGGCACCACAGGGTTGATGAAGACGCCAGCGTCGAAAGCCAACTTTGTCACGAGGAACGTCTTGGTATTGTCACGCACATAAAGCGGGATGATAGGGCTTTCTGTATCTCCTATCTCAAAGCCTTCCTCGCGGAAGCGCTTCAAGGCAAAGTTTGTGACATCCCACAAGTGCTGAATGCGCTCAGGCTCATTCTCAATAATGTGGAGAGCCTCCAACGCGCAAGCAGTAGCAGCAGGCGTGTCGCTCGCAGAGAAGATATAAGTACGCGACGTGTGACGAAGATAGTTAATGGTATCCCAATCAGACGCTATGAAGCCGCCAATAGAAGCAAGGCTCTTGGAGAACGTACCCATGATGAGGTCGATTTCATCCTGCACACCAAAGTGATGGCAAACGCCACGACCACCCTCACCAAAGACGCCAAGGCCATGAGCCTCATCCACCATGATGGAGCAGTTGTACTTGTGCTTGAGCTCCACAATCTCCGGGAGTTTGGCGAGGTCGCCTTCCATTGAGAACACGCCGTCTACGACTATCAACTTGATTGCATCGTGAGGAAGCTTCTCGAGAATGCGCTCCAAGTCGGCCATGTCGTTGTGCTTGTAATGGAGCTGAGTCGCAAAGCTAAGGCGACGTCCATCAACGATAGACGCATGGTCGCGGTCATCACAAATAAGGTAGTCGCCTCTGCCAACGATCGTTGGTATTACGCCAGAGTTGACCGTGAAGCCTGTCGAGAAACAGAGAGCGGCATCCTTGTGCTCATACTCAGCCAATTCTTTCTCAAGCTGGACATGAATGTCAAGCGTACCATTCAGGAAACGACTTCCGGCGCATCCTGAGCCATACTTGTCAAGGGCAGCCTTGCCTGCTTCGATAACCCTTGGGTCTCCTGTAAGACCTGTGTAGGCGTTACTGCCAAACATCAACATCTTACGGCCATCCATGACGACCTCAGGCCCTTGTTTACTCGTTATCTCTTTGAAATAAGGGTATACACCTTTATCTATGTACTCTTGCGGTACACGATACTGCTTGTATCTTTCTGTTAGTTGTCCCATTTTAAAATAGGTGAAGAAATTTCTTTGTAATGAACAGTTTGCAAAGTTACAAAAATCTCTTTATAAACAATAAAGAAATGACAAGAAAACCACTTTTTAACAAAAAATCCGAAATCCACATGCTCTTTGATGAATAAAAGAGTTATTTTTGTCTTTTAAAAAGCTATCCAATGACAACGATAAGATTTATCATAAATCCCATCTCTGGCACGGCTGGCAAGGCTAAGATACCCGAAGCCATAGATATGTATTTAGACAAGTCTAAATTCAGTTACGACATAGTGGAAACCCAATATGCCGGACACGCCACCGAGCTCTCTCGCCAAGCTGCCGAAGAGGGCATCAATATTGTCGTGGCCGTGGGAGGTGACGGAACCGTCAACGAAGTGGCGCAAAGCCTCACTGGCACTGGTTCTGCATTGGCCATAATCCCATGCGGATCCGGCAACGGTTTGGCACGCCACCTCTTCATACCTCTTAATATAAAGAAGAGCATAGAGATCATCAACCAATGTGTCATCCACGATCTCGACTATTGCCTCATAGATGGTCACAAGTTCTTCTGCACTTGCGGATTGGGGTTCGATGCCTTCATAAGCTTCAAGTTTGCCGAGTCAGGAAAACGCGGCTTGATTTCCTATGTGCAGCAAGTGCTCGAGACCGGGCTCAAGTACAGGCCACAGACTTACGAGCTAACAACCGAGGAAGACGCGAAAGAATACAAGGCCATGCTCGTGACATGCGCCAACGCCTCACAATACGGCAACAATGCCTACATCGCGCCACAGGCCAGCATGAGAGACGGACTGCTTGACGTGGTCATCATAGAGCCCTTCAACATAATGGAAATCCCGCAGATCGTGATAGACATGTTCAGCAAGACCCTGAACAAGAGTTCGCGCATCAAGACTTTCCGCACGAGGCACCTTCACGTTCACCGTTCGTCAGAAGGCCCAATCCACTACGACGGAGAACCTGTCATGGCAGGAGCCGACGTTGACATAAGCATAGTGCCGAAGGGCATTAAGGTGATGGTCAACGCCGACGCCGACAAGAGCAAACGCAAGCCCAACCCTTTCCAGAAGGCGGCTTGCGAGATGTTCAACGACCTCAACACCATACAAGACGACATCGCGCGGCAGACGCGCCGTGGCATCAAAATGGCCAAAATGCTGCAAAGAAAGATAGGAGAGAACCTGCCAAATATATAAAAAAAAGAAAAAACCCAGCGTAAGATTTCGTTATAACCAAGATAATTAGTAATTTTGCAAACTCGAAAGACGGGCACTATAGTAGTTTGAAAATTAACAAGATATAATCAGATAATTAACAAGATGACAAAAGCAGATATCATCAACGAGATTGCTGAACAAACAGGATTGCAGAGGAAAGAGGTTTCCGTAGTGGTGGAGGCCTTCATGGAGACTGTAAAGAGCACCATGCTCAAGAAGAAGGAGAACGTCTACCTTCGCGGATTTGGCAGTTTCATCATAAAGCATCGCGCCTCAAAGACAGCTCGCGACATTGGCAAGGACATGACCATCACCATCGCGGCTCACGACATTCCGGCTTTCAAGCCAGCGAAGGTCTTCGTAGACGAGATGAAAGGCGAGTAAGCAACAAGAAAATTTTTCATATCACAACATTTTAATTTTACAACTATGCCAAACGGTAAGAAGAAAAAGGGCCACAAGATGGCTACTCATAAGCGTAAGAAGAGACTGCGCAAGAACCGTCATAAGAGCAAGTAAGCCCGAGAGACAGTTTCAAAAGGGGCTCGCCCTAAGGGCTTGCCCCTTTTTTATTTGTTGAACAAGTTGTCGGAGAGACAACTGAGAGAAAAACACCATCAGAAATGACAAGTGAAGTAATTATCGATGTCAAGCCTAAGGAGATTTCCATTGCCTTGCTGGAAGACAAGAGGCTGGTTGAATACCAGAACGAGTCACGCTCGGCAAACTACTCTGTGGGCAACATCTACGTCGCGAAAGTTAAGAAACTCATGCCAGGTCTCAACGCATGCTTTGTGGATGTGGGTTACGAACGCGATGCTTTCTTGCATTATCTTGATTTGGGTAGTCAATTCAACTCCTACGCTAAGTATCTCAAGCAGATTGAAAGCGACCGTAAACATCCCTTCCCTTTCGCTAAGGCGTCACGCCAACCAGAATTGCAAAAAGACGGAAGCGTGCAGCAAACGCTGAAAGTGGGCCAAGAAGTATTGGTGCAAATCGTGAAGGAACCAATATCAACCAAGGGACCTCGCATGACAGCCGAACTCAGTTTCGCCGGGCGTTTTCTTGTGCTTATCCCCTTTGGGGAGAAGGTGTCTGTTTCGTCGAAGATAAAGAGCGGCGAGGAGAAGTCAAGACTGAAACAACTCATCCAGAGCATCAAGCCAAAAAATTGTGGAGTCATCGTGCGCACCGTTGCGGAAGGCAAGAGAGTGGCAGAGCTCGACGCCGAGATGAAAGTGCTCACAAGCAGATGGCAGAGCGCTATCGACAAGGCACAGAAGACACAGCGCCGTCCACAACTAATCTATGAAGAGACCGGCAGGGCCGTTGCCATGCTGCGAGACCTCTTCAACCCCACTTACGAAAACATCTATGTCAACGACGAGGATGTTTGTAAGGAAGTAAAAGACTATGTGTCAATGATTGCCCCTGAAAAGGCAGGGATAGTAAAGACGTACACTGGGAAAGTTCCCATCTTCGACAATTTCAATGTCACGAAGCAAATCAAGGCCAGCTTTGGCAAGACCGTCAACTATGCCCATGGAGCTTATCTCATCATTGAGCACACCGAGGCCATGCACGTGGTCGACGTAAACAGTGGCAACAGGTCGAAAAACCAAAACGGACAAGAAGCTACGGCACTCGACACCAACCTTGGAGCTGCCGACGAGCTCGCCCGACAATTGAGACTGCGAGACATGGGAGGAATCATCGTGGTCGACTTTATCGACATGAACCTTGCCGAAGACCGGCAAATGCTCTATGAGCGAATGTGCAAGAACATGCAGAACGACCGTGCGCGACACAACATCCTTCCGCTGAGCAAGTTCGGACTGATGCAGATAACGCGCCAACGCGTGCGCCCTGCAATGGATGTCAATGTCGAAGAAGATTGTCCATCCTGCGGAGGAACAGGAAAGATACGCGCCAGCTTCCTATTCACGGATCAGCTTGAGAGAAAAATTGACCAACTCGTCAACAAGATAGGCATCAAGAAGTTCTATCTTTACGTTCATCCATACGTTGCGGCCTTTATCAACCAAGGCATCGTGAGCCTCAAACGCAAATGGCAGATGAAGTATGGTTTGGGAGTACACGTCTACTCCTCACAGAAACTCGCTTTCCTGCAATATGAATTCTATGACCCAAATGGAGAATTCATCGACATGAAAGAAGAAATCGAAACAAAGTAACCAGTATAAAAAACCGCCGCGCTTGTTTAAGCGCGGCGGTTTTTTTATTGTCTTTCCGCTTATGTCAAACTGGATTAAGCGTTGGGTATCACCTTGAACCTGATTCGAAACGTGTGGCTCATCTCATCCCAATTGGTGCCGAGCAATACGAACTTGCCAACTTGCGATGTTGACCTCACGTGCTTGCCAATGCATGGGCAAGCGTCGTAGTCGCCAATGCGCACTATGCGTATGGCCTCCGACGCGTCCTTCGGCAGGCGGTCAAGCGATACACCCTCTGGCAAATGGTTGCGGTCCACCATGTCATAAGCCACGGGCATGTCACTCTCTATCAGGCGATTCATCTCAACCTCGATGGCCTTCTCCTCCTGGCGCGAGGGCTTGTGATCGAGAACATAGCTTATCTTGCTCTTCTTGCGCTCAATGTGGGCATTGTCCGACCGCTCGCAACCGAACATCCTTATCATCAACTGGTTGAGCAAATGCTCAGCGGTATGAGCAGGCGGAAACTCGTCCTTGCCATGCTCGTTAAGGGCTAAAGAGTCTGTTCTCATATTTATATTGAATTTAAGAATCTTCGCACCATAAGGAGGCAGCTCCATCGTCACCGCCCCGTCCTTTGCCAGGGTCAACGTCAGCTTCTCCCCACTCAAGAGGTCGGAAGCCACAACCTCACGTTCTGGCAGACCAAGGAAGTCGAAGGCATGTTTAGGTATAACCACGGAGACGCGCACGTCGGGACGCGAGAAATTCACCACAATAAGCAACACCTCATCGTCTTTCTTCCTAATGAAAGCGAACTGCTCCCTGGGGTTGAACTGCCACGTCTGATTGTTGGCATACATCAGGTCGAAGCACTCTCCCTCCCTGACCGCCTTTTCCTTGTTGGCTATGCGCAGAACCTCACGATAGGTCTTTTGCAATTTCTTCTCACCCTCTGTAAGTCCATCAGAGGTAAAAAACTCTCGCCTTACAGAATCCACGCTCCAATAGTCGAAGATGGTTGTGCGCCCGTCCTTGCCGGAGAAGCCTTCCTCGTCCATGCCACGCTCGCCAACCTCTTGGCCGAAATAAACCATGAAAGGGTTCTTCTGCAAGAGCGCGGCTACCACAAGCGCGGGTACCGCCTTTGCCCCGTCGCCACAATAGAAGTCGCTGCCAATGCGTTGCTCATCGTGGTTCTCAAGGAAGTAGAGCATGTGATCCTTGATGTCGTCGGTGCTCTGCCAGCACCACGTGATGCTGTTGGCAGGACGGCGCTCACACACCACGTCACGAAGGCAATCGTACATTCCAACCTTGTCGTAGAGATAGTCGAAACCTGAAGCCACATACCTACGATATTGGTTCGTGTCGTAAACCTCTCCGATAAACACAAGCAGAGGGTAGCGTTCCTTCACTATAGCCGTAGCATAAGCCCAAAAGTCCGCCGGAACCATCTCCACCATGTCACAACGGAAACCATCGATGCCTTTTCCCGCCCAAAAGAGCAAGATGTCGGTCATCTTCTTCCACGTGTCTGGCACCGGGTTGAAGTGGTAGCTTCGACCTCCGGCATCGCAATAGTCAACGCCATAGTTGAGCTTAACCGTCTCATACCAGTCGTAGACGCCTGGCTCGGCGTTAAACTTGTCGTTGCCAGTGCATTTGGCAGGCTTCTCCTCATAAGGTTCCTCATTGTCAGCCGCAGCCACAGGGCTCACGAAAGCATGACCGGGACAATAATAGAAGTTGTTGTTTATGTCAAAATGCTTGGTCTTGTCGTCGTCAGCGCCCAAGTCGCTGACACCTTCCGGAAGGTTTATGCTATGATACTCACGCGCCACGTGGTTGGGCACGAAATCGATTATCACCTTCATGCCCGCCTTGTGGGTACGTTGCACAAGAGCCTCAAACTCCGCCATACGCTCAGGCACATTCTCGGCTATGTCGGGGTCCACGTCATAATAATCGGTAATGGCATAGGGAGATCCAGCCTTGCCTTTTACCACACAAGCGTGTTGTTGCGGAATGCCGTACTGCGAGTAGTCTGTCGTCGTGGCGTGACGGATGACACCCGTGAACCACACGTGCGTGAAGCCCATGTCGTGTATCTTCCTCAGCCTGACAACATCAATGTTGTTCATCTTCCCCACCCCATTCTCGGCAAGCGTACCATCCTTCTTATGAGAGGTGTTACGATTGCCGAAAAGGCGTGTGAAGAGTTGATATATGATAATCTTTTTATTCATCGAGCATCAGGCGATTCCGTGAGCGGCAACAGCCTTGTCTATGCGATGAATCATGCCTTGCAGAGCCTTGCCAGGACCGCACTCCGTGAAGTCGTCGGCACCATTGGCAATCATGTCCTGCACGCTCTTTGTCCAGCGCACGGGGCTGGTGAGCTGAGCTATGAGATTTGCCTTGATTTGCTCAGGATCCGTGTAAGGCTTCGCGTCAACATTTTGATATACAGGGCACTTAGGAGCAGAGAACTGTGTCTTCTCGATGGCTGCCTGCAATTCTTCCTTGGCTGGCTGCATGAGCGGAGAGTGGAAAGCGCCACCCACTGCCAAAGGCAACGCGCGTTTTGCGCCTGCGGCCTTCAACTTCTCGCAAGCCTCGGCAATCGCCTCCTTGTCGCCTGAGATAACGAGCTGACCGGGGCAATTGTAGTTGGCTGCCACGACCACCTTGCCATCCTTGCTAACCTCGGCGCACACTTGCTCCACGGTCTCATCGGGCAACCCGATAATGGCTGCCATGGTGCCAGGGTTCTTCTCGCAGGCTTTCTGCATGGCGTTGGCACGGGCGGCAACGAGCTTCAAGCCATCCTCAAAGTCGAGAGCGCCGCTTGCCACAAGGGCTGAGAACTCTCCGAGTGAATGGCCGGCCACCATGGCAGGCTGGAAGTCATCGCCCAGGCAAAGGGCAGAGATAACACTGTGGAGGAAGACGGCAGGCTGCGTCACCTTGGTCTCCTTGAGCTGCTCATCGGTGCCCGAGAACATGATATCTGTAATCTTGAAACCAAGTATTTCGTCAGCCTTGTCAAATAGGTCTTTTGCCAATGCGTTGTTCTCATACAAATCCTTGCCCATACCCACAAACTGTGAGCCTTGTCCGGGAAAAACGAATGCTTTCATCTTAGAATTCTGATATAAATGTTAATTTGTGTGATTATCTTAATAAAAATCCCATTCACTACTAGAGCGAATGGGACCATTATGCTTGTTTGCCTTACAGTGCAAATATAAAGCTATTACTCTGCTACAGGAGCCTCTTCAGCCTTGGGAGCTTCCTCAGCCTTAGGAGCCTCTGCCTCAGCGGCCTTAGGCTCTTGGTTCTCAGCTACGACGATAACAGGAACCTTCACCTCCACGTCCTTGTGGAAATGAACCGTAGCCTCGAACTCGCCCACCTTGCGTGCCTCACGCATGGTGATGATCTTGCGATCAATCTCGATGCCGAGCTTAGCGAGCTCCTCAGCAACCTTAGCGGGACCTACTGAGCCATAGAGATGGCCAGTAACAGCCACCTTGGCAGCCACTGTAATAGTCACGTCGTTGAGAGCCTCAGCGCGCTTCTCAGCCTCAGCCTTCTTGGCGGCGAGCTTGGCAGCCTGCTGCTTCAAGTTCTCGGCGAGCACCTTTCTAGCGCTCTCAGAAGCGATAACGCCCTTGCCTGTAGGGATGAGATAGTTGCGGCCATAGCCGTTCTTCACAGTCACAATCTCGTTCTTGTATCCAAGACCGATGATATCTTCTTTCAGTATGATTTCCATGTCTTAGCCTCCTTCTTATTATTTCAACAGATCGGTTACGAATGGAAGCAGCGCAATCTGGCGAGCACGCTTCACGGCCTGTGCCACGCGGCGCTGATACTTCAGCGAAGTGCCAGTGATACGGCGGGGAAGAATCTTGCCCTGCTCGTTGAGGAACTTCTTGAGGAACTCAGGATCCTTGTAGTCGATATACTTGATGCCGCTCTTCTTGAAACGGCAATACTTCTTCTTCCTTGTGTCGATGGAAGGAGCGGTGAGATAGCGAATCTCACTGTTGTTAGCGCGTGTGTTGTTCTGCTCTGCCATGATTATGCCTCCAACTTTTTACCCAGCTTTGCACGACGCTTCTCTGCATAAGCTACTGCATACTTGTCGAGCTTCACTGTCATGAAACGAATCACCTTCTCGTCGCGGCGGAAGCCGGTCTCAAGGGTGTCAATTACTGTAGGCTCTGCCTTGAACTCAACGAGGCAATAGAAGCCTGTTGACTTTTTCTCAATGGCATAAGCCATTTTCTTCAATCCCCAAGCCTCTTCGTTAAGAATCTCAGCACCATTGTCGGTGAGCAGCTTCTTGAACTTAGCGGCCGTTTCCTTCATCTGTTCATCAGACAAAACGGGAGTCAAAATGAAAACGGTCTCGTATTGATTCATACTACTTTGAAATGAATA
Organism: Lachnospiraceae bacterium; assembly: GCA_963588155.1. GTDB lineage: Bacteria > Bacteroidota > Bacteroidia > Bacteroidales > Bacteroidaceae > Prevotella. The sequence goes on along the minus strand of CAVAGT010000004.1, from coordinate 22,902 downwards.
ATTTGTTGTTTTGCAAAAATGCGGTGCAAAGGTACGCTTTTTTATCTGAATATCAATGACCTAACTATCCTTTTGTTCATCTTTTAACATTCATTTCAACATCCACGCTATCAAGCGCACGTTTTTATTTGTACTTTTGCACCTGCATATTATAAAAGATAAGCTTTAACAACATCTGCGTCATGCGAAAGACATTTGCCATATTAAGGAAGTCGTGGGCAACCGCGGCAAGACTCTACGCCGTAGCCATGCGCCACGTGGGGTTGCCATTCGTCTACGGCGGGGTCATATGCCTCGCCCTGTTCTACGCGACCGGACTAACCAACTACAACCTTCTCAACACATTGCCCGTCATCGCCATCTTTCTCGGCATCGTTGGCTATGTCAAGGGCGAAAAGCGGAAAAGCCCCTACTGACCTCTTGGCTTTCCACTGAAAAGGCAACGGCATAGCACTGAAACGATGACGGCATATCACTGAAAAGGCAATGGCTTTCCACTGGAAAGGTGGAGGCTCAAAAAAAACGAGAAGAAGGAGGGCAAAAAAACAAAGCGTTAGAAAACAGATATTGCTGATTTCTAACGCTTTGTTCATCGGAGCGGGATACGGGAATCGAACCCGCCTCACAGGCTTGGGAAGCCCGTACACTACCGATATGCTAATCCCGCACAATGTGCGAAACACACACTGAGCCGATACCCGGACTCGAACCGGGGACCCACGCATTACGAATGCGTTGCTCTACCAACTGAGCCATATCGGCGATTGCGAGTGCAAAGATAGTAACTTTTTTAGTTCTGGCAAAGTTTTGTCATGTTTTTCTTTCTTTTTTCATAAAAAAAGCCCACGAAACATCCTATGGCGTTTCGTGGGCATACATTATTATATTATATATAATATCAGCAATTCATCATTTTGAATACTTCTTTATCAAGTCCTCGGCACGTTCGTCGCCAAGCTCCTGCGCCTTTTTCAATGCCTCCAAGCCCGCTTCCTTTTGCTTGAGCTCACAAAGGGCGATGCCTTTTATGATGAAAAAGTCGGAAACCTTGTCGGCACCATCTATGGCAAGGGCCATGTCGCAAGTCTTCACGGCATCGTCCAAGCGGTTGACACGAAGCTGAAGGCTTGCCATCTCCGCGTAATAGAGCGGCACCGTGCGAGTGAGCACAATGGCATGGGCTATGTCGTTGAGCGCTGGCTGATACTGCCTGATCTTCATCTCACACTTGAATTTCATGTAATAGAAATCGGCGGTGGCATTGAAGTTCATTAAGGAGTCGTATTTCAGGTAATCGAGGAACGCCTGACGGTAGTTGCCGTCAGCATCATATTGTCTGCCTCGCGCCAGCACGTAGGATGCCGAGGGGAGTCCAGGCTGAACATTGACAGCCGTGTCGAGCAACGCCATGATTTCAGGCTTGGGGGCATTGAGGCGCGCCTTGCATTGTGCCGCCTCGTAATACACCTCACCAGTCTTGCCGAGGTCGGTTTTCTGGAGTGCCGTGAGCAAGTCGAGTGCCTCATTGTATTTGCCCTTGGCAAACAGCACCTGCGCCTGCTGATGCTGATAACCAGGCAAAGGATTGACCTTATACGCCTCGCCTGCCAAGTCGTAAGCCTTGTCAAAGTTCCATTTAGTAAACGTCGTGTCAATACGATATACAGAAGCACGATAAACAAGAGCGGCATAATTGCCGTAAGCCACATCCTTGTTGGCGGCACGCTTCGTCTCGGTCTGCAGCATCTCGTCAGCCTCGGCAAGCTTGCCGTAGTTGACAAGTTGCGTGGCCTTGGCGTTATAGCCGTCGGTAGCCGTCGGGAAATAGCGGATAAAGTCGTCGACATACTCGCTGTATCTCACGCTGTCGGTCATGCTTGCAGCAAGCACGAGCATCAGCGACGCCTCCTTTTGCTCTTCCGGCAACGCTACGCGAATGCCCGTGGCACGAAAGGTCTGGTCGTTGATAGAGAATCCAAGACGCTTGAAAGTGGTCGTGAGGCGCGCGTCGGCAGAAAACGCCTCGCCTCCATCTTCGGGCCTCTGCATGATGCCCAACAGCTTGCCGTCGGCACTGACGACGGGGCATCCCAGCATGGCTCCCGACACGTCCTCATCCTTGAAGACGTAATAGTTGTAATCCGTCATGAACTTCTCCGTTCGCGCTGGCGATATGCTTTTTATCTCGGGTTTCTTGGTGTCGTAGCCCACCATGAACATTTGGGCGGCAAGCGAGTTGCCGTCTGTGGGAAGAAGCCCACTGCCACTGTTGGCGTAGCCCTTGATCCTGAAACGGCACACGTCGTAGTTCTCCGACACTCCCAACATGGCATCCACGTCATACTGCTTGCCCTTGCTGTCAATGATTACGGCCCGCGACGCACCCTTGAAAGGATGCCACATGGCAATGGCCTCGCCTGCGGTTCCGGTGAAGACACCATGCGATGAAGAATGAATGGTGCCATCTGCATTATATGTCGTCAGGGAGAATACGCTTTGCGCGGCCTTCTTCACAGTGGCGGGCTGTGCCTTTGCCATCATTGGCAGCATTGTCGCCATTGCCAATAACAGCCGCATGATCTTTGTTCTCATTGTTGTCTTATTTCGATTAATCATTGTTTCAATGTTTTTTAGCGAGCGTTGTCAAGCAACGTGCGCGCGTTGTCAATTGCCGCCTGCGAGATGCTGCTTCCGCTGAGCATCTGTGCTATTTCGTCCACCCTCTCCGCTTGCGACAGCAAGCGCATGTGGCTGACGGTTCCCTCTGGCGTTTCCTCCTTGCTCACCTTATAGTGAGTGGTTCCCATGGCCGCTATTTGCGGCAAGTGCGTGATGGATATTACCTGGCGGTTGCGGTCGCCCATTTCCCGCATGATTTGCGCCATTTTCTCGGCCACCCTGCCACTTACGCCTGTGTCTATTTCGTCAAAAACAATTGTGGGCAACTTCACCGCCCCGCTTATCATCGCCTTCAACGACAGCATGACACGCGCTATCTCGCCACCCGATGCCACTTGCGCCACAGGTTGCAATGCCGTGCTGCTGTTGGCACTGAAGAGAAACCGCACCCTGTCGATTCCCGATGCCATGCATTCGCCTTCCTTGAAATCGATGGCGAAACGCACCTTGGGAATGCCTAACGGCACGAGCCTTTCTCTCATTTCCTCCTCCACCTTGACGGCAGCCTTTCTCCTCACCTCGCTGAGCTCCTTGGCAACCGCAAGGCAATCAGCATAAGCCTTGTCGCTCTCTGCCTTGAGCTCCGCAAGCTGTTCCGAGCCGCCATCTATGTTGTCAAGCTCTGTCTTTATCTTATCTCGTTCGGCAATGAGCTCGTCGGACGAAGAGACGTGGAACTTCTGTTCCAACGAATAGATGAGATCCAACCTCTCGTTGATGGCCTGCAGCTCTTGTGGGTCGAAATCAACGTCCTCAAGATACCCCTCTATCTCACGTGAGATGTCTTTAAGGTCAATGTAAGCAGAGTCGAGCCTGTCGGCAATGGCTTTCGCCTCCGGATACACCTCGGCAATGTCGCGCATGCTGTCGGCAGCGTCGCGCGTCATGGCCATTCCTCCCGCGTCCTCTTTCGCCAACGCCTCCGAAGCCGTGAAAAGGGCGCTCTTAATGTCCTCTGTGTGGCTCATGGTCTGTGAGCGTTGTTCCAGCTCCTGCTCCTCACCTTTTAAAAGTTTCGCCCTGTCAAGCTCGGTGAACTGGAACCGCAGGAATTCCTCGTTTTCCTTGCTTCGCTTGCATGCTTCCTCATAGTCGGCGTAAGCCTTCTTTGCCTGAAGCCAAGCTGAGTATTTGGCCTGGTAGTTGGCGAGAAGCTCGGAGTCGCCGGCGATGATGTCCACGACGTTGAGTTGGAAGTCTTCTTTCTGGAGCAAGAGGTTCTGGTGCTGACTGTGGATGTCGATGAGCTGGTCGCCAAGGTCACGCAAAGTGGTTAGCGACACGGGGGTATCGTTGATGAAAGCACGGCTTTTGCCTTTCTCGCTGACCTCACGCCGCAATATGCAATCGGTGGCGTCGTAGTCGATCTCGTTGTCGTCGAAGAAGGACTCCATGTCGTAGTGCGACAAGTCGAAATGCGCCTCGATGACACATTTCTTCCTTCCCAACTTCACTTGCTTGGAGTCGGCGCGCTGCCCCAAGAGAAGGTGAAGCGCGCCTATCACGATGCTCTTTCCCGCGCCCGTTTCGCCCGTAATGACAGAGAAGCCAGGGTTGAACTGGATATTGAGCTCGTCTATCAGCGTGAAGTCCTTTATGTAAAGTTGTTTGAGCATTTTGTTTATTGCTTTATCTTTTCCCACGCGTTGTTTTGCGAGGCATTGATAGAGAAGAGAATGTCGTAGACCGTTTCTTTTTCTTTCGGCGTGCCCTTGCCCTTGTATATGTTGGCAAGCTCGTCGCGCTTATAGTCGGTCCATATCTGCGGCAGCAAGCTCTGCGGGCGATCCTCATGGCATTTCTTCAAGTCGTTTTCTATCGCCGCCGTTATCTCCGCCCGTCCCCTGTCGGCGTTTGCAGCCATCTCGTCAAGCCCCTTGCGGTAATAATCATACTGCAACTGCCTGAACGGTTGCATGCCACCATTGAGGTAATCATTGATTATGGCAAAGCGGCAGCGATCGTTGTCAAACGACTTCCATCCTGTGAAATCAAGGTTCTGGGCGTTGTTCACGAGATTCATGCAGCGCTCCAGGACATCGTTTCCGCCAAGAGGCGAGAAACTGTCGAGATTGATGCCGATAATTAGATAAGCATAATAGGCGAAGAGGGCAGTGAGCTGGTTGTCGATAGTCTCTTCGTTGAATTCCAACTGGTCGAACTGCCTGAAAACAAAATTGAAATCGTTGTCGGTATTATTATATAATGTAGAGTTATAAGAGGCATTGTACACGGGCCTGTTGGCCTGGATGATGGCCTTGCACGTGAACATGCCGCTCGACTGGTCGTATTTGGTCACCGTGATGTTGAAGTTGCACGTGATGCGTTCCTTCTTCGCAAACTGCAGGTTGGTCCATTGCCTGTCGTTGACAAACTGCGTCAAGGTTTGCTGCAGGTTGTCGAAGACAGAAGCGTCAGTGCCACTTATCTGACTGTGGTTGATCGTGATCTTGGCGTTAAGCTCCTGGGCTTTTACCGCCAAGACCATCACGAGAGCGACAAACACGAACAGGACTCTACGCATTCATGTTCAATTTTGCCTCCCTGAGCCTTATGCGCGTCAGCACCTGCTTGGTGTTGAGCGTGAAGTCGGCGTTGAGCATCCAACTGTAATAGCCCGGGTCACGATGAAGCACGTCGGTAACCACGTGGCCTTTGTATTTCCCGAAGTTGAAAACCTCGTGGCGCACGGGGTTGCCATCCTTGTCGGTCACGGGATTGCCGTCCTTGTCTTTCACGGCTTCCCACACCATACGTCCCGCAAAGTCGACATTGTTGTTCATTCTCGACTCAGCAGCCAAGACATCCATGTCGTTGGGAAGTGCCAGCGAGGGTTCCTCTACGCTTGTCGGGTCGTACTTGTCGAGCTCGCCCATGAGCACACGGTAAGTGGCCTCAGCGTCCTGGTCGGCACGGTGAGCGCGAAAATCGTCTTCCATCTTGCGCCCTGTGTAGAACTTGTAGGCCGCCGCGAGATTACGCGGCTCACGCTTGTGGAAAATGTTTTGGGCATCGATAAGGCGACACTTGGAGAAGTCGAAATCAACGCCAGCCCTCAGAAACTCCTCGGCAAGCATGGGGATGTCAAAGCGGTCGCTGTTGAAACCGGCAAAGTCGCATCCCATGAATGAGTCGGCAAGTTGCTTGGCCAGCTGCTTGAACGTTGGCGCGTCTTTCACCATGTCGTCGGTTATCCCAGTGAGCTGTTGCACGAGAGCAGGTATTGGCTTGCCAGGATTCGCGAAAAGGCTTTTCCGTTCCTCCTCGCCATCCTTGTCGCCCGGAGATACCTTGACATACGAAATCTGGATAATCCGGTCGTTGACCAAGTCAAGACCAGTGGCCTCCAAGTCGAAGACCACCAAGGGTTTAGTAAGATTCAAACGCATGGCTCTAATCACCCAAAAGCAATGGCATAATCAACATGAGCACATCTTGCTCATCGGGCTGCTCCGTAGGATAAATGACGCCAGCGCGGCTCGGGTCGCCAAGAAGCATCTTGATCTCGTCGGTTGTTATGCTGTTAAGAATCTCCGAGAAGAAGTCGCCTCGGAATCCGATTTGCAATGGCATGCCATTATATTCACAAACAATCTTTTCCTTGGCGCTCGTAGCGAAATCGAGGTCTTCGGACGACAGCTCAAGGCACCCGTTGTCAAGATGGAACCTGATGAGCTGTGAGCTCATGCTCGCGAACGGCAACACACGGCGTATGGCGCCAAGGAGGGCCTTGCGGTCAATGACAAGCTCATTGGTGTTGTCTGTCGGAATGGCGGCATTGTAGTTGGGGAAGTTGCCCTCGATGAGTGTGCTCGAAAGCATACCGCCCTGGAAGTGGAACTCCGCACAATTGGAATTGAACTTGATGGCGACTTCTTCATCGCTCTTGTCGAGAACGGCACGAAGGAGCATTGCCGGCTTCTTTGGCAGGATAAACGAGTCGTGGTTCTCGCTTTTGATACCCATGTAACGACAACGCACGAGCTTATGACCGTCCGATGCCACGAAAGCAAGGCAGTCGGGAAGAAGGTCAAAGTAAATACCGTTCATCACGGGGCGGATGTCGTTGTTATCGGTAGCGAAGAGCGTACGGTTGATGTTTTCGCACAACACCTTGGCATTGATGGTCAACGTCTTGGCGTCATTGCCGATAGGCGACTTCTGCGGATACTCCTCAGCGTTTTGGGCCGTGAAGTTGTATCGTCCGTTTTGGTATTCTATTGCCACCTCATAAGTCTCGGGGTTGACCTCGAACGTAAGAGGTTGCTCGGGGAGCTCCTTCACCGCGTCGAGGACGGTGCGGTTGGGAATGGCGAAATCGCCTTCCGCGTCACATTCGTCAAGAGGAATAGTTGTCCTCAAAAGGTTTTCACTGTCGGAGGCCGTAACTTCCATCTTCCCATCGTGAACCTGGAAGAGGAAGCTCTCAAGGATAGCAAGAGAGTTTTTGCTGTTGATGACCTTCGCAAGGGTCTGCAAACGGCTGTTGAGAACCGTGCTGGAAAGTGTGAATCTCATCGTATCTTTAGTTTTGTTATATTCTACTATAATTATCGCACAAAGATACATATTATTTATTGAAATGGTCAGAAAACGTAAAGGCTTTTTCATTTTTTTCATTTTTTAATCGACAAACGCTTTGCCATAAGCGATTTTTTCTCTAATTTCGCATAATATTCAGAAATCACAAATCCAATTAATACAACTATGGCTTTACAAGGAATAGAAGTAGAAGGCGTAATCATAAAAGAGTATCCAGCCAAGGAAGGCGTGTCGCAACGCTCTGGCAACGCATGGAAATCGCAAGAGTTCGTGATCCAGACAAAAGACCAATATCCTCGCGCATGCCAGTTCCGCGTGTTTGGCGCTGACAGGCTCCAGCAATTCAACATCCATCAAGGCGACACCGTTCACATATGGCTCGACATCAACGCCCGCGCATGGCAAGACCGCTATTTCAACGACATCAATTGCTATCAATGCGACCATGTTGACCCTAATGCCATGAACGCAGGCGTTCCGCCAATGCAAGGCAGCCAATTAGGCGGACCAGTCCAGGCATCTCCCGTGGGCGCTCCTGCAAAGCCAACGGCAGACCCACTCGGCGGTGGCGACGACAGCTCCACAGGCGAGGACTTGCCTTTCTAAACCAAACTATGAGACATTGTCAATCGACCCTACCAAGACCTTACGACCTTGGTAGGGTTGTTCATGTATAGACGATAATTTATGTGGTTATTATTAGCCTTCATGTCAGCGACCCTACTGGGGTTTTACGATTCATTCAAGAAAAAGTCACTCCAGGGCAACGCGGTCATTCCCGTGTTGTTTATCAACACCGTGCTTTGCTCGCTCATCTTCTTGCCCTTCATCGTGCTGTCCGCCACGGGCACTCTGCCTTCAAGCAGTCCTTTTCATGTCGGAGGCGGCGGTTGGGAGATGCACCGCTACGTCATTCTCAAGAGTGTCATAGTGCTCTCTTCCTGGCTTGCCGGATACATCGGGATGAAGCATCTTCCACTGACAATAGTGGGGCCTATCAACGCCACTCGCCCGGTAATGGTTCTCATAGGAGCCTTGCTGGTCTATGGCGAAAGGCTCAACGCTTGGCAATGGGCAGGCGTGGCAGTGGCTGCCACCTCTTTCCTCTTGCTCAGCAAGTCTGGAAAGAAAGAAGGCATTAATTTCGCCCACGACAAATGGATAGGATGCATCGTTTTGGCGGCAGTGCTCGGAGCCGTAAGCGGGCTCTACGACAAATACCTCATGGCGTCGCCCGCAGACGGCGGCGTGGGGCTTGACAGGATGGCGGTGCAGTCGTGGTACAACATCTATCAATCGGCGATGATGCTCATAATGCTCGCCATTATCTGGTTTCCACGGCGCGAGAGCGACAAGTTTCATTGGAGTTGGTCGATAATCGGGATTAGCATATTCCTCTCCGGCGCCGACTTCCTCTATTTCTATGCGCTCAGCTTGCCAAGTGCCATGATTTCCATAATATCCATGATAAGGCGAAGCAGTGTGCTCGTAAGTTTCCTCTTTGGAGCTGTCTTCTTCCACGAGCGCAATCTCAAAGGCAAGGCCGTAGACTTGTTATTAGTGCTTTTATCCATGGTTTTGTTATTTATTGGAAGTAAATGAGTTTTTTTCTTTGGTATTTAACACAAAAAGACTAACTTTGCAAAATGACCGACGCTAAGGCGTCCATGAGAAACAAAGCTTCTTACATAATGGCACAGAACATTTTCAAGGGATTAGGCATTGCTTTAATAACACCGTTCACAAAAGAGGGAGAGGTTGACTACAAAGCTCTCGCAAAACTCGTGGACTACCAAATTAACAACAACGCCGACTTTCTATGCATACTCGCCACCACAGCTGAGGCTCCATGCCTTACTCGCGAGGAGAAAGACAAGATAACCGAACTAATCAAGGATGTCAACAATGGGCGTGTTCCGTTACTCAAATATTGCGGCGGAAACAACACCGCCGCAGTCATTGAAGAGATGAAGTCGACAGACTGGAGCGGAATAGACGGCATATTGAGCATTTGCCCATTCTACAACAAACCATCACAAGAAGGCTTATATCAACACTTCAAGGCTATCGCGCAAAACGCACCGTTGCCAATAGTGATGTACAACGTTCCCGGACGCACGGGAGTTAACATGAAACCCAGCACCACCGTGCGCCTGGCATCAGAGTTCCCAAACATTGTTGGCATCAAGGAAGCATCTGGCAGCTTGGAGCAGGTTGACGAGATATTAAAGAACAAGCCACGCCACTTCGACGTCATCAGCGGCGACGACGCGCTGACATTCTCCATGATAGCAAGTGGTGCAAGAGGTGTCATCTCGGTCATTGGCAACGCCTTGCCAAAGGAATTCTCAAGGATGATACGCTTGGAGTTCAATGGCGAGTACGAACCGGCACGCAAGATCCACCACATGTTTACCGAGCTATACAAGTTGCTCTTTATAGATGGCAACCCGGCTGGCGTGAAAGCATTGCTCAACGACATGGGGTTCATCGAGAACGTGCTTCGCCTGCCACTCGTCCCTACAAATATCGAAACTAAGCAAAAGATGGCCGACATTCTCAAGGAACTGAGATTCTGACCTCATACGGTCAAGGTTGTAACCATCTAGAATATTCTTCACCGGGAAACTAACATTTTAATATTGTATCTTATGAAAAAAGTTCTCACTTTAATCATCGCCGTGCTTGCCACAATATCGGCAAGCGCACAGTTTGAACAGGAAAAGATATATATCGGAGCCTCACTCTCTGGGCTAGACCTCAGCTACAACGGTATCAACGAAGCCAAATTCGGGATTAACGCGCAGGCTGGTATCTTCGCGATCGACAACTTGCTGGCTTATGCTCAAGTTGGCTTTGACCATCCGGGCAAGGAGCAAAGCAACACCCTCAACCTTGGCGTGGGCGGCCGCTACTATATCACGCAAAACGGCATCTTCCTCGGCGCAAACGTCAAATACGTTCACTCAAAAAACTACAACGACTTCATGCCTGGCGTGGAGGTGGGCTATGCTTTCTTCCTAAGCCACACCTTAACCATTGAGCCAAGTATTTACTATCAACAAAGTCTAAAGAAGCACTCCGACTACTCCACCATCGGCTTACGCCTCGGCTTCGGCATCTACCTTGGCGAATGATGGAACAGTACCCGTCCGTGTTGCTTGCCCGCGCCACCGATGAACTTGGGAAACTACCTGGTGTAGGGCCGAAGACCGCGTTGCGCCTTGCCCTGCACATTCTGAAACAGCCCGTGGCATCTGCCGATTCTTTCGCAGATGCCATCAGCAAGTTGAGACATGACATTAAGTATTGCCGTGTCTGCCACAACATAAGCGACACGGACGTATGCCCCATCTGTTCCGATGAGCGACGCGACCATTCCACTATATGTGTCGTTGAAAACGTGCAAGACATCATGGCGATAGAAAACACGCAAGCCTATCATGGGCTTTACCACGTCTTGGGAGGCATAATATCTCCTATGGACGGCATTGGCCCTGGCGACATAGAGATTGACTCCCTCGTAAGCAGGGTGGCCGAGGGAGGCATAAAAGAAGTGATTCTCGCGCTAAGCTCCACGATGGAGGGAGACACCACCAACTTCTATATCACAAGACAACTCAAGCCTTTCAATGTCAAACAAACAGTCATTGCAAGGGGCATAAGCGTTGGCAACGAACTGGAATATACCGACGAGGTAACCCTTGGTCGCTCAATTGTCAACCGCACGCCAATTGAGTGATTATCTTACAACAACCAACAAACCACATATCTTCTTGATGAACAATTCCCGAAAACTACTCCTCGTAGAGTTTTGGATTTCTCTTTTCATCTGCTTCTGCACAATTATCTTATTCGAGAATGACTTGCTGTCCTCTGGAGGGTGGCTTGACAACAAGGTGCAAGAATACTACGTGGCGATAACCATGGAGCTTCTCACCATCATCATGATTCCGCTATCGCTTAGACTTTTCAAGTTTGGCTTCGTCAAACGACAACTATTGTCAAGCCCAAGCCATGCGCTTGGCACATGGGGTTCATTGCGTCTTTGCATGCTCACTGTGCCCATGATGCTGAATTGCTGGCTATATTACATGTACATGAACGTAGCCTTTGGCTACATGGCCATAATAAGTGCCTTGTGCCTGTGTTTTGTATATCCATCAAAAGACAGGTGCCAATTGGAAACTTCAGACAACACCAAGCAAGACGCAACAGAAGACACCACAAACGACACATCCTATAATCCCGGGAAGTAAATGCTGTTATCCGTTATCATAGTAAGCTATAACGTCAAGGATTACCTATGGCAATGCCTCACGTCGCTACGTAAGGCATTGAGAGACATTGACGCTGAGGTGATAGTGTTTGACAATCATTCCCACGACGAAACGGTGAAATGTCTTCAGCCTTTGTTTGAGGACGTAAGATTTATAAGCAACAACCATAATTTAGGATTCGCGAAGGCCAACAACCATGCCATAAGGCAAAGCAAAGGCAAATACGTGCTTTTGCTCAATCCCGACACCATCGTTGCCGAAGACACTATCCGTAGCGCCGTGGCGTTCATGGAGACTCATCCGCAAGCCGGCGGCGCAGGCGTGAGAATGACAAACCCTGACGGCTCTGACGCCAAGGAGTCACGACGCGGCATCCCTACCCCACTGACGGCGCTTTTCAAGTTTACCGGTCTTTGTTCACGCTTCCCCAAGGGCAAGCACACTGGCCGCTACTACATGGGCTGGCTTCCATGGGACAAAGAAGCAAAGATAGAAACAATTAGCGGGGCATTCTTCCTTCTCAGACGTACAGCATTGGAGCAGATCGGCTTGCTCGACGAGAGCTTCTTCATGTACGGCGAAGACGTAGATTTAAGCTTTCGACTATTGAAAGGCCGTTGGGAAAACTGGTACTTACCCTTGCGCATTCTTCATTACAAGGGTGAGTCAACCCAGAAGTCAAGTTTCCGCTATGTCCACGTGTTCTATAAGGCCATGCTTATTTTCTGCGAGAAACATTATAAAGGCATGGGCAGAATATTACTGCCATTCCTCGATATCGCAGTCAACACGAAAGCCTTGATGGCACTTTGCGCCGTCGCGTTCAACAAGACACGAAAAAGCCTTGGCTTCGTCTGCGAGAACACCCAAGACTCTTTCTTCATCATCCACGTCAGCCCCAACAACATGAAAAGATGCCAACAACTCGTTTCCGAGAAAGGATTGTGGGCTGAGTTTCATGATGCCAACAAGAAATTCTTGAACAACACCTTGCCACATCAAAAAGGGCAAAAGACTTACATCGCCTTCGATGCCTCAGTATTCTCCTACACCGAGATGTTGTCCGCCATGCACGACCACTATGAGGGGAAGGCTCTCATTGCGATATATCACCCCAACAAGGACATGATCATTACCGAACACGAGATTATCAAACGAGAGGCGTGGAGGTGACGCGAGAGACATGAAATGAAGATAATGAAAGAAGAGAAACTGCCTTCAGTCATCCTAAGGGCAATGGAGCCCGAGGATCTTGACATAATGTATGCCATAGAAAACGACCACGACACATGGAGCGTTACCGATATCAATACGCCATACTCCCGCTTTTTATTGCATGAGTTCATTGCCAATGCCACTGGCGACATCTATACCGACAAGCAGGTCAGGCTTGTTATCACTGACAAATGGAATGTGTTTATCGGCATGATAGACTTATTCAATTTCAATCCACAACATAGACGGGCAGAGGTGGGGATCATCATAAGAAAGGCTTACCGTGACCAAGGATACGGGAAGGCCGCGTTGCTGGAACTAATCAGCTACGCCAGAAGAATTATTCATGTACACCAGCTCTATGTATATATGAACGTAGATAACATAAGCTGCATAAAAATTTTTGAAGAGGCGGGGTTTGAGCGTGATGCGGAGCTGAAAGACTGGCTTTTTGACGGCGAAAACTACCATAATGTCTATCTGATGCATTTTTTTTGTAAAAAAACGGGCAAAAGTTTTGTGGAATAAAAAAAACTCACTACCTTTGCACTCGCAAAAAAGAAATAAAGCCTACAAGGTGCGTTAGTTCAGTAGGTTAGAATGCCTGCCTGTCACGCAGGAGGTCACGAGTTCGAATCTCGTACGCACCGCAAAGCTTTATGATTTTTTTACCTCTACAAGGTGCGTTAGTTCAGTAGGTTAGAATGCCTGCCTGTCACGCAGGAGGTCACGAGTTCGAATCTCGTACGCACCGCAAAAAGCCATTCATCTTTTGATGAATGGCTTTTTTGTGTTTATGGACTTTGCCTTGAGTCTAAATTATAAGCGGATAATTTTTAGTTGCCTCAAATTCTGTCAAGCACACGCACAATAAGTCCGTCAATGTCACCCTTATAGTTGGTCTCCATTCTCTTGGCGCATCGATTGGCTATTACCATACAGCAGGTCATGGCGTGATGTCCCATCAGCGTGGAAAGCCCAGCCAATGCAGACGACTCCATCTCAAAGTTGTTCACACGCAACCCCTCATATTCAAAGCTCTCAATCTTCTCGTTAAGCCCCGGAGCCATCAATGGCAAGCGAAGCTCGCGCCCTTGAGGGCCAAAGAAGCCACCACAAGCCACTGTGATGCCACGCACCATGTCGTCGCCAGCAATGCGGTCGAGCAGCTCCATGTCTGCCGATGCCACATAAGGGTTGCCCATCTTTTCGTTCCATCCCACATGCCTCTTAAACGCTTCTTCCATCTTCATGTCGCTCGCCTCGTCTCTTCCGGCATAGAAATTGAGCAAGCCATCGAAGCCAATGCTCTTGACGCTCGCGACGTACGTGCCAAGAGGCGTATTAGGCTGAAGGCCACCGCAGGTGCCCACCCTGACAAGGGTAAGAGCTCTATGCGCCGGCTTCTTCGTGCGTGAGGCAAAGTCGATGTTTGCCAAGGCGTCAAGTTCATTGAGCACTATGTCGATATTGTCGCATCCTATGCCTGTGCTGAGCACGGTTATCCGCTTGCCTTTATAGTAGCCTGTTATCGTGTGGAACTCACGGTTGGAAATATCGCACTCCGTGCTGTCGAAATGGGACGCCACAAGCCCTACCCTGCCTTGGTCGCCCACGAGGACGACCTTATCGGCAAGTTGCTCAGGCTTGACATGAAGATGAAAAATAGAGCCGTCATTGTTTATGACGAGCTCTGATTCAGGAAAAAAGTTACTCATATCGGTTGTTTTTAGTTTTAGGTTTTATGCTTTGTCTTATTTTTCTAACCGTCGTATTTGTTTCTCCGTATTAGAAATGTCTTGTTTTGTGTTCTCCAACTGTTTCTCTGCCTTCAAGATGTTTGGCGACAAAGACTTGTTTCCATGATGATAATTCTCCCGCATTGTCTCCAGCTTAGTTTTATCCGAGGCACACATGGCTTGCAGCTCCACAAGTTGCTTGTAGAGTTGTCGGCTCTTGTCGTTCTTGAATTGTGCCAGGCTCGTTATCACCGTGTTGTCATCCACCACGAAAGACATGGCGTTGATGTTGTTTTTCTTGGTAGCGTTTCTCTTTATCAAGTTCTCAAGTCGCTTCATTGCGGCATTGCGGTTGCCGAAACTCCATGTCGACTTTATGCTATGCAAGCTTGCGAAACCTGTAAGTTCCTCATCGTCGAGGTCGTCATCGTTGAAATTCTGTCGCTTCTCCGTTGGCACGAACGTATAGACGCACACCTTGCCTTCGGGTTGTCTACGGTCAGTGACCAACCATCCAAGCGAGTCAAGGTCGTCAATGGCAAGCAGGTAGTCGTTGGCGGTGGAGTTGAACGGCAACCCAACGTTCTGCGGCTTATACCACGACGAGTTGTCAGAGTCGAAAGAGCTCATGAAGATGTCGCGTCCCCCCATGCTCTCGCTCCCCTCAGCTGAGAAATAGAGCGTCACGCCATCCGAGGCGAGGAACGGGAAGTTCTGGTTCGTATACATCTGATTGTTGAAATCAGAAATGTGCGAGCCTTTGCCCCATTCGTCGCCCAACTTGATTTGAGTGTAAAGTTGCGAATTTGTTGAGTCGCCATCGGCATATATCCTGCGCAATCCCAACTCATTCTCATACCCCCCCATCTGGTTGGCAATGTCAGCCTTAGGGTTTTTCGTCATCAACACTCCAGCTTCCTTGCTCAATGGAACAAGTCTGAGAAAATCATTCTTGTCCACCACTACACTGTCGATGAACATGACCTTTGCCGTGGCAGGCAGCAGACTCTTGAAAAGTTTCATTCCCTGCGAAGAGGCCTGCTGCGAAGACTCTTTTGAGTTCTGCGCGGCGGGTGTTTTCTTAACCACAGGCTGCTTCTTGCGCTGGGCGCCAGCCCCAATAATCACGAAAGATAATAATAGTAAGAGAACTGTTTTTTTCATTGTTCATGTTTTTTTAGGAGCGGCAACATCGTGCCGCCCCCATAACTTAAGCAAGCAGCTGGCTCGCCATGTTTGCCGCGGCTCGCCTTCCGTCACCCATGGCAAGGATCACGGTGGCACCGCCACGCACTATGTCGCCTCCAGCATATATGTTTTGCCTTGACGAACACATGTCCTCGCCCACGACGATGGTGTCCTTGCGTCCGAGCTCAAGACCGGGAACCGACTTCGGGACAAGCGGATTCGGCGACACGCCTATCGCCACGATGACCTGATCGCAATCGAGCGTCTGGGTCTCACCCGTGGACACGGGCCTACGACGGCCTGAGGCATCGGGCTCGCCGAGCTCCATCACGTCGAGCACGACGGCACGCACGCGTCCCTGCTCGTCGGCAAGATATTCCTTGGGATTATGGAGCGTGAGGAAATGGATGCCTTCTTCCTTGGCATGCTTCACCTCTTCCAAACGTGCCGGCATCTCCACTTCAGACCTACGATACACAAGCGTAACATCGGCTCCAAGGCGCTTTGCCGTGCGGCAAGAGTCCATGGCTGTATTGCCACCGCCAACCACCACAACCTTCTTGCCAATGTTCATTGGCGTGTCGGTATCCGGGTTAGCGGCATCCATGAGGTTGACACGGGTCAGATACTCGTTGGACGACATCACGTTGATGAGGTTCTCACCCTGTATGCCCATGAAGTTGGGTAATCCTGCTCCCGAGCCCACGAAGATTCCCTTGAATCCCTTTTCCTGCAACTCGTCTATGGTTATGGTCTTGCCAATGATGGTGTCTGTCTGGAAATGGACACCCTCGCGACGCAGCGTCTCTATCTCGGCATCCACTATACGGTTGGGCAACCTGAACTCCGGTATGCCGTATTTCAGCACTCCGCCAATCTCGTGCAATGCCTCAAACACGTATACCTCGAAGCCTTTCTTCACCATGTCGCCAGCGAAGCTCAAGCCCGACGGTCCACTTCCGACCACGGCCACCTTTATGCCATTGCTCGGCGCCACCTGTGGCAACTTGCCGTCGCCATGCTCGCGCTCGTAATCGGCTGCGAAACGTTCCAGATAGCCTATGGCCACGGCTGGCTCGTTCATCTTCAAGTGCAGACACTTGCTCTCACACTGCTTCTCTTGCGGGCACACCCTGCCACACACGGCAGGCAAGGCAGAGGTCTGCCTTAGCACAGAAGCCGCACCAAGGATGTTGCCACGCTCAATGTTCTTGATGAAGTCGGGAATATTGATATGCACAGGGCATCCCTCCACACACGACGGCTTGGCGCAATCGAGGCAACGGCGCGCCTCTTGCATTGCCATTTCCCTTGTCAAGCCCTTGTTCACTTCCTCCAAGCGAGTTGTAGCCCTGTATTCGGGATCCAACTCAGGCATCTTCACGCGCTCAATGGCCATGCGCTCCTTGGGTTTCATAGCCTTGCGCAACTCGGCACGCCAAGGTGCCGACCTGTCGGCAAGCTCGTCGTTGCCTTTCTCCGAAGCGACCGCTTGGCATGGCGAAGCCTGCACCTCGGGCGTGGAAGTCTCCGGCTGCGCGCCAGCATCGGGCTCGCCAGCTTCGTGCCAACGCTGAAGATCGTCCTGCTCAACCTTCTTGAAAGTGGCCATTCGGCTCAGCATCTCGTCCCAGTCGACCTCATCGCCATTAAACTCTGGGCCATCAATGCAAACGAAACGTGTCTTGCCGCCAATGGTGAGTCGGCAAGCACCGCACATGCCCGTGCCATCCACCATGATGGTGTTGAGCGACACGTCGTTTGGAATGTTGTATTTCTTTGCCATCAGCGAGGTGAACTTCATCATCATTGGTGGACCAATGGCGAGCACCTTGTCTACCTTCTCGCGCTTTATCACTTCCTCTACGCCAACCGTCACCACGCCTTTCTGTCCGTAAGACCCGTCGTCGGTCATTATTATCACCTCGTCGCTGTTCGCCCTCACCTCGTCTTCGAGGATTATGAGTTCCTTGGTCCTTCCGGCGAGAACCGACACCACCTTGTTGCCGGCATCGTGCAATGCGGTGAGGATTGGCAGGATGGCGGCTATGCCGATGCCGCCGCCGGCGCACACCACTGTGCCATATTTCTCTATCTTCGAGGGCGTGCCAAGTGGGCCTACCACGTCTTGCACATATGCGCCCTCAGGCAGCTCACAAAGTTTTGTGGACGAGAGGCCCACCTCTTGCACCACGAGGGACAGCGTGCCCTTCTCGGGATCGCTCATCGCTATAGTGTAAGGCACCCTTTCCGAATGGCTGTCAACACGTATGATGATGAAGTTGCCCGGCTTACAGCTTTTCGCGATAAGCGGTGCCTCCAACTCTAAATAATAGACCTTCTCTGAGAATTGGGCCTTCTTGAGGATTTTATTCATTGTCTTTAGTTTTTGTTAGTTTCTTTTCAGCGAGGATGTTGTTGCCCAAGTCGCGAATGGTGATTACCCCATTGTCCAATATTCCAAACGTGGGTTCTTTGCCACCCTTGGGGAAGGTTATCGATCCCGTGTTGCAAATCACGGTATGGCAGCCATCCTCGGCATTATCCGTGTCGGCCAACTCCCACAGGTGGGTGTGGCCATAGACCACGGCATCGAAATGGCCTGGCGGGAGCGTCTGCTTGTTATACACGTGACCGTGGGTGAGAAGGATCTTCCGTCCCTCGTCGACCACCACCGCGTAAGTGCCCAGAATCGGGAACTGGAGCAGCATCTGGTCCACCTCAGAGTCGCAATTGCCTCTTACCGCCACAATCTCGTTTTTCATCTTGTTCAGCTCTTCTGCCACGCCACGTGCGTCGAGCCCCTCGGGAAGCGAGTTTCTCGGCCCGTAGTTCATGATGTCGCCAAGCAGCAACAGCATGTCGCATCGCTCCTTGCGGTAGATGTCTAGCACCGTCCGCAGTCTCGGCAGCGAGCCATGAATGTCGGAAAGCAGGAAATATTTCATATCATCATGTTTTTGTTTCTCAGTTCTTATCCTGTTTTTCAGTTCTTAAAATAGTCTTTCAGGCTAGCGTCGCGCGTCTGCTTCGTTATCTTTCTCACGGCATGGTCGCGAATCTGCCTTACCCTCTCTCGCTTCAGTCCCATCTCAGCGGCAATCTCCGCCATTGTCCTCGTTTCCATGCCCAGGCCAAAGAAGCGTTGCACCACATGGCGCTCCCTCTCTTGCAGGTTGGCGAGAATGGCGCTCAGCTCTTTCGTGAGCAGGTCTTGTCGCAGCGTCTTGTCGGGGTCGGGCGCGTCGGCATCGGGAATCGACCTCGCGAGACTTCTCTCCGCACTGCCTCCCACCGGCGCGTCTATCGACAAAGCGCGCGAGCGTCTCTTCTCCAAGGTGACGTCCTTCACGTCGCGCGGCACACGGTATATGCCCGCCTGTTGCTCTATGGCCTTGCCTATGGCGTCACGCACGAAGGGAGCGGCGTAGGTGACAAAGCTCTTGCCAAGGGACGCGTCGAAAGAGCGCGCCGCCGACAGCATGCCGATGTTCCCCTCGCTTATGAGGTCTTCCATTTCAAGCCCACGGTGCTTATACTGTGAGGCCATACTTATCACGAACCCCTGGTTGGAGCTGATGAGTTTCTCTATAGTCTTGCGGTCGTTTTCCATGGTAAAGTCCTTTTCGTTTCTGTTTGTTATAATCCAGACTCCAGCAACATCTCGGCAACCTCCTCGGGTGTGTTGAACGGCATGCCGTCGATGAGTTCCTGGTCGGTGAATTCGTTTGAGAGGTCTTTCGCCTCTTTTTCCGTGAGTCGCGGTGTGCCATTGCCGTCCTTGGCGTTGAGCAGGAGGTCAAGTATCTTGCTGCGGTATTCGTCTACTTCCATTGTTCTTTCTATTTTTTTGTAAAGTTACGAAAAAATATTGAGCTGTGTCAAGAGAAGTGGCAAATGATTAGTATTTTTTTATGCTACCGCCTACGACCGCCCATTAAGCGTAAATTATTTTTGCCTGATTTTAACACTTATACAGCGTACCATCCAGAGCGTTAAAGCGAGGTCGCGACGCCCACTAACGTCCCTGAAAGCCTGGCTTTGCCATATTCCCGCTGCCATTTTAGCCTTATCGCCTTGCCTTTACGCTTAAATGGCGACGCAAT
Organism: Lachnospiraceae bacterium; assembly: GCA_963588155.1. GTDB lineage: Bacteria > Bacteroidota > Bacteroidia > Bacteroidales > Bacteroidaceae > Prevotella. The sequence continues at coordinate 3,153 of CAVAGT010000004.1, read as the reverse complement.
ATAAGTGTAAAGGCAATACCATTCAAGCGTAAAGGCGACACGATTCAAGCGTAAAGACAACACGAAAATTACGCCTGAAAACGGTCTAAAAGCATATCATCTTCATATTCAAGCTATTATAAAAACCGCCACGATTCGCCCATTTGCAACCGAAAGCCCACCCTATTGGTTTTGTTCTATTCACGGATGGTCGTTTGTAAAGATTATTCATCGTTTTAACATTTTCCCCATTCGATGACGACACGAGGCATGGCAAAAAACATCATCAACATTTGCGAATGTCGCGATTATTGTTTATTTTTGCAGTATAAACCAACGCTGAAGACCATGGAAGTGAGAGACGTGTTTGAGATGCGCAAGGAGGGCAGGCATGAGGAGGCATACGGTGCCATACTGCAATTGTATGCCATGCATCAGGGGCCTCACACCAACCTGTGCATGTTTTGGTGCACCAACGACATGTTCAAGCTGCGCGCACGGCAGAAGCGCACCGAGGAGGCGCGCCGCCTGCTCTTCCAACTCGTGAAGCTCTATCCGCAGACCAAGGACAGGATGGGCCAGGGCAACCGTGCCATCGTCAACGCCGCGCTCTGCATGGACAAGCTCACCGAAGGTTTCAACCTGCTCTATTTCATGCCCTACTACAACCGCATGACCGAGGCCGACTGGCAACCCTACATGGCCAACGGCCACAAAGTGCCGTCGCTGGGCCAGCAAGTCGTGAACCACTTGCTCAAGGATTTGGGCAAGCGCGATGCCGCCTATGTCGACCAGGTGGCAGACCTCTTCAGGGTGGCCTTTCAGAAGTCGCCCTATTACAAGGAGAACCTGCGCCATTTGGCGCAGATGCACAGTCTCGTGGGACATACCGACAAGGCCGTGGACACCTACAAGAGGTTGCTCATGCGCCATCACGACAGTTATCTCTACGCCGAACTCGCCAAGCTCCTCACGGACAACACCCAGAAAATAGCGCTCCTGTGCCAGGCCGTCGTCAACCAACGACGCGACGAGTATGCCGCCAAGTACCATCTCGACCTGGCATGGCTCATGCACGCCACCCTGCCGCGACGCGCCTCCTACGAGCTTGCGAGGTACATGGACATAAAGCGGCGGTTCAACCAACGCGTCGCCCCGTCAGCCATCAAGCTGCAAGAGCGGCTGAAAGACGTGCGACCCGTCACCGCACAGGAGGAGCAGACGCTTTACGACAGGTCGGCAGAAGCCGTGAGAGGCATACTGGCCGAGCAGCAGTAATTGCGCATGTAATATTTGACAGTAAACTTGCGCCATTCATTTTTTCTCATTAACTTTGTAGCGTCAGTCCATGGATGGCTGTTGTATGTTGAACTTTTAAGAAAAGATACATTATGGCTTTAAAGATAAAAACACGTGAAGAAGCGATAGCTGTGTTGCGAGATATGATTCAGCGCAAGAAAGCATGGGAATCGGAAGTGCAAAAAGAATTTGCGAAGGCACGGGAAGAGGCTATTGATTGTTATGCAAGCCTTTAATATAACGCGCCTAAACTTTCATTCGCCTTATAAGGTGTGGGGCGAAAACGGTTCTTATAAGTTCTTGACAGATTATAGTGTGCAATATCGTATAGAATTTGTCGAGAACCATAATATTTGGGAGGATGAGAAAGCCTATGAGTTTGGAATCCTCAATGAGAAAAATAAGAACTCTCCTAATGACTCAAAGGTAAAAGAAACGGTACAATGCATAATAGAGGAGTTCTTCTTGACAAATCCAGACATACTTTTGTATCAATGCGAGACAGGCGATAATCGGCAGGCCATGCGAGCTCGCCTCTTTACGAAATGGTTTAATGAGTATGATAAGCATGATCGCTTTTGCGTCAAGGTTTCTGTTCTTCGAAATGAGGAAGTGGATAATTATATTGCGATAATTGTTCAAAAGAGTAATCCTAAGTTAGAAAGTATTCTTCATGACTTTGATGAATTCATAGGGTTCTTTAGAACGAAGCCAAAATAGTAAAATATTAAATTATAGTAGCCTTTCTGTGTTTTCGCTAACCGAAAGGCTTTTTTCTGTCCTATAATTAACAGGGTACTGATAGACTATATCTTGCATGAACTGCATGAATTTATCGAAAAATGACAAGGATGTTTTGACACGCTCCCTTATTATTTTCTGTTTTTTGCAAAGCAAAGGCAACACAAATGTTTTCGTAATCAAATAAATGTGCCGAAAGGTTAACGATTTCGAGAAGAATATTGTACTTTTGTTGCGTTATTATCATAATGACATGCAACTGGTTGAAACCAAAAAGCACAATGATATGAAAAACAAATTGTTAACTACCCACAGCTCTCAATGGAATGGTAAACTCTGCTCCTTTAAGAGCCTACTTCTGTTGGTGGCAATGCTGCTGGTTGCCACAAGCAATTCATTCGCCCAGGCAAGTTTCGAGACGATTGACGGAATACGTTATCTATTAGATTCTGACGCGAAGACCGCTACTGTCGTGCCGCTGAGTGGTGACCAGAAATATTCTGGCGATGTGGTCGTGCCTGAGAAGGTGAAGGCAACGGACGGAGTGGAGTATCCTGTCACGGCATTTGGGGAAAATGCATTCAAGGGATGCGATAACTTGACCAAAATCACTATTCCTTATTCAGTCACAACATTAGGTAATTATTGTTTTTCCCAGTGCTCTGACTTGAATAACGTCACCATTCCTCTGAGTGTAACGACATTGGGTAAATCTTGCTTTATGGGATGCTCTCGTTTGACTAACGTCTCCATTCCTTCCTCTGTCACTACGATAGGGGATTTTTGTTTTCAGGAATGCAAAGGTTTAACAAATATAACACTTCCTTCGTCTGTCAAAACATTAGGTCGTTATTGTTTTTCGAATTGCTATAAGTTGGCCAACATCACCATTCCTTCTTCTGTAACGACGTTGGGCGATTGGTGCTTTTGGAATTGTTCAAGTTTGACCAGCATAACGATTTCTTCCTCAGTCGCGACTTTAGGGGAATCTTGTTTTCAAAATTGCCATGATTTGAATAACGTCATCATTCCTTCCTCTGTAACGACTTTGGGTGAATCTTGCTTTTCTAATTGCTATGGTTTGACAAGCATCACTCTCTCTTCCTCTCTAATGACATTGGATAATTATTGCTT
>CAVAGT010000003.1:0-79832 GCA_963588155.1 Lachnospiraceae bacterium | reverse complement strand
GTCTTCATGCGCACATAGTTGTAGCTCAGATACATGAAGCCATGATAGGGATTGTCGGTGCCCCATGAGTTCTTAGCGATGAAAAAGAGGCGGCCATCAGCGTCTCGTGCGAGACCGCACAGCTCCATGCAGTGGTCGTCGGTGGTCTGGAATTGCTCGAAAGCCCGTTGCCGATCAGCCTGCGTAGGCTCGTGACGCTCATCGGGCATGGTGGCGCAACCGTGCCTAAAGCTGAACCCCGGCTCGGAGGTGTCGCCCTCCCAGCACACGGGATGCCCATGGCGCAGGGAGCTGATTATGGTGTTCATCAAGCTGTCGATGGGAATGTTGTGGAACGTGTCGAGCATGCGGTTGTCTGCCGACTCCATCACGAACGCCTTGCCAAACGGATGATGGGTGAAGCTCGTCAACGCTACGTAGTCGCCCTTGAGGTAGACGCTCTCGGCAAACTGGCGCGGCGTATAGCTCACGCCGAGCATGAAAAGCGAGGGAGGAAGATAGCCTATCTGCCTGTCGAGGTTGTCGCCAAGCCTTTTGTCGAGCATCCGCAAGCTCCTCGACGCGCGCGCCACCTGCATGGCGAGACGAGAAAGAGAGCGATAGTTTATGCTGCCCAAGGGATGGTAACTGTCGTAAGGCTCAATGCCATAGCGTTCCATGAGCCTCAACGCCATCGGCATCATGCCGCGAAGCGACACCCCTACCTTTCCACGCGTGAGATAACAAGCGCGCGCCTGCTCTTGCAGCCACAATCGGGCGAGATAGTCGGGCGAGAGGTTCACAGAGTCGCCCATCTCCAGCCGTTCCGTCTCGATGGTGGCAAGCATGGCATAGGCCCAACAAAGATCGCTCTGGCCTTGGTCTTTCACCGGCGTGGTCTTCAGCACCACCTCGTTGCGAAAAGGATGAGAAGCCAGCTTGCAAGTCCTGTCAACGCACGAAGAAAACACGAGCGACAACAAAACGACAAAAAGAGAAATATGTCTACAAATAATATTCACAACGCAAAACTACACATTTACTGAGGTTCGCACAAATTTTGGAACGACAAAATCATTATTTACCTTGGCAGAAAAGAAAATTTTCATGCCCAATCACGAAAGATATCAGAAATATTACCTATATTTGCAACATAAACATCCTTAAAGACTGAAAACACTATGATGCAAGAACTAATTGATACTCTCCACGATGAGCAACACACACTAGTGGTACTTCACGATGGCCGCATCAGCACATTCGATGGTCAAGGATTGCGCCGTCTTTATAACATCATGAACGAGGAGCCCGAACTGCTCTACGGTGCCAAGATAGCGGCCAAGGCCGTTGGGCGGTCTGCCGCCGCCATGATGGTCGACGGCGGTGTGGCGGAAATCTTTGCCGAATACATCTCCCAACAGGCTTACGACTCGTTGACCAGCGCGGGCATAAAAGTTTCTTTCGACAAGAAGCTCGAACACCGCGACTTCCTTGAAGTGTGGAGAAAATTGGGAGAATAAAACCAGATTTTCGACCTTTCACAAACCGTACATTCTGTCCCTGTTCTTAGCCAAATAGGGCTGATTCGCAACGCCATTGGAATCGCGACGCGATTTCAGTGCAATCGTGTTGCGTTTTCAGTGTAGTCGCATTGCAATTCCAACGTAATGCCAAAATTGCATAGGTGCAGTTCTTATGCTTGCCAAACAATTTTACAAAAAACAACGCCCAACAGTAACACATTGCTCGTCACACTCGCTATTTCAAAATAAAATGTCAGAACAATAACCAATATTACAGATTTTTAACTTCTTTAACCTGTTATTTTTCTTTGTTTCGTTTTTTCTCATCAACTTTGCACTGTCGTTGAAATATTAATGTCAAACTTATAGCTTATGAGAGTTAGTGCGATTTTAATGTTACTCTTGTCGGTACATGTAAACCTGATGGCACAAAAGACAGACTCAATAGCTTCAAAAGTTGATTTGAACGAAATTGTTGTCACAGCAAGAAAGACTGTATCCAAAGGTGACCACGAGCTGATTTTCATGTCTGACAAAAATCGTTCATTCGGAACGAATGCTCTTGATGCAGTATCTTCTTTGGCTCAGTTTAAAACTGACATAAACGCATCGAGCTTATTGTCAGCTGACAGAAAGAGCATATACATCTTGATAAATGGGGTCCCTGCCACATCCAATGAACTCCGGTCATATAAGGGCGACAACATCAAATGCGTAGAATATTACCCGGTAGCCCCTGCACAATACATGACAGTAGCATCCGGTCCGGTGGCAAACATCATCCTGAAAAAAAGAATAGACCATTTCGTATCTGCAGACATTTCAACTAGCAATGCCGTGAATACTGGATTCGGCACCAACCAACTGGGACTTACCTATGCCGACTCGCTAAACCAGGTGAAAATCAATTATCTGATAGATTATCGCCATATCGGCAACAAGAAGCAAAGCTCTGTATACAACTATCCAGAGCCGCATGTTTATGAAGGCGAAAACAATGTGTATGAAGGATGCCTCCAGTATCTGCAAACGGCTTACCAACGCAGTTGGGGCAAGCATTTGTTCAATATAGAATTAAACTATACACAAGATGGCGACAAGCAAAAGGAGCCCAGCACTGCAAAATATGAATCAGATGGCAAATACGTTACTGCATACAACAACAGCCTTTTGAAGAACCGGCTGCAATCATTTGCTGCCGACATCTATTATAAATGTCAGTTTTCTGACAAACAGTCATTGGCATTCAACCTTGTCAATACATACTCTTATTCTACTGTAGACAACTGGATAGAACAGGATGGCATCCAGTCTACATCATCGTTCTTCAGCAATCATGTCGAGTCGTTGATAGGCAACATTGCTTACGAATTATCATTATGGGGTGTAAAATGGAGTATAGGAGAAAGGTCCGAATATAAAAAGAATCGTCAGCATTATCTAAATGACATATACCAATCTTCCAGCATCAGCAATTTTGCATATCTTGGCTTGCACAAAAGATTTGGCAGAGTCACTGTCTACCCAACTGTTGGCATCAACTCCGTGGAAACAAAAACGGAAGAAAGCAAAGTACATAACACGATTCCGTACCTAAGGCTTTATACCGACTGGTGGGGCAAAGGAAAATTAGAGGGGGTTAGTGTACAAATGACGACCTTGGTAAACACCATATGCCCTACAAGCGGGCAGTTGCTGTCATCACCAACGTATTTGGAACGCCAATTTGTGTCAATTGGCAATCCACAACTCAAGCCTTATTGGAATGGTAGCATAACATTATACTTGTTGTATTTTGGCAAGAACGACAATTACATCAATTTTTCATATGTTCCTTCTTACTCGCGCCACCCATTTGCAACCACGCTCTATATGAAAAATGGAATGGCTTACTCCCAGCCACAGGAAATATCCGACGTGGTAAAACATAAAATCAGCCTGACAGGAAGTTGGCATCCTTTCCCTTGGTTGGAACTGGCACCATACTTGGAATATTACCACACGTCGTACAGCACATTACAACAACATGTGTGTTTGCCATACTTCCGGTATGGAGGAGGAATTACATTCCCGTTGAAGAGTTGGAACCTTGGCATCTATGCCAACTCGCCAACCAAAGAAGCCGAAGGTGACTTGATAGAACATGGAAGCGCACAATATGCCGCCAAGATGCTGTACAAGTACAAAAGTTGGTCATTTGGCTTGGAATGGCATTACTCTGGTCATAATGAATATACATCAGGAAAGGCAAAGGATTTCAACTATAAAAAGACAACAGAATGGAAACCCTTGCATTCCATGGTCTTGTTCACAGCCACCTGCTATCTCTCAAAGGGAAAGCAGAAGGAGCATGATGACAAATCCCTTTATAACACAAATGAAGACTACGGATTGACTAAAGACAATTCTCCAAAAAAACCTCTTTGATTTCTTAAGCGCGGGCATAAAGGTTTCTTTCGACAAGAAGCTCGAACACCGCGAGTTTCTCGATGTGTGGAAGATGTTGGGGGAATGAAAAATCCCCCATCCCGTCCCGATGGGGAGAGGATGGGGGAAAGCAAAAAAATATCGCTAAGAGTGATTTAGCAGCTTTTATGCGTCATGATGTCGAGCACCATGTCGTCGGTAGGATTCATGGCCTCCTTGCCTATTGACGTGAGGTTGTGTATGCTCTTGTCAACATCGTTGTCGACAATGCCCTCGGCAGCGGTAACCTGATGGTTCTGCATGGAGAGAAGGGCGGAGAGCAGCGCGGAAGACACTCCCGAACAAATCTTTATGCTGCACGAGGGTTTGGCACCGTCGCAAATCATACCCGTAAGGTTGGCAACCATGTTTTGTATCGCGGCACACACACGGCCGTAGTCGCCACCCATAAGATAAACTATGCCACAGCTCGCGCCAGTGCTTGCCACCACGCAGCCACAGAGAGCCGACAACGTGCCAAGGCTCTGCTTGATATAGATGGCGGTGAGATGCGAAAGGGTCAGCGCCCGGATAAGCTCTTCCTCGGTGTTCTCGTTCTCCTTGGCAAACACCGCAACTGGATTGGTGGCACAGATGCCTTGGTTGCCAGAGCCGCTGTTGCTCATCACCGGAATCATGGCACCGCCCATGCGCGCGTCGCAGGCAAGCGCGGTCTCAGAGATGATATGCGAGAATATGGAGTCGCCAAAGATGCCATGGCTCAGCGGACGGTCGATGGTCTTGCCGAGGCAATGGCCATAGTTGCCCTTGCGGCTTTCCTCGGCGGCGCGGATGTTGTAGTCGCGCGCCTCTCCCATGAAGGCGATCTCCTCAAGAGGGGCTGTAGTGGCAAACTCCCACACGGTTTTCATGTCGAGGTCCACGCCCTTATGCTCCTCCGTGTTTTCGGTGCATTCACGCTTGTCGAGCAGCACCTTGTCATTGCAACTCTCATAAACGAAGTTGGTATGGCTTCCGGCAATAACCGCCGTGGCACTGTCGTCGCCTGCCAAACAAGTGACCTCAATATACAGTTTCTCGGAGATATTCTCCTTCAACTTGATGTCGATACGGTTGGTGTCGGCTATAAACGCCTTGCCCTCCGCAAGCGTGTCGGGCGTGAGATCCTTGATGACCTCAAGCTGGTATTGGCTCTTGCCCACTATGGCACCAAGCGCCACGGCTATTGGCAATCCTATCATTCCCGTGCCCGGGATGCCTACACCCATGGCGTTTTTCAGCATGTTGCCACTCAGCAGCACCCGTATCTTCTCGGGACGCTTGCCCAGGTCCTCAGTTGCCCTTGCCGTGCAAAGCGCCACCGCCATAGGCTCCGTACAACCCACGGCTGGCACCACTTGCCTTTTAATCAACGCGATGATTTGTTCACGTATATCCTTGTCAAGCATGATTCGGTCAAAAATTATGGATATTTGGTATGACTTGCAGGGTGCGGCCCCTGTGGCCGTCCACAACTGTAAGCGTCTGGCAGGCATGCCATTTGGGTTGTTGACGGTCACTGGACCTGCGCCATACTATTTCCTGTAAGCGTCGAGACCCTTCTTGAGGAAGTCGAGATAAGCCGATACATCCTCCTTGTAAGAGAACGAGCCCGAGAGCACGTTGCCGTCGTTGTCGAGTGTGACATAGAAAGGCTGGGCGTTGGCGCCGAACTTATGGCTCTGCAAGTAGCTCCACTTGTCGCCCACGGTATGAAGCGTGCGCTTTTGGCCGTTTGGCATTGTCACCTCCATAGGCTGTGGCAACTTGGTCTTGTCGTCCACATAGAGCGAGATGAGCACGTAGTCTTTCTCCAGTTTGTCAGCCACGGATGGGTCTGTCCATACCGAAGCCTCCATCTTGCGGCAGTTGACGCAGCCAAAGCCTGTGAAGTCGACCATGACGGGCTTGCCTTGTGCCTTTGCAGCTGCCATTCCAGCCTCATAATCCTTATACTTGGCCTCAACCACATGGTTGTTGAGATTGAAGTCCTGGGTTGTGATAGGAGGAGCGAATGCCGACACGGCCTTGCAAGGGGCGCCCCAAAGGCCAGGAATCATATATATGGCGAAAGCCAATGAGCACAAGCCAAGCATTATAGCGGGAACAGGCATAGGCTTTTGAAGGTCACCACCAATGGCATCCTGCTGGAACTTGAGCCACCCCACGAGGTAAGCGCCAAGAGCTATGAAAATGACAATCCAAAGGGAGAGGAAGACCTCGCGATCCATGATGTGCCAACCATAGGCAAGGTCGGCAACGGAGAGGAACTTGAGCGAGAACGCCAACTCAACGAAGCCCAACACGACCTTGATTTGATCCATCCATGAGCCACTGCGCGGACTCTTCTTCATGAGCGTGGGGAACATGGCGAACAACGCGAATGGCACAGCAAGGGCAATGGCGAAACCAAACATGCCAATGGCAGGGGCGAGCCAATCGCCAGAAGTGACCGTCTGCACAAGCAAGAGGCCAATGATGGGCGCGGTGCACGAGAAGCTCACGAGCACGAGCGTGAAAGCCATGAGGAAGATTGAGATGAGACCCGTGGTACTCGAAGCCTTGCTGTCAACCTTGTTTGCCCAACTGTCGGGGAGCTTGATCTCAAACCAACCGAAGAAACTCACGGCAAAGACGACGAGCAAGACAAAGAGGAAGATGTTGAACACGGCGTTGGTAGACAACGCATTGAGCGTTGAAGGGCCGAAGATAGCAGTAACGCCTATGCCCAACGCAAGATAGATGACGATGATAGACACGCCATATATAATGGCATCGCGCACGCCACGCTTCTTGTTGTCCTTTGATCGCTTGAGGAAGAAGCTTACCGTCATTGGGATGATAGGCCAGATGCACGGCATGACCAAAGCCAGCAAGCCGCCGACAATACCCATCAGGAATATATAAAACAAAGAATGGCTCGCCAGGTCGTTGGTGCCGCCAAACTGCTGCAGCTGCTTGATAACTGGTTGCCAAAGGGCATCCTTGTCACCTTGTGAGAGAGAGGCTGCTGCCGCAGCATTGGCCGTGGCAAGAGAATCGGCCTTGAGCGAGTCATTGATTTGATCGGTAGTGGCAGACATAAGGGCGGCATCATCGCCAGCAGCTGCATCTGCTTCGACCTTGGCATCCTGCTTGACATCGTTGGCCACGGCAGGACTCTTGCCGCTCTTCTTTATCTCCACGCTCGTGGGAGGCATGCAGTTCTCGTCGTTGCAAGCGCCATACTCAAGGTAGGCGTCGATCTGGTAGTTTGGCTTGGTGAATTTCACCTTTTGCACAAACTCCACACTGCCCTCGAAATAGCGAAGGTTCATCTCGAAGAGTTGGTCATACTTCTTTATCTCATGGCCGCGTGGCTCCAACTTGCCTACAAGCTGCACGCCGTCGAGCTTGTTCACGTTGAATGTGGCTGAGGTTGGGCCATCGCTGCCCAAGCCCGTGCTATAGACATGCCAACCACTACTGATTTTTCCTGTGAAAACGATTTCGCCCTCTGCAGTGTTATTAGTCTTCAACGTGGAAGAAAACTTCACGGGATCCAGCATTTGGGCATTGGCCATGATGGCTACAAGCATCAACAGAGCCAGGGTCAAGAGTTTTTTCATTGTTATGATAATCTTCGTTATTGTCGTGCGTTATTGACATTTTGAAAAATGTCGCCATTCTATCTTTAAATACGCTCTTGAAGGCAAAAGGGGTGTAGAAGATACAGAATATTAATATTTTTTAACCTACATAACACCTATCCAGCGCAAAATGTCGTTCAGGTTGGCTACCACCATAAGCAAGATAAGCACCGTTATGCCGACATACTCTGCCTTGATAAGGAAGTTCTCGGAAGGCTTGCGGCGAGTGATCATCTCGTAGAGAAGGAACAACACGTGGCCACCATCGAGCGCGGGAATAGGAAGAATGTTCATGAAAGCGAGGATGATGCTAAGGAATGCGGTCATCATCCAGAAGGCATGCCAATCCCATGTCTGCGGGAACAATGAGCCAATGGCTCCAAAGCCTCCAAGACTCTTGGCACCGTCGGCAGTGAACACGTATTTCATGTCGCTGACATAGCCCGACAATACGTCCCAACCATATTTCACGCCAGCTGGGAAACTCGCCAAGAAGCTATAATCCACGTGGGTTATCTTGTCCTTGTACATATATCCGGGTCCACCTACGGCAAAGCCGAGCTTCACGTCGGCAGTGAGCACGGCTGTTACCGTGTCGCGCTTGGCGTTGGCTTTCTCTATCACGAGCGAGACCGTGCGAAGGCGCACGCTGTCCTTATGTGTACTGACGGCTGCAAGCTGGTCGCTGATGACACCCACCGCCTCGGTGAACTCATTGTAGGAATCGATGGCCTTGCCGTTGACCGCAAGTATCTTGTCTCCCTTGCGCATACCGACCTTCCAAGCTGGCGACTCAACCGACTCGTTTTCTGTCACGGATATATTCTGGAACACTGTGTCGGCAACAGCTGGGACGAAAGGACGAGCAAACTGTGGGGTAACTTTAAGCATGTTGAGCAAGTTGAGGTTGCCCGGCAAGTTTATGCGAACCTTCTTGCCGTCGCGCATCACGTCGCAATACTTAGCCTCTGAAATATCGCGGAACACGTCGCCGCCGAAGTCCTTGAACGGACGTATGTCAGTGCCAAGAAGAATGTCGTGATCCTTAAAGCCATACGACTTGGCTTCCTTGTTGAACTTCATTCCCTGCGACATGTCTGCCACACGGACGTAGCTCTCACCCCAATGGAACATTATCATGGAATAGATGAAGAGGGCGAGGATGAAGTTTACCGTGACACCGCCCACCATGATGATGAGACGCTGCCATGCCGGCTTCGTGCGAAACTCCCAGGGTTCGGGCTCGCGCTTCATCTGCTCGGTGTCCATGCTCTCGTCTATCATTCCGGCAATCTTGCAATAGCCGCCCAGAGGCAACCATCCCATGCCGTACTCGGTGTCTGACTTGCGGGGCTTGAAGCTGAAGAGTTTGCCGCTCCACTTGCCCAAGCTGACATCGAAGAATATGAAAAACTTCTCAACTCTCACGCCAAAGAGCTTCGCGGCTACCATATGGCCTCCCTCGTGAAGGAGCACTAGCAGAGAGATAGACAGGATAAATTGTAATAGCTTTATGAGGAAAATTTCCATCTGTTTTATTATTAATGTGTTAAGCTTTCAGCAATGAGGCGGCTATCCGGCGTGCCTCAGCGTCGGTTTGTAAATAAGTGTCGAGATTTGGGGTCTTGTCGAACGAAGCCTGCCGCATGGTCTGCCCTATGATATCTGCCATGCCAAGGAAGGAACACTCGCCACGGCGGAAGGCGGCATTAGCCACCTCGTTGGCGGCATTCAGGATGCACGGCATGTTGCCCCCTTCGCTTATTGCCTCGTAAGCCAGGCGCAAGCACGGGAACTTCTGCACATCGGGCTTGAAGAACTCAAGTTTTTGCGTGCTGAAGAGATTCAGGCGGTCACCATTCAGCGGAAGCCTGTTGGGGAAAGAGAAAGCATACTGTATGGGAAGTCGCATGTCGGGGACACCGAGCTGCGCCTTCACCGCGCCGTCCTTGAACTGCACGCCACTATGGACAACGCTCTGCGGATGCACCAGCACCTCTATCTTCTCGGCAGGCACGCCAAAGAGCCATTTCGCCTCCATTACCTCAAAGCCCTTGTTCATGAGCGATGCTGAGTCGATGGTTATCTTGGCGCCCATATTCCATGTCGGATGGCGAAGAGCATCGGCTGCCGTCACCGTGAGCAGCTGCTCGTGGGTGAAGTTGCGGAATGGCCCTCCTGAGCAAGTGAGGAGAATCTTGTCGACCTCGTTGGCCTCCTCGCCCACAAGACACTGGAATATGGCCGAATGCTCCGAGTCGACAGGCAAGAGGTCTACATGATATTTCTGCACAAGGTCGAGCATGAGTTCACCTGCCACGACCAGCGTCTCCTTGTTGGCAAGGCAAATCTTCTTGCGTGCCTTGATGGCACGAACGGTCGGCTCTAGTCCGGCAAATCCCACGAGAGCTGCAAGCACCATGTCTACAGGGCCTGCCTCAACTATCTCGCACAACGCCTTATGACCAGCGTAAACCTTCACGTCGGTGTCGGCGAGCCTGGCCTTAAGTTCCTCGTAACGAGCTTCGTTGGCTATCACCACCGCGGCGGGATTGAACTCACGAGCTTGCTCGGCAAGTTTCTCCACACTGTCGTTGGCAGTCAACGCGTAAGCCTCGTAAAGGTCTGGATGCTGCCTTATCACGTCAAGGGCTTGCGTACCTATGGAACCCGTTGAGCCAAGTATGCAAATTTGTTTCTTCATCTAAACGTTTTCTACAATGATAAAATCCTTCGGCGGATGCCGCTACAATGACAACAGTCCTTCGGGAATGTCTACCGTGATGGTTTGGCTTTTCTTGTCTATGGCCTTGACCAGCTCATGGCTTGCCGGAATCAGCATTTCGCCATTTGGCGTATCCACGACAAAAAGCGGATTAGCGGTGGAGTCGTCGAGAGCTGTCACGTCGCCTACCACGTGGCCTGTAGCCGCGTCGACGAGCTTGAAACCAGAAAGTTCCGCCTTCGACACTGTATCGGCATCCTCGTCGGAAGCGTCGCGTGGGAAGTAGACATGGCATCCTGTGAGGTCTGCTGCTTGCTCAAGGGTGTCGACACCCTCAAACTTGACCAATGCCACTACATCTGAACTAAACCGGTATTCCTCGAAGAAGAAAGGCACCAGCAATCCGTCAATCATGACGAAAATGAAATCGGCGTCTTGACGGTCGAACACGTCGTCCTCGAAAGAGAAGGCTATCTCCCCTTTCACTCCATGAGGCTTGCCAAGGCAGCCTATGCGGTATGTGTCACTGAGCTTAATCATCGACACGCTGGATATTCGCCCCAAGGCCGTTAAGACGCTTTTCTATGTCCTCGTAGCCACGGTCTATCTGCCCGATGTTCTCGATGCGGCTCGTTCCTTTCGCGTTCATGGCGGCTATAAGCAAGGCTATGCCCGCCCTTATGTCGGGGCTTGACATACGGCCAGCGCGAAGTTGGATGCGGCGGTCTTGACCAACCACCACCGCGCGGTGAGGATCACAAAGTATGATTTGGGCGCCCATGTCGATGAGCTTGTCAACAAAGAAAAGGCGGCTCTCAAACATTTTCTGATGGATGAGCACCGTGCCTCTCGCCTGCGTCGCCACCACGAGCAACACGGAGAGCAGGTCGGGGGTGAGTCCTGGCCAAGGCGCGTCGGCAAGGGTCATTATCGTGCCGTCGATAAAAGAGTCGACCACATAGTGTGCCTGGTGAGGAATTATCAAGTCGTCGCCCTCTGCCTTCAGTTTCACGCCCAATCGGCGGAAGGCGTCAGGAATGGGGCCGAGGTTGCGAAGCGACACGTCTTTTATGCGTATGCCATTGCCTACCATTGCCGCCATGCCAATGAAAGATCCCACCTCTATCATGTCGGGAAGCACACGGTGCGAGGCCCCGTGCAGATGGTCTACGCCGACAATCGTCACGAGGTTGCTGGCTATGCCCGAGATGTTGGCTCCCATGTGGTTGAGGAGGTGGCAGAGCTGCTGTATGTAAGGTTCGCACGCTGCGTTGTAAATCGTGGTAGTGCCCTTTGCCATTACCGCGGCCATGATGACGTTGGCAGTGCCAGTGACCGAGGCCTCGTCGAGGAGCATGTATGTACCCTTGAGGCGTTCTCCATGAATCTGGTAGACATCGCGTGTCTCGTCAAACTCGAACCTCGCGCCAAGGTTCTTGAACCCAAGGAAATGGGTGTCGAGACGCCGGCGCCCTATCTTGTCGCCTCCAGGCTTGGCCACCGTGGCCTTGCCGAAACGGCCAAGGAGCGGTCCGTACATCAGCACCGAACCGCGGAGGCGGGAGCATTTCTTGACAAACTCCACGCTATCGAGGAAATCGAGATTCAAGTCATCAGCCTGGAACGTGTAATCGTGGCGATCGTTGCGTGTCACCTTTACGCCCACGTCCTCCAACAGTTTTATGAGGTTGTTTACGTCAAGTATGTCGGGCACGTTGGTTATACGCACGGGCTCAGACGTGAGCAGCGAGGCGCATATCACCTGCAACGCCTCGTTTTTGGCGCCTTGCGGGGTGATGGTTCCCTCCAGTTGATGTCCGCCTTCTATTATAAATGACTCCATAGATGTTGTCTATTTTTTCTTGCGTTTCTTGCCATTGTTGGTTGGCGCCAAGGCTCGCATGTCCACTCGCTCAAACTTGAAATGGCTGAGGTCGAGCTGGATCTTCCCGTCGGTAAAGTTGGCAAGGTCGTTGGCCACTTTCTCGTCGTCGCAAAGCCCGTGTCCCCATTGCACGAGGTCACGCTTCATCTGGTTGGCGGTAAGGGCTGTCAGCTGGTCGCGCTCCTCGCCCGGCTCCATGGCCTTCAGCTTATTGAAAAGCTCGAATACCAGCTTGCCATAGTGACGCACGGGGATGGTGCCAGTCTCATATTTGAGCGGCTGCGGCTTCTCGCCTATCACCTTTGCCTTGGATATGTCAACAGGCCAGTCGATGTCGAGCTTGAAATCGCTTATCAGCGCGAGTTGGTCCCAAAGCTTCTGCTTGTAGTTGTCGGTTTGCACCAGCTGCGGGTTCATCAGCTCCATGGTGTCTATTATGGTATAAGCGCAGCTCAAGCGAGCGTCACGGTCGGGCAATGACATGCAATAGTCGACCATCTTCTGTATCTCGCGCCCATATTCCGGCAACACGAGCTTTTCTCGCTGGGTGTTATAGTCTAAACCTTGGATATTCATGAAACAAAATAAATGATGTGGTTAAAGGAGCTTGCGGGGCAGCTTTGCCACGAAATTCTTCAAGTAGAAAGGCACAAAGTAGGCCACGTCCTCAAACTTCTGCTCCGCCATACGCCTCTCCGCCAACGGCATCATGTTCTTGGCCAACGGCTCAATGTCATCGATGAAGTGGGCGTTAGGGTGCGTTATCACCTCCTTGCATTTCTTGGCTCCGTCGCCGAAGAAATACACGGGAGCCTTGTCGAGCCACTCCTTGTAGGTGTCGGCCTCCACCACGTCGGCGTGGATGGGTCGCACCTCGTGCAGCGCACGGTCGAAGATCTGAGCATACACTTCCATGCGGCGGGCGTCGAGCATCGGGCAAAGCAACGCGTTCTCGTCCACCATCTCGCGCAGGAGCACTGGCACGCAGAGTATCTCCAACGTGGGCACCCCAAGGAGCTTGAGACCACGGCCATAGCAAATGCCCTTCGCCATGCTCACGCCTATGCGAAGGCCAGTGTAACTGCCCGGGCCACAACTCACGGCAACAGCATCGAACGGAATGCCGTGGTTGTCGGTAAACGACAACGCCTCGTCGACAAAAGAGCCTAAACGCTCAGCGTGGTTGGGTCCGGAGTGATCCTCCTTCTCAAAAATACAAGCACCATCCTGGCTCACTGCCACAGAACAAACATTGGTGCTTGTCTCAATATTCAATATACAAGACATATTATACGCGTATTATGTCGATATTATTCTTAATAAAGTGCAAATTTACTCCTTTTTCCATCCAATTTTGTACTTTTGCAGAAATTTAACGCATAAATAAGTATGATACTTTCTATGACGGGCTACGGCAAGTCCGTAGTGGTTTACAAAGACAAGAAAATCAATGTTGAGGTTAAATCGCTCAACAGCAAGACGCTTGACCTCTCCGCTCGCGTAGCGCCTCTCTACCGCGAGAAGGAGATGGAGATAAGGCAGTATGTCGCGAAGAAGCTCTCACGTGGCAAGGTCGACTTCGCGCTTTGGACGGAGAAAGACACGGTGGTAGACGCCACGCCCATCAACGGCGCTCTCATCGAGGACTACTACAAGCAGCTTAAAGCCATTGCGGCAAAGACGGGCATCCCCGAGCCTGCCAACTGGTTCAGTACGTTGACCCGCATGCCCGACGTTCTCACCAAGACTAACGTAGAGGAACTCTGCGACGAGGAATGGGAAGTGGCGAAAGGCGCGATAAAGCAAGCCGTGGACAACCTCGTGGCATTCCGCAAGCAAGAAGGAGCCGCGCTGGAGAAGAAGTTCCACGAGAAGGTAGACAACATCGAGAATCTTCTCCACAGCATCGAGCCCTATGAGAAGAGCCGCGTGCCGAAAATCAAGGAGACGATCATCAAGGGCCTGGAGCAGATCCCGGAGGTGCAATACGACAAGAACCGCCTTGAGCAGGAGCTTATCTATTATATCGAGAAGCTCGACATCAGCGAGGAGAAGCAGCGACTCGCCAACCACCTGAAATATTTCCGCGAGACCATGGCCGAGGAGCAGCCCAACGGCAAGAAGCTCGGATTCATAGCCCAAGAGATGGGGCGCGAGATCAACACCACCGGTTCGAAGAGCAACCAGGCTGAGATGCAAAACATCGTGGTGAAGATGAAGGATGAGCTTGAGCAAATCAAGGAGCAGGTATTGAACGCATTGTAACAGACGATATTGACATGACTGGCAAACTGATTATTTTTTCCGCGCCAAGCGGATCCGGCAAGAGCACCATCGTGCAGTGGCTGATGGGCGAGCACCCCGAGTTGAACCTTGCCTTCTCAATAAGCGCCACCACGCGCGCGCCACGCGGCACTGAGAAGAATGGCGTGGAGTATCTTTTCCTCACGCCCGAGGAGTTCAAGGACAAGATCAACCACGACGAGTTTCTCGAATACGAGGAAGTGTACGCCGACCGTTTCTATGGCACCTTGAAGTCGCAAGTGGAAAGCCAGACGTGGC
Source organism: Lachnospiraceae bacterium (assembly GCA_963588155.1). Classification (GTDB taxonomy): domain Bacteria; phylum Bacteroidota; class Bacteroidia; order Bacteroidales; family Bacteroidaceae; genus Prevotella. Next base: position 65,063 of record CAVAGT010000003.1, on the reverse strand, counting down.
AAGGCGAGAACGTGGTGTTCGACGTCGACGTGAAGGGCGGCTGCAACATCAAGAAGCATTATGGGCAACGGGCGTTGAGCATCTTCGTGCAACCCCCATCAATAGAGGAGCTCAGGCGCAGGCTCGTGAACCGTGCCACCGACGCCCCGGAGGTGATAGAGCAGCGATTGGCCAAGGCCGCCTACGAACTGACGTTCGCCAAGGAGTTTGACCACATTGTCGTCAACGACGACCTGGAGAAAGCCAAGCAAGACACTTACCGCCTCGTCAGCGACTTCCTTAAAGCTTAACCGCCAATGCCCGACAGCCAGCAAAGTCTCCGCATAGGCATTTTCGGAGGCAGTTTCAACCCCGTCCACGTGGGACACATAGGCTTGGCGAGGCAAATCCTCAGCCTCGCCCGCCTCGACGAGGTGTGGTTTCTCGTGTCGCCCCTCAACCCCTTCAAGAAGACGGCTACCGACCTTCTCGACGACGACAAGCGATTAGACATAACACGGCAAGCCCTCGCCGGCGAGAAGGGGCTCGTGGCGTCCGACTATGAGTTCCACTTGCCCAAGCCTTCGTACACGTGGAACACGCTGGAGCATCTCAAGGCCGACTATCCCAACTGCCAATTCACGCTAATCATAGGGGGTGACAACTGGCTCGCCTTCGACCGTTGGGCAAGGCCCGACTACATTCTTTCCAATTGCGACATAGCCGTCTACGCACGCCCCGACTGCGCCATCGACACGGCTTCGCTCCCACACAACGTACACGTCTACGCCACACGACTCTACGACATAAGCAGCACGCAGATAAGGGATAACATCAAGCGTGGCTTGCCCATAACTGGAATGGTTCCAAGCAGCGTGGAGAATGTCGTGGAAGAGATGTATCGGCAGAGACGTAAGCCCTGAAAACAAACAAACCACAATGCCGCCGCCCCAAAAACCGGCGCATCCTCATTTTCTCATCTATACCTTTCCTTTGTAATCCCTTACAAGCATCTCGTATATCAGCTTAAACCATATCAAGACCACCGGAAGAGCCTTGAGGGCATAAGGCTGCACATACGTCTTGCGGATAAAGCGTGGGAACAAATCGGAAGGCGACATACTCGTCAAGATAAAGGCAAATACCATCAAGGCGACATCCCATCGAGAGCGTTTCCAAGGCACGGCCACATACCAAATCGCCACTCCGATAAAGGCGATGATGTAAGTACTCGACTCACTACCTGTACTGAACAAGACGACAAACATCAATACCGATGCCAAGAAGGCATACCTGAACGCACTGTTCTTGTATTGCGAGATACGGAGATAAGGAGCGCAAAAGGCTATGATGCCTGGCACTATCAACCACAAATCAGAATAGGTAGCCACGTGTGAAATCTTGCGCACCAAGCCCAACAACGACTGATTTTGCATATTCGAGAACATATTCTCCATATTCTTGCCACCCAAGCTCATCATCCATTCCTGATATTGACCTATCACATACTCAGGGCTGCTGATTGCCATCGGCAATACGAAACAGACTATAGCCCATCCCACCAAGGCGGCGACAAGTTTTCCCTTGTGCTTGGAAAAGAAGAAGAAAGCCAAGCCGACGATACCGTAAAGTTTAACAAAGGTTCCTATCATGATGAAACAAGCCGCCAGCACATCCTTCTCTTTCTCGATGCAATAATAAGAAGCCACAATGAGGGCAACTGTCACGATGTTGAACTGGTCCATAAACAACGCCGTCAACAACTCATGGGCACAAAACCAATAGATGAAGATTTGCTTGCCTTGTGCCAATGGCAACTTACGAATAGCCACATAGAGAGCCAATGTCATCAAGACATGCCAAAGAATCAGTCCTATCGGGAGAGGTACCACGGCAAACGGCGCGATAACCAAACTGAAGAACGGACCATAATAATTGGTGTCAAAATACTCAGCAGGATAAGGGGCATAAAGGGAGGTCTGGTTCCAAGTATGCCAAAACACATACTTGAATACCAAGAAGTTGTTACACTTATGAAACTTAATCAATGCCGACACCAAAGCCAGCAGCATCCACAGTCCAAACAAGGTTAGAGGATTGCGGAAGAAAGGTCGCATGAAGAATTGCTTCACACAGACGATTGTCTCTTTCATGACGATATATGGAAATTATGTTTATACCAATAGTTATGAGAGCTTTGTCTATTTAGGTTGCAAAGTTAGCTAAAATCGGTGTAAAATCAGATTTTTACAGAAACCGTCTATTTAAAGAGCAAGACACATAAGCATTATGAGACGCATCATCATACCACTTGCGACCTTATACGTTGGTTCATATAAGTGCCACGAAGCCACGCCGTATCGTTAACATGGTTTAAAATGTGGGATTTCGCAAGCTTTTGCTTGTCTGAATTTCAAGATTTAGCTAACTTTATGGTAAACAAAACACGCAGACACAAGAAGATAAGGTATGAGAATAGGATTCGATGCCAAGAGAGCCGCCCAAAATCGCACGGGACTTGGCAACTACAGTAGATTTATCATTCGCATATTGTCGGAAAAACATCCCGACAATACATACCACCTATACACTCCCAAGCCTCGGCACATCCCCTATCTGAAAGAAATCCCGACCCTAAGCCAGCTCAAGCTGTGCTTTCCGCCGAAAGGAATATGGAGCCGCCTGCGCTCTCTTTGGCGAGTGTGGGGCGTAACCAAGGACATTCGGCAAGACGGCATAGACATATTTCATGGACTAAGCAACGAACTACCTCTCAACATCGGAACCCCGGAGAAGCGAGAGCAACGTTTTGGACAAAAACGTTGCAAGTATATCGTTACCGTCCACGACCTTATCTTCCTCCATACCCCCCAGTATTATCACTGGATAGACAGGCAAATCTACAACTACAAGTTCCGCAAGGCGTGTGAGCATGCCGACCGCATCATCGCCGTCAGCAAATACACCAAGCAAGAAATCATAGACTATTATCACATACCGGAACAGAAAATAGATGTGGTCTATCAAGGATGCGACCCCGTGTTCGCGCAAGAGATTGCGCCACAAAAGAAAGAGGAGGTGAAAACCAAATATGCCTTGCCCGATGAGTTCATTCTCTATGTAGGCAGCATCGAGGAACGCAAAAACCTGTTGTTGGTAGCCAAGGCCATCAGCACATTGCAACAGCATACCGGAGAAGGCATCCATGTCGTCGCCGTAGGTCGTCGAACCCCTTATGTGGACACCATACAAGCCTACCTCAAGGAGCAAGGCATTGAGCATTTGTTTCATTTCTACCACCAAGTACCTTATGAAGACCTGCCAGCCTTCTACAAGTTGGCGCGTGCTTTCGTTTACCCATCCCGCATCGAGGGTTTTGGCATACCACTCTTGGAAGCCATCACAAGCGGAGTGCCAGCCGTTGGTTGCACAGGCTCTTGCCTGGAAGAGGCAGGAGGACCCGCCTCGCTGTACGTGGCACCCGACGACACCGAAAGCATGGCAGAAACTCTCCATCGGGTCTGCACCGACAAGGAATTGCGTCAGGAGATGATCACGAAAGGAAAAGAATACGCCCAAAACTTCTCTGACGAGAAACTATGCCAAGCCGTGTGGAACATATATAATAAGGTGTAGGCGTGCCTATCCAAACACATTTCCTCAAAACTATTTTTAAAAGAAAAAAGATATGACCCAAAATAGATTATGCTACATCAGCCGAAACTATTACAACTTGACGAGCGCGGGCAACAAGGCGAAGACTGACAACGAGGACACGCTCGCCGAGATGGGGGCGATCAATCTCGGGTTGCGACGCACGGTGAACGGAAGCAAGGTCCTTGCCTTCTTCCTCGACTTGACAGGCATCATCCGCGCTTGCCTGTCGCTCAGGAAGGGCGACGTGCTCTTCTTGCAATACCCCGTGAAGAAATACTTTTCCTTCCTGTGCCACGTCGCGAGGATGAAAGGGGCGCATACCATAGCGCTCATCCACGACTTAGGGTCGTTTCGCAGGAAGAAGCTGACCGTGGAAAAGGAAATCAGCCGCCTGTCGAATGCCGACTACATCATCGCGTCTAACGACAACATGGCCTCATGGCTCAAAACCCACGGCATGAGCAAACCTGTAGGGGCGTTGGGGCTGTTCGACTACCGCTCAGCCTCTCCTTGCCAAAAGGCGGCTACGGTAAACGCTAACGCCAAGGTGGTCTACGCCGGAGCGTTGAGCATGAAGAAAAACTCATTCTTGGTAGAGCTCACCAAGACTTTGAGCCAATGGGACTTGCTTGTCTGCGGCAACAAGGAAGGACTAAAAGGTCTGCACGACAACCCACGCATTACCTATCAAGGTTTCGTGCCTTCCGAGGAATATATCAAGGGCATCGACGCCGACTTCGGCTTGGTGTGGGACGGCGACTCGCTCGACACCTGCTCGGGCGAATACGGCAACTACCTCCGCTGGAACTCCCCCCACAAGGTGTCGTTCAACCTCCGCGCCGGCTTGCCCGTAATCGTCTGGAAAGAATCTGCAGTAGCACCAATCATCGAGAAATATGGATGCGGCATCGCCGTTGGCTCGTTGCGGGAGCTCAACGACATTCTTCCCCGCTTGTCACAAGCCGACTATTCAGAGATGAAGCGGTGCGCCGTGGAAATGGCGGCAAAACTGAACCAAGGCCATTTCTTGCGCGAAGCCTTGAAAAACGTGACCTTTTAATTCTTAATCGGCTTAAACGTAATCTCTTCGGGATTTCAGTGGTATCGCGTCGCGGTTTCAGCGATAATGCGTAAGGCATCCGCAAGCCACGCATCCACGAGCCACTACGTCAATAAGAATCAGGAATTTGACTTTGTTTTCTCTTAAACTATCACAAATTATACCCAAAGGTATTATACCTTTGGGTATAATTTTATAACTTTGCAGAAAATCAAGGTATTAACGACATGAATAAGATACCATTTGAATATGGCTCGATAGCAGAAAACGAATACTTCATCGATAGAATAGAAGATCGTAAAGACCTCAAGACTTTTCTTGGAGGAGGCATCAACGTGATGCTCATTTCCCCAAGACGTTGGGGCAAGTCTTCTCTTGTCAAGGCTGCCATGGAAGAAATGAAGCTGGAGCAAAAAGATGTAAGAGTTTGCTATTTGGATGCTTTCAAGATATATTCCGAAGAGGATTTTTACAACAAATTTGCCAGTGCCGTACTTCAAGGGGTTTCTTCCACTATAGAAAAGCGCTGGGCCGACATCGTCAAGTTTGTCCAGTCCATATCTCCAAGTCTCACGGTTAATAGCGACCCTGTGAACGCGGTTGAAGTCAAGCTAAACTTTAAGCCCTTAAAAGAAAGCGCAGAAGAAATACTGAATCTTCCCGAGAAAATAGCCAAAGCTAAAGGTGTTCATGTCATTATATGTATAGATGAGTTTCAACAACTGGCAAATCTTCCCGACTGGAAACGCCTGGAAGGAACCATGCGATCAGTATGGCAAGAGCAACACAGCACTACCTATTGCCTTTACGGCAGTAAACGGCACATGATGATGGACATCTTTGGGAACTCCAAAAATCCATTTTACCGCTTTGGGCAGATGATGACATTGAAGAAAATCTCCATTGAATATTGGAAGCCTTTCATCCATGATAGTTTCTACAACTATGGTAAGCAAATCAGCGACGACATGATAGAGCGGATATGCAACACCGTGAAATGCCACTCTTGGTATATGCAACAATTTTGCTTCCTCATCTGGACCCATACTGCAACAAAAGTGACTGAAGAGATTTTTCAATCTCAATTCACTAAACTTTTGGACACCAATGCAGATATGTTTCTTATAGACATCGATGGAATGCCAACCTCACAAATAGCATTCTTGCGCGCGGTCTGCATGGGCGAGACACATTTCAATGCCCAAAAAGTTGTGGCAGAGTATGGGTTAGGGGCACCTCGTACCATCACAAAAAACAAGAAATCGCTTATAGAAAAAGATTTCATAGAGAAAACCGGAGATTGCTACAATTTTGTAGATCCAGTCTTCGAGCTTTGGTTTAAGCGAGAATATTGTAACGTTCCTATATTTTGAGTGACATTACCACAAGATGAAAGAAAATACTGTAGAAATAGCAAAGAAACTCAACCAAGGATATTTCTTGAAAGTATCCATCAAAACAGCAGTAAAGGCACTTTTATATGATAAAGTTTCATAAATCACACCATTGAGCACAATACCTTTGGACATAATTATGTAACTTTATTGAGAAATATAACACGCAACACCATGGTAGAGCCCAAAAGAGTACCTTATGGAGTCTCTGACTTCTTGAGAGTCATCAGAGAGAATCAGTATTACGTAGATAAAACCATGTATATTCCGTTGTTGGAGGAGCAACCCGACAACCTGATTTTCATTCGCCCTCGCCGTTTTGGCAAGAGCTTGTTTCTCAGTATGCTTGAAGCCTACTATGACTGCAAGCTAAAAGACCAGTTTCAAGAGATTTTTGGTGAACTTTGGATAGGAAGTCATCCGACCCCTCTTCAAGGCAAATACCAGATACTTTCGCTCGACTTCTCGCAAGTAGGAGGCGATATCAGACAGCTTGAGGAAAAATTCAACTCCTATTGCTGCATCTGCTTCGACAGTTTCATCGATCGATATGCCGACTTTTACAGAGATGCCATCAACAAGGGCATATACGAAACCAAAGAGGCTTCGGAGAAACTTGCCATGATTCAGAAGTGCGCAAAAGAAAACAACTATCAGCTCTACCTCATCATCGACGAATACGATAATTTTACCAACACTGTGCTCAACGAGCAAGGTGAAGAGGTATATCATGCCATGACCCATGCCAGTGGTTTCTATCGTGACTACTTCAAGAAGTTCAAGGGGTCATTTGCCAAGATATTCATGATGGGTGTCAGCCCTGTTACGCTAGATGACGTGACAAGTGGTTTCAATATCGGATGGCACATCTCTACCAACCCAGACTTTGACAAGATGCTAGGTTTCAGTACCGACGATGTAAGAGCGATGTTTACCCGTTATCGTGATGCAGGGCAGATTCCTGCTGACAGCGACATAGAAGCCATGATTGCCGAGATGAAACCATGGTACGATAACTATTGTTTTTCTGAAGAATGTTTAGAAAGTAGTATCAGGGTTTTCAATTGCGACATGGTTTTATACTATATTCGCAATTACATGAACAATGGCAGAGGGCCAAAGCAGATGATAGACCCGAACACGAAGACCGACTATAACAAGATGAAGCGACTGCTCCAGTTAGACAAGTTGGATGGCAATCGCAAGGGTATCATCCGTAAGATTACGGAGGAGGGTAGTATCGTGGCAAACCTGTACGAAACTTTCCCTGCTAGCGATATGGTAAAGCCCGAATATTTCCCTAGCTTGTTGTTTTACTATGGCATGCTCACTATCAAAGACACGTTTGGTGATATGCTGGTGCTCGGAATACCCAATAATAATGTCCGTCGCCAATATTATGGGTATCTGCAAGAACAATACCAAGACATCAATCATATCAACCTGAACGACTTCGGTTATATGATGACTTATATGGCTTTCGAGGGAAAATGGCAAGAAGTGTTGGGCTTCATGGCGAAAGCATACGCCGAAGTTGCCTCCGTGCGTGATGGCATAGAGGCGGAGCGAAACCTCCAAGGTTTCTTCATGGCTTATCTCTATATGAGCAACTACTACATCACTGCTCCCGAACTAGAGTTGAACCATGGCTACTGCGACTTTTTCCTCTTGCCAGACTTGACTCATTATCCTACCAAGCACTGTTACATCATCGAGCTGAAGATGTTGCCAGCCAAAGATTTTGAGAGTAAGGCAGAAGCACAATGGCAGGAAGCCGTAGAGCAAATCAACCGTTATGCAGCAGCTCCAAGAATAGAAGTTCTTCGCCAAGGCACAACCTTACACAAAATCATCATTCAATTCTGTGGTTGGGAAATGAAAAGGATGGAAGAAGTATAAAATATCCATCCACACACACGAATTTCAATAAAAGACAAGGCATGCTCTTCCCTACCGTTTGAGAAGAGCATACCTTACCACCGCAAATTGATGACGAACCCATATCTCCAGGCGCCGCCCGAATTTTCTTTTTCTCCAACTGCCATATATACGATGAATGCCAAAGGTGTTCTCGTCGATCTTGTACTTGTTGCGTGGCGCAAAGAAATGGGTAGGGTAAATCTTTATGTCGCCTAAGTCCTGATAAGTGTCTTCTCGCTTATACCCAAACTTCTTCTCCGCGATGCGTGCCATCACCAACGGGGAAATAGTATTGTTGAGCGTCCCGTCCGGATTGCGGTAATGCGCGTTCTTGTAATGCTCAAACACCTCCTTGCACAAGGCGTTGCCGGCCTCACCCATAAAGAAAGCCGCCTGAAGCCCAAACTCGCTGTTATCAGGGTTTACCTTCTCGTTGAAAGTCATGAAACCCTTTTCGGGCACAAACTCATCAAATCTTTTATACAGAAAAATGTCGCTGTCCATATAAAGGCCACCATATTTATATACCGCATAAAAGCGGACGACATCAGCCGCGAAAGCCCAACGCCTTTCCTCCAACGCCTCATCGATAAAATCACAACCTATCGCCTTAGCGTCTTCATATCCCCAAACCTTGACTTGATAGTCAGGAATGATACGTTTCCAAGAATCCAAACAAGCCTTGATTTCCACTGGGTAAGGGTCGTTGCTGAACCAACAAAGATGAATTATTTTTGGTATCATTTTTATCGCTTTTTATTCTCTATATATTTTAACCGATATTTCTCAAACTGCCGCTTTGTCAATACCTTGGATTTCTTCAATCCAATGGTATAAGGCAAATTGTGCATAAACCTATGCACCCTGCTCCATGGGCTTGACAAGCGAGCATAGTCATCAAACGGTGTTAGCCTCTCATACTCGAAAAACAACTCCCTCAAAGGATGGATGCAATTATAGTGCCACGGCTTCTTGCGATAGCAATAATGCAATATCCCTATGTCGCTGGCTATTTGAAGGCATTTCTCGCGCAAGGCTTCGTCCTTGTAATTGTCTGTCCCAAAAACGTCTATCTGCACGTTCCACTTAAAATCAAGCATGATTTTCTCATGAATCAATACCGCATTCATGATGTCTTGGTCGTTTCTGACTATTTGGGCGGTATGCTCTTTAAAATATTTCTTCAAGCGATTCTCTACATCGTTATTTCGCCAATAGTCCAGGTTGAGAAGCAAGACCCCACCATTGACATAACCATGTTTTCTATCATACCCCAAGCGCACGAAATACTCTTCTGGCGTCTTAAGTAGGTCTTGCACTCCTGCCATAGCATAGCCCTCCATACGAGTATTCCACAAACCACGTAAGGATTGCAAAACCAATACGTCACAATCCATGTAAATAACCTGTTTCACATAATCTGGCAAGATAGTGGCCAAGACACAACGATAAAATACCGTCATGGAAAGACGCTTTCCTCCCCATTTCAATTGAAAATCGCACAAGAGGGAAGAAGGGGCAGCATAAAAGAAAACCTTGGAACCTCCCTTGGCAGCTTGAAGCGTAAGCTGGCTTCTGCTTTGAGCAGACAAGCCGTTGGCAACGACATGAAAAACAACAGGTTCTTCCTTGTTGTTTTCAAGTACAGAAGCAATTACTACGGTACAATACCGCACATAATTTTCGTCTATCGTGAGGGCTATATGTATTACTTCCTTTTGCACTTTATGATGATTTTCCATTCGTCTTATTTGCAACAACGACATTATTCCGTCAAAACGCCATTTACAATACGAGGTTCTTATTTAGGTTACAAAATTACGAAAAAAATCAAGAACCAAAAAGAAACGCCATACAATTATCCCTTTCGCTATCGTTGCCTTGCAACATTCCGACCTTGAACTTGTAAAGATTTTATCGCGGAATTTAACATTCAAAAACATCAAATCTGAAAGAAGGAAATCACGTCTTGGGATTTCCGCGAGTCTCTTTTACAAGTTGTTTTTTGCCCTTTCGTTGAAAAGGTGTCGGCATTTAAGCGTAAAGGCAATGCCATGCCAACGTTGGGGCGAAGCCTTGCCAGCGTTGGGACGACGGCTTTACGGTGGCAAGGCGTTGCCATTTAAGTGATAAGGCAAACTGACTTATGCGACATTTTGCTCGACTTTTGTCGTTTGAATCATAACGCACTGAATATCAACCGATAGCAAAATTTCACAAAAATCGGTCATTTGCTACCAACTACCTGATTGTTTGCAAGGAATCGATTTTTCGAAGACAGTTTGTCAAATGTTTTCTATATGATTTTTGGAGCCGCATCATATCCTCACTCCCTCAGCCAGTCTAACACACATAGGTTAGCCTTTACATGCGAATACAAGGCCTTATAGTCAAAATAAGGCTCGTTGTCCAAGTCTCTCCATTGTTCCAAAAGAGACAAGTACTTGACGCGTTCTATCATAAGCTACCGAATGAATTGCGCTGCAAAGATATGAAACTTCTGCAAGAAATTTGCAGTGCGCTGCAAATGTTCTCCCCAACATTTTCCTTCCTGAGCTTGCATATTAGCATATCTTTTCTTAACTTTATCGCGAAATGGAACATGAACTATGATAATAGGCAAACTCTTATGCAGAAATACGACTATCTGATTGTTGGCTCCGGGCTGTTCGGCGCCACGTTTGCGCATCTCGCCCACAGGCAGGGCAAGCGATGCTTGGTGATAGACAAGCGCCAGCACCTCGGCGGCAACGTCTATTGCGAGAACATCGAAGGCATCAACGTACACAAGTATGGTGCCCACATCTTCCATACATCCAACAAGATGGTGTGGGATTTCGTCAACTCCATCGTGGAATTCAACCGATACACCAACTCGCCTGTCGCCAACTACAAGGGCAGGCTCTACAACCTGCCTTTCAACATGAACACGTTCTACCAGATGTGGGGCGTCACCACTCCCGAGGAGGCGCAAGCCAAGATAGACGAACAAAAGGCGGCATACAGTGAAGAACTGAGAGTGAAGAATGAAGAGTCCGGCTTGCCGAATGAGCCGCACAACCTTGAGGAACAAGCCATGCTCCTGGTTGGCAAAGACATCTACGAGCGCCTCATCAAGGGATATACCGAAAAGCAATGGGGCCGCAAATGCACCGACCTGCCAGCCTTCATCATCAAGCGACTGCCCGTACGCCTGGTCTTCGACAACAACTATTTCAACGACAAGTATCAGGGCATACCCATCGGCGGATACAACAAGCTCATCGACGGCTTGTTGGAAGGCGTTGACACGATGGTAGGGGTTGACTTCTTCGCAAGCGAGACCGTCCTACACGACGGCTCAAAAATAAACCTGAAGGACAACTGGCATGAAATAGCCGACAAGCTCGTCTTTACAGGAAAGATAGACGAATTCTACGACTACCAGTTTGGCAAGCTCAACTACCGCACCGTACGCTTCGAGCAGGAGACCATCGACACGCCCAACTATCAGGGCAACGCCGTGGTGAACTACACGGAAAGGGAAGTGCCCTACACCCGAATAATAGAGCACAAGCACTTCGAGATGTTCGGACAAGATATATACAAATGCCCCAAGACCGTCATTTCAAAGGAATACTCCACGGAATGGACAGACGGCATGGAGCCATACTATCCGGTGAACGACAAGGACAACTCCGGGCTTGCCGAGAGATACAAGGCCCTTGCCGACAAGGAAAAGGACATCGTCTTCGGTGGGCGACTCGCGGAATACAAATACTACGACATGGCACCAATAATCGAAAAGGTGCTGACACTATTCAATTTCAACACCGTCAATCCACTATGATATATATCAAGCTCCTCTCCCCACGATACGCCATCTTCCGCGACTTCCTCCTTGCCTTGCCAGCCAAGATGGACACCGACGGGGAATACGTGTACGGCGGAAAGCGCAACCTGATAAAAAGGTTCGCGGCTCCCAATGGCGAGTCGCTCATCGCGAAGCGGTTTCATAGCCCACACTTTTTCAACAAGCTTGTATATTCCTGGGGAATACGCAAGCCCAAGGGCTTGCGAGCGTTCACCTATGCCAACATGCTTCGTGAGCATGGCGTGGAAACGCCTGAGCCGATAGCCTATATTGAAGATTGCAAATGGGGATTACTTGGGGAAAGTTGGCTCATAACGCCGGAGATTCCATACAAGCATCTTCTCTACGAGATGGGCGACGCTGAGCCCGAGGCGTACGAACCCATGGCGAAGGCTCTCGCTGCATTCACGGCACACATGCACGGGGAAGGCGTGATGCACAAGGATTACTCACCAGGCAACATTCTCTGGGACAAGGACGCCAATGGCGAGACACACTTCTCCATCGTTGACATCAACAGGATGTATTTCGGCCCCGTCGACATAGAGCGAGGCTGCGCCAACTTCGCGCGCCTATGGGGACCGAAAAGGTTTATCGAGCTTCTTGTCGCCGAGTACGCTCGCTTGCGTGGATTCGACGAGCAAGAGGCCATAGGCATAGCCATGGACTGTCGCCGGAAGTTCTGGACGAGATACGGGAAACGCCACGAGGTCGAATTCAAACTGGAACTGTAAAGCAAAAAAAATATCGCCCCACGACTCTAAAGCCGTGAGGCGACAGAAAACTTGTTCAGTGCAAGAGATATTTATTAAGGAAAGTTCTCACCCACTGCCCGTAATGCTTCTTATGGTCCTTGAAACTCTTGGCATGAGCCGAGCCATGGAACACCACAAGCATCTTCGGCGCGGGCTTGGCGGCATACAACGGATAAACCATGCGTGTTGGCACGAAGTCGTCGTTGCCCCCATGTATGAAAAGCATCGGCTTGCGGCATTTCGCCACTTGCTTCAGCGGCGAAGCCTCCCCGAACGACCAGCCATAGCCAACCTTGCATAGTGCCGACGCCGAGTAGAGCAACGGGAATTCGGGAAGCCCGAACATATTGTCGAGCTCATGACTGAACTCGTCCCAAGCGGATGTATAGCCGCAATCTTCTATGAAACACTTGATGTAGTCGGGGGTACTATCGCCAGCGACGTTCATAGTCGTGGCACCGCCCATCGACCATCCGTGTATCACCATTTTCGCGTGACCCGTGGAGTCCTTGAACATCTTGTCGGCTATCGTCGCCCACCTCAACACGTCGTTGCGGTCGTTCCAGCCCATCTGCATCGCCTTGCCGCCACTCTTTCCATTAGCGTGCAAGTCGGGCAACAGCACGTTCATGCCAAGCTCACGGTTATAGAAGCAGGCAAACTGGAGCATATCCACCGCGCAATCGGTATATCCATGCACGACAATGGCCGTGAGGGCTGTCTTGCGCGGAGCCTTGATGAAAAGGGCGTGCAGGCGTGTGCTGTCGGCAAGGAAAAGCCCCGTCCGCTCATTTGCCATCGTGACGAAAGTGTCGCGAAGGGCCTTATGGCTCGCCACGGAGTCGAGCCAAGACACCATCCACGGATAACGGCCGCGCGTCATGGCATATTGACCTGCATAGTCGCGTCCCTTGTTGTTGGCAGGATGGAGGGCAAAGCTCAATAGATAAACACTTCCGCCAACGACGGCAGCCATTAGCAACACCAACAACGCCACAGACAATCTCAGCGTGATTTTCCTACTACTTCTCATACGTTTATCCCCTGTTGTTCTGATTCGGCAAAGTTACGAAAAACTATCAAGAAAAAATCTTATTAGCATTTATTAACTAATAAGTATGCAATAAACTTACAAGTCCTGCATTATAAATAAGTAAATAATTTAAATGGTATTCAAAAGACTGTTAATAAATCAGGATAATAAAACCATCATGAATAAGAAACAACAACAGATTGTCAGCATTGCGGCCATCGCGATTCTAATCCTGTCAATTGCCCCAATGCTGTGGATAGGTCAATACTTGCATCCATTTGCAGACGATTATGTCTTCGGTGCCAATGTCTATAAGGCATGGAACGAGAGCCACTCTTTCCTCGCTTGCGTACATAGCGCGTGGAATGTGGCCATATCCATGTATCATTCATGGCAAGGCACATATTCAGCTTGCTTTCTCATGGCCCTGCAGCCTGGCGTCTTCGGGCAATATTGGCTTGGGCCTATCATCTTACTATTCAGCCTGATGGGATCCACTTACGCATTACTTTACATGGTAATGCGTAAGCTTCTCCACGTTTCAAGGCTGGAATATATCTTCGTTTCGACACTCTTTGTGACCATTACCATACAGTTCACGTATTCATATTACGACGCGTTCTATTGGTATAATGGCGCGATGTATTATACGTTGTTCTATAGCTTGTCGCTCATGCTGGCATCATTGCTCATAGGTTATAGGCTGGCAAGCACGAGAGCAAAGAAAACAATAATAGGCGCGGCATCCGCCGTGCTTGCCATAATCATAGCCGGTGGCAACTTCGTCTCAGGCCTTGGCATGGGAGCCGTATTGTTCACTTCTATCATTGTCATGAGAATGGAACAAAAAAGGTGGCCACGCTTTTACCTTGCCATCCTTGCCGTCTACGGCGTTGCCTTCACCTTGAGCGTGCTTGCCCCTGGCAATGCCTACAGGCAAATCACCATTGAAGACAAGCCAAATGTCTTTGCCGCGTTCTTCATGGCAATAGGAAAGAGCTTCGAGTTCTTTCCAGACTCATTCAACATTGTCAAGGTGTTGATGTTGACAGTTGTCACCCCTGCCATCGTAAGAATGGCTGCAAAGTCGCGCTTCAAGTTCTCGCATCCATGGCTGTGCGTCATTGTCACGGTCTTGGTTTACAGTTCCTTCTTCTTTGCCCACTGCTATGCCATGGGCACAAGAGGCCCAGGCAGGGTACAGAACGTCTACTCCTACGTAAGCCTTTGGCTCATCTGCATAAACGTGTATTACCTTTCAGGGGCACTCATAAGGAAAGCGGAGGCAAAGGCACCTCTGAGTTCAGCCATCGTGGAAGTGGTAAAGGCGTTTAAACAAAAATACGCCTATGCGTTGCGCTTTGCGCCTTACTACGTTGTCGTCATCTTGGTATTGTCAGTAAGCATCAAGCAAACCACGACCAACAGGACCGTGACGTTAATGAAGAAAGGCACGGTCTTTAAATTCGACAAGGAAATGAGGAATCGCGACTTGGCGCTTACGGCTGACGACAGGAGCACGGTGACGCTGAAGCCTCTCTCCGTCAAGATGCCTTCAGATGCCTTCAACGACATCACGATTTATTCCGGCTACTGGATAAACCAAGGCTTGGCACGCTACTATGGCAAGGAAGAAATCGAGGCAAGCTACACTCCCAAGGAAACGCCGGAGTCTCCCAGCATGCTGTTGGCACGCTGCAAAAGAGACGTAGGGCCAGGCAATTTGAAGTTTATCGACTTTAGATAACCCTTTTTATTTCACCATCGACTTCTCGGCGTTTCTCAACCCCGTGACGCTTGTCATGAAAGCCTTCGCCGAGCCAAACTTCAGATGGAGGTCAAGACGCACGGGTATGTGGTTGTCGTCGTCTGACACGAAGAAATCCACAATCTTTTCCCACTTGTCGCTGTCGTCGTCCTTGTCCATGTAGGCAAGTTTGAGGCAGCGATAAGTGTGTCCGTTGTCGGCTTTTATGTTCACGGTGCCCTGATAGCGCAGCTGCGCCGCATAGACCTTCGTTCCGTCTACTATCGGGAAGTTGACAGCATAGCCTTTTTTCCATCCCGTGGGATTGAATGAGCGTGCGCGCATGAAGATGCTCATCATGTCGTAAACACAGTCGTTCAGCGTGCGTTGCGACCTTGAGTGAGTGCCGTCGTGCCTCAGCCTGTGCTGTTTGACGTGGCACTTGTCGTTCGAGTAAGAGTAGTATACCTCGTCCACCGTATAACGCTTGCCCTCCTTGGCACCCTTACGATAGTATAACGGTGCCATGTCAAGCGTGTTGTAACACAGGAGCGTGTCGCGAAGCACGAAGAAACGGTCGGCGCGCTTGTTGCCTCTCGTTATCAAGCTTCCCTTGTAAGCTTGCTTGCCAAGAAACTTTGTCTGGTCGATGTCGAAAGACGCGGTGCCCACCTTAACCCAAACAAACTTCCAGTTGAAATAAAGGTTGTAAGAAAGCCTCTCGCCCGACTTGAAAGCCGTGTTGTGGAACGTGCATTGTGCCGAAGCCGACACGCAGAAGAATGCGAGCAATGAGAGAAGAGATATCTTTAAACGTCTTGTTGCTTGTGTCATCTTGTTTTGCTGATAAGTTAATGTCATTATCATTAAAGTTAAAACAATCATATCCTTTTTGTCAAGGCTTTGGAATATATTGTATCCCAAGTTTCTTGGCACGGTCGAGATTCTTGTGCTGGATGGTTTTCTGCTTGTCGGCCTTTTGCTTTTTTATGGCCTCAGGCTTTTGCTGCCATAGCGGTTTCGCCGTAGGATTCCACGTGAGGGTGAGATCCCACTTCTCCTTGCATTCAATGAGCTCCGGGTAATAATACACCTCCTCCGGCTCTATGCCCTTGTCGTAGTCGCCCGTATCCCAACGGTTGTTTTTGTTGGCGTCCACTATCATGCGCATGTAATATTTCCCGGCCTTGAGATAATAGAACTCAGCCTGCCCATTGTCGGTATAGACCTCCTTGACCATCTTGCCTGAATTGTCGAGCAGTTGGGCTACTACATGCTTTCCGCTCATGCCCGTCAGTGTCATCAAGACGGACGCGTACGATTCGGTTGGGCGTACCTTCAGACCTATCTTCAACTTCTTCGACACGTCTCCATACAAGGAAGCAAAGGTGGTGCTGTCTGCCTCAAGACTATACTCCATTCCCGGCCTCCACTCAGCGAGCAACCGGTAAGTTCTGCTGTCTATCTTGTGCAGCTCGTAGCGCTCGGCATACCAAAGCGAGTCTTTCTCAGGATGGGAATAGAGATGTATGTGGGCAGTGTCCACCGGCATCAACGGCACATCGCTGCTTAACGTCACGTTCTGGTCGGGGTCCAAGTCGCCCGACGGTGTCACCTTGAGCTTCAATTCCACAGGTGGCATCACGCTGTCGTAATCCAAGCCTTTCTTTTTCCTCTTTTCTTGCTCCTTCTGCCATGTCTTCAGCTTCTTCTCAGCGTCTTTCAGGCGTTTCTCATACGAGGTCTTGGCTATGAGCTGGAGCGTGTCCACCTGTTCACGCAACACGCCCAAGGTGTCGGTGATGTTGTGGACAACCTGCATCCTCAGCGTGTCTTGGTTGACGAGAGCCGTGTCGCGAAGCCAATAAGTTATCGTGTCGCGCTTTTCCGTGGACTCTATCAGGAACGCGTTGTCGGAGTTGAAGTTAACGCCTGTTATCTTTGGCAGCGTGGTGTCGCCATAACTATAGAACAAGCTGAAATGGTTGGCGTCGGTGCGGTCGCTCTTCACGAGATACCTGTTGGTCAGGATCTCGTTGAACGCACGCAGGCAGATGTCATCGGGAAGGAAACGCGTGTATCCTACCACGCTGATAGAGGCTATGTGCAGCGAGTCGGCCCAGATGGTGTCCTGCCGCGAGTCTTGCTTGAACGAAGGCTCTATGATGTCGTGGTTGAAAGCCAGCATCTCGCTCTTTTGGTTGAACATGTAGTTTCCGTCGGCATCCTGCAAGGCATATACACGGTATTTGCCCGGCGCGATGCCCTTCACGGTGAAGTGGCCGCGCGAGTCGGTCCTCGACACCCTCACCATGGGTTTCTTCTGGAACGCGGAATCGCTAAGGTCATTGTAAAGTCCCACCAATATGCCTTTCACGGGTTCCAGGTCTTCAGCCCCGACGACATATCCCGACACTTGCAAGGTGTCGATATGGTCGCCCGTGGAGAAGGTGTAAGCGTAGTCGCCGAGAGGGTTTCCCTCGTTGTTGTCGCTTATGGCGTTTGAGAAGTCTATGGTATAGGTGGTATTTGGCTTGAGCGAGTCGACAAGTTGCACGCTTATGCTCTTGCCCGCACCTTTAATCTCAGGTGCCTCAAGCTGGGGTGGCGACACCACTACATTCTGGGTGGGGTTGTCTATCTTGATATACTCATCAAAATTGATAAGCACTTTTTTCTTTTTCACGTTCGTGGCCCCGTCGGCAGGATCCGAGCCTATGATCTTCGGCGGTGTCTCATCATACCATCCGCCGTCGGGGTTTCCCATACGCGCGCAACCTTGCAGGAGCAGCAACACGAGAAGCCCCGCGAGCGACAACGTCACGAAGAGTCTCGCCGCCTTGCCCTTGTCGTTTGAATTATTGTTGACAATCATATAAAACGTCTATCACAAGTCTATCGCTGTCTTTCAAAAAAAGCCCATAGGGTCATTGCTGATCGTAGTTGCCATTGAGTTCGAGCAGCTCGTCCATGTTTTTTCTTGAGTTGCTCAGCCGTGGCACCTTGTGTTGCCCGCCGAGCTTGCCTTTCCCCTTGAGCCATTCCTCAAACAGGTGAGGATGCGCCTTCACCACCTCCAGATGCTGAAGCGTGACATCGTGGAAGCGCTTAGCCTCATAGTCGGAATTTATCTCCTGCAGTTTTTTGTCGAGGCAATCGGCAAACGCCTTCATGTCATCGGGCTCTTTAGAGAACTCTATGAGCCATTGGTGGCGACACTTGGCGTTCTCGTCCATATAGACGGGAGCGGCGGTGTATTCAAGGATCTGGGCACCCGTGCGCTCGCAAGCGTAGGCTAGGCCATTCTCGGCATTGTCTTGGATGAGCTCCTCGCCAAAGGCATTGATGAAACACTTGGTGCGACCTGTGATGACAAACTTGTATGGCCTTGTAGAGGTGAAGGTCACCGTGTCGCCTATCATGTAGCGCCACAACCCGCACGACGTGGATATTACCATGGCGTAGTTCTTGCCTGTCTCCACCGCTTCCAAAGGAACGAAATTAGGATTTGGACTGTCCACTTCTTCCATTGGTATGAACTCATAGAACACGCCATAGTCGAGCATGAGAAGCATTGAGCGGTCATTGGGGTCATTCTGTATGCCAAAGAATCCCTCGGAGGCGTTATACGTCTCCATATAGCGCATCTTGGGCGAGGTGATGATCTCCTCGTATTGCTTGCGGTAAGGCTCAAAGGCTATGCCGCCGTGGAAGAAGACCTCAAGGTTTGGCCACACGTCCTCAATGTGTTTCTTGCCAGACATCTCCAGCATCCTCACAAGCACGCTCAGCATCCACGAAGGCACACCAGAGATATTGGTGACGTCCTTGTTCATGCACTCCATGGCAATGCGGTCACGCTTCAGCTCGAAGTCGGAAAGCAGCGCGGTGCGCTTCTTGGGCACGCGAATGAGGTTGACAAAGGGATTGATGTTCTCTATCAATATTGCGGAGAGATCGCCCACGAGCGAACCTTCCACATTATAGTTTGGCGAATGGCTGCCACCGAGGATGAGCGACTTGCCATCAAACAAGCGGCTGTCAGGGTTGTTGCGCAAATAAAACGCCACAACGTCGGTACCGCCCTTGTAGTGGAGATTGTGCAATCCAGCCGACGACACGGGGATGAACTTCGACTTGTCGTTGGTCGTTCCCGATGACTTGGCATACCATTTCACCAATCCCGGCCACAACACGCTGGCCTCGCCATGGCGCATGCGGTCTATGTCGCCTTTCAACTCTTCATAAGTGTTTATGGGCACACTCTTCACGAAATCATCATAGCCATTGATGTTCTCAAACGCGTGGGAACGGCCATACTCCGTGTCGCGACCCTTGGAGACAAGGTAATTCAGCACCGACCGTTGCAATTGCTCGGGTTCCGTGAAATGCTTCTCAAGCTCTTTCTGACGGGGGCTGAAAAACATGCTTGCTATCTTTGTAAGACCCATTTTGACAAATCTATACTATTATGGTGTGCAAATTTAAGCTAAAAGAACGACAATGGCAAAAAAAAACTCATGTTTATGATTTTGGCATATTTAATTGTCGTAACTTTGTGCATTATTATGTAAAAAAAATAATAGGGGAAACTGTACAACTTTTTAAAACTTATGAAAAACATTAAGAACTCTATCGTCTCAATGTTGCTTTTGCTCGTCGCGGTGGTTACCGCAAGCGCGCAAATGCCTGCCAAGACGATACCTGTGGACACGGCTTTCCGCATTGGCAAGCTGCCCAACGGACTGACTTACGTCATCCGTCACAACAACTGGCCAGAGCACCGCGCCAATTTCTACATCGCCCAAAAGGTGGGCTCGCTTGAGGAGAACGAGGACCAGCGCGGTCTCGCCCACTTCCTCGAGCACATGGCGTTCAACGGCTCCGACCACTTCAAGGGCAACAACCTCATTGAGTGGTGCCGGTCAAAGGGCATAGAGTTTGGCGGCGACCTCAACGCCTACACATCTATAGACCAAACGGTCTACAACATCGACAACGTGCCCACAACGTCGGCCTCAACACTCGACTCTTGCCTGCTCATCCTGCGCGACTGGTCGTGCGGCCTCTCGCTCGAACAAGAGGAGATAGAAAAGGAACGCGGCGTCATACACGAAGAGTGGAGACTGCGCACCTCGGCACAGAGCCGAATGCTGGAGCGAAACCTTGAGAAGCTCTACCCTGGCTCAAAATACGGCAAGCGCTACCCGATAGGATTGATGTCGGTGGTGGACAACTTCAAGCGCAAGGAGCTCGTGGACTACTACCACAAGTGGTATCACCCTGACCACCAAGGCATCATCGTGGTGGGCGACGTGGACGTGGACAAGACCGAGGCGCAGATCAAAAAGCTCTTCGGCGACATAAAGAACCCCGCCAACGAGGCCAAGATCGTGGAAGAGCCCGTGCCCGACAACGCCGAGCCTATAGTCATAATCGACAAGGACAAGGAATATCAGCAGTCGATGGTGATGCTCATGATGAAGCACGATGCCGATCCCGACTCCATAAAGCAAGACATAGAATACACGCTGACGCAATACGTGAAGCAGGCCGCCATCAGCATGCTCTCTACCCGTTTCGCCGAAGCGGCACTGAAGGCCGACTGCCCATTCGTGGGCGCGTCGGCTGGCGACGGCGACTACATCTTCGCCAAGGCTAAAGGCGCCTTCTCTATCAACGTCATGCCTAAGGACATGGGCAAGACAGCAGATGCCATAAAGGCAGCTTACCTTGTGGTGAAACAGGCCGCAGACCACGGCTTCACCGCCACAGAGTACGCACGCTTCAAGGAGTCGATGCTGTCATCGCTCGACAAGATGTGGGAAGGCCGCGACAAGCGCTCCAACACGTCGTTCTACAAGCAAGCGCTCGGATGGTTCCTCAACAACGAGGCGATGCCTTCATTGGAGTTCAACTACAAGATGATGAAGCAGATCGTGCCCATGATCCCACTTGAGGCGATCAACGAGGTGTTGCCACAACTTGTGGCTAAGAGCGACAGCAACCTTGTGATACTCAGCTTCAACAACGAGAAAGACGGAGCCGTATACCCAACAGCCGACCAGCTGCTCAACGCCTTGCACGAGGCAAGGGCCGCGAAGGTGGACGCCTACGTGGACAACGTGAAAAACGAGCCCATCATGAAGAGCCTGCCCAAGCCAGGAAAGATAAAGAAAGAGGTGAAGAGCAAGAAGTTCGACTACAGCATCCTCACACTCTCTAACGGTGTCACCGTGCTGCTGAAGAAGACCGACTACAAGAAAGACCAAGTGTCGATGAGCGGAACAGGTGGCTCAGGAGACGGCAACTACGGCAAGGCCGACTTCGCCAACATCCAGATGTTCAACAGCGTCATCGACAACAGCGGCCTCGGCGACTTCTCTTCCATGGAGCTGGGCAAGGCGCTCGCCGGAAAGATTGCCAACGCATCGCTCAGCATGAGCGCAAGGAAGATGAGCCTGAGCGGAAGCGCCACGCCAAAAGACGTGGAGACGATGTTCCAGCTCGCATACCTCTACTTCACAAACATAAAGAAGGATCAGGACGCCTTCAACAACCTCATGCAGCAAAACGAGGTCGAATTGAAGAACCGCGACCTTGACCCGTCAACGGCTTTCTCAGACACGATAACGAAGTCGATCTACGAAGACAACTGGAGAATGCAACCTTTCTTGCTGAAAGACCTCAAGAACGTGTCCTACGACCGCATACTGCAAATGGCCAAGGAGCGCACAGCCAACGCCAACGGTTGGGTATTCGAGATCATAGGCAACTTCGACGAGGCAACCATCCGCCCACTCATATGCCAGTATCTCGGCTCGTTGCCATCAAAGGGCAAGAACCCCGAAAGCAAGCGTGAGGTATTCCCCACGAAAAAGAACATCGACAACACGTTCAAGCGCAAGATGGAGACTCCAAAGTCGATGGCGCAGATTCTCTGGTTTAACCAGACGTTGCCTTATACCTTGGAGCGCAGCATCCAGGCATCCATTGCAGGCCAGGTGCTCTCCATGGTCTACCTCAAGGAAATTCGCGAGGAGGCAAGCGCCGCCTACAGCTGTGGCGCGCAGGCTGGCATGAGTTTGGCCTCAGACGGTTACCACATAGCTCAAATTTCCAGCTACTGCCCAATGAAGCCTGAGAAGAAGGAAATAGCCATCCAGATAATGAACCAGGCCGTGAAGGACCTCGCCGTGAAGTGCGACGCCGAGATGCTCGACAAGGTGCAGAAGCTCATGCTCAAGCAGTATGACAGCTCGCTGAAGACTAACGGCTACTGGGCAAGCATCGTCTGGGACAACTACACCATGAACCGCGACGAACACACGGAGTATGCCAACACCGTGAAGGCACAGACACCAGAGAAGATTTCCGCATTCGTGAAAGACTTCCTCGCAGGAGCCAACAAGGTGAGCGTGGTGATGCTGCCTGAATAACGATAACGCACAACCATACATAAAAGAAATGGGACACGCCCGACACGTGTCCCATTTTTTTGTGTTTCACTAAATTAGCAGTTTCATTATTGTGGTCTATGATGATTCGTATGATTAATGGAAACAGACCACAGACATAGATTTATGCGCTGATTCTCTTACTACAAAAATGCAAAACGTGGGTATACACATCTTCTCGTCTTCCGTTCCAGGCCGTAGGAAAAGCCCCTATAAGTGACGAGTAGAGTGTCTGCCCACGCCGGTATCTGAACTTACTCCGGGAAAGGTGTGCGTGAGGATTGTTTGGTGAACCCTCGCTACACACCCCGGGATACAGTTATTACATACCCGTAGCAGCCACTTCTGACATTGTCTTAGAACTTATAGTCTTGAATTTCCTACGTTCAGAACGGTCAAAGACAAAGCGTTAGTGACGCTTTAACATTAAGTAGTGCCCTCCCACGACCACAAGGTCTGTCTCTGCCATTGCAGAGCTTTGTCATTCTTGTCAACACAGACAAGCGAACACCTCGGCGTGGGGTATTGACGTTGCAAAAATAACGTTTTTCTCTGAAAGCCAACCCTTTTTCGGCAGAAAATGTCATCACCACCTCCATTTTTATTCGTTTTGTCGTTGTTTCCACACCATCTCCCCCCTTTTCGCGTGGCTCGTCTTACGCCGTCGCGACGTTTGCCCACGAACGTGAACCGTATGGATTACGAACGTGAGCCGTATAGATCACGAACGTGAACCAATTTGCCCGCGTACGCAAAGTATGTAGCCACTTGCGTTGCTATACTTTGAAATGCACAAAGTCTACGCAACAATATTAAAAAAATCTTGCTTGCTTCAAAAATTACCTTTATCTTTGTGGCAAACAATGCGAGAATGACTTTCAAGTATCAAGAACAAATAGACAAGCTTCTTTCGGAGGGATATACAATGCCACATCTGAAATTCAGCGGTTATGCTCTTTCTTGCTTTGACAGTCAGCAGAATGCAGAAAAAAGATACGCATCATTATGTAAGTCTTTCAAGCGCACTCCTAAAACTATAGGAGACGGTTTGAGTGGTGGTCAGTTGGAAAACAAGGATGGACTTGTTACGACTCCTGATAAAATTTCCGGTCATTTCGACTTATACGAGTACGCATCATGCGACTTGAACAAAATCTTTAAAATTATTGAAACGTTATGGAAAAGCTGAACGGTTACAACATACCTTTTGATATTAGCCAACTAAAACTTCGTGCCAACTTAATTGAGCAGGATGGACCGTTGCTTTCATTATACTATAACGACAATGGCGATTATTACCTTTTCTACTGGTTGGACTGTGACGACACTACCAACAGGTGGATGGTAATTAGGGTCGGACTAAATATTCTTTATCAATATCTGCATAAGGAAAGGACGCTCTTACAGGTCATCGAAAGCTCTTCGGACAGTTTCGTATGGGTAATCGACTTGGATAGCACAGGAAATCAGACCAATACAGAGGCTGTGCCTTTAAGCTGCCTTCCATTGGATTATCTGCCCGACAAGGATTCTTATTTCGATTTCGACAACCAACAAGAGCTTCTCAAAGATGTTAGCACGGATAAAGTAGAAATTGACATTCCAAAGAGTGACAATTTTTTCTTTACCGCACTCATATCGAAAATGGGATGGCAGTTGTCTGCCAAGTCGCTGCATAAGCTTATAGACAAGGTTGCCCTTTAATAAGCTTACTCTATAAAACAACCTTCACTTAAAAGCGGAATATTCGCTGATTATTCCACTCTCCAGTCGATATCTATTTTCTTGTTCTCCACGCTGAAGTTTATCCCGACCTTTGTCACGGGCTTACCCGACAAGGCGAAACGAGAGGCATAATCATTGAGGTTTATCTGGCGCATGGCGGTGGCGGCATCCTTGTTGAGCTTCAGCTCAAGGACGTACAGACGGGTGTGGGTTAGCATTACGATGTCGACACGGCCGTTGGGCGTGTGCACCTCCACGTCGACAAGGAAATGGGTGAGAAGCGTGAAGATAATGAAGAGCACCTGCTGGTAGTGACCCTCGTAGTCGGTGTTGTTGCAATAGGGCACGGTGTGGAGGAAAGTTTGGAGCAGGCGCAATGCGCCGTCGATGTCATCGCGGCGGATGAGCAACGACATGCGGGCTATCGCCACGTCGGCAGCCTCGGCATACTTGCCGCCGAGATAGCGTGGCAGCAAAGTCTCAAACAGTCCGACCTTCACTTCCTTGTTTGGGAGGTCGAGAAGGAACAGTTCCGTGTCTGGGTCGTAGTCCTTTATGGTGACGTAGCCGCTCTGGTAGAGCAGCGGCGTGAGGGTATCCATATTCTCCGTAGGAGCGTCGAAAGCCGAGGCACGTGCGTACATAGCCCCTATGTCGGTAGGCTTGACATCAAACTTGCGCATCATCTCGATGAGATATGTCGGTGTGCCAGAACCGAACCAGTAGGCATTGGTCTTGCCGTCGGCAAAACAGTTGAGCAAGCTGAACGGATTGAACACGTCGGGACCAGAGCATGTGAAATGGTAGCCATCGTAGTTCTCCTTCAGTTTGTCGATGGTCTGCTCGCGCGTGAGCTTCAGCTTGGTTGCAAGTTCGTCAATGTCGTCACTCATCTGTGTAAACAATTCATCCTTGGTGATGCCGCAAATGCCCGAATACGGCTCGTCCATGCTGATGTTTTTTATGTTGTTCAGCTCACTGAAGATGCTTAGTTGTGAGAACTTAGTGATGCCCGTGAGGAACACGAATCGCAGATAAGGCTCGCAGTCTTTCAATGGGCTGTAGAAGTTGCGCATGACATAGCGCAGCACTGGTAGCTTTTCATCCTCATGTACCACGTCAAGCAACGGCGCGTCATACTCGTCAATTAGCACCACAACCTGCTTGCCCGTTTTTTGGTAGGCTGTCGTTATAAGGCTTTTGAGCCTAATGTTTGGATCTATTGAATCTGCACTTATTCCCAAACGCTCCTCATTTTCTCTAAGACTATAAAGCAAATACCGCTCCAGTTGCTCCTTCTCCATGTGCTTGCCACCAGCCATGCTGAAGTGCAGCACGGGATAATCAGTCCACTCCTTCTCAAGCTTCGAAATGGCAAGCCCCTCGAACAGCTCCTTCTTGCCCTCGAAATAACTCTGAAACGTAGACACAAGCAACGACTTTCCGAACCGTCGCGGACGG
The DNA here is from genome assembly GCA_963588155.1 of Lachnospiraceae bacterium. GTDB lineage: Bacteria > Bacteroidota > Bacteroidia > Bacteroidales > Bacteroidaceae > Prevotella. The sequence continues at coordinate 39,022 of CAVAGT010000003.1, read as the reverse complement.
CTCAGAAAGAAATACGTGCCGTTGGTATGCGTCATGCGGTACACAAACTCTGTTTTGTCTATATATAGCTTATCTTCCTTGCGTATTCGCTCAAATGTCTGTATGCCTATAGGATAAAGTTTCTGTGCCATAGTTGTGGGTGTTTGCATTTACATTGCAAACTTACGCAAAAATCTCAAGAAAACAGGACTACTCTTGAAAAATCATGCTAAAAATTTAAAGGTGAAGCGAGATGACTCTCAAAACCATTTTATCACGGCATAACCACCGATTATCTGCAATGCCATGCCTGGCAATCCCATGCGCACGTCCTGCAACGCGGCTGCCAGGCTTCCGCTGAAAGCCCATTCGGCGAGAGAGCCAAACAACTGGTAGAACACCACCACGCCGGCAAGTATGGCAAGGTTCACAGTCTTTGCTCGTTGCGCGGCAACGCCTGCACCAATGGCAAGCAGTGCCGATTTTGTGAGAATGGCAGGCAACACACTCATGGCAGGCATGCCAAACAGCACACTGTTGACCAAAGGCGACGCTATGGCGGTGAGCAAGCCCACGCGCCAGCCATACTTGAACGCTCCAACAAGCGTAAAGAAATATATAGGAAGCCACGTCATGCCACCATTGGGCACGAGATGAAACAGTTGCGGCAAGAGTAGGTTGCCAAGCGCGAAGAGCACGGCAAGCCAATAGGTTCGAGCCTCATTGTAGCCGTAAGAATAGAGTTTTACTGTTGATTGATCATTCATGATATTCTTAATTCTGAGAGTTTTTCCTTTATCTTGACGATGCATTCTTCTGCCGTTTGGCAATCGCGGCAAACTAGTTCCATTGGGCACCAACCAGTTTGTTGGCGGTTGATAATATGAGGCACTATCTTGTCGTAGCCTACGGCAATTTCTTGCGCACAGGTCTTGAACAGTCGCAAGGCTTGCTCGCTTATCATGTCGGCATGCAGGGCGCTTACCCTTCCGGCTATCATCAGGGCTGCGGCAGCCTTACCCACGACCTTGTCGGCAATGGCTGCGCCACTAAGGGTCTGGGGCTCGGTGTCGAGCAAGCGCAGAAGGTCGCTAACGCCCCGTCCGTCGAAAGTGACGATATTGCCATCCGCGATTCCCACTACGAGCGAGTGGTTACCTGAATGCAAGACACTAATCAGATGGTTCATATCTAAAGCATTAATTACAACGTGTCGCTGCCTTGCCGCAGCTGCTCAACGAAGTTGTCTATTTTAGCCAGTTCGTCGGGTATCTGTATGCGCTGCGGACAGTGGGGAATACACTTGTCGCACTTCACGCAGCGGCTCGCCTGGCGAAGTTTTGGTACACTTCGATCATAGCCAATGAGGAAGGCACGGCGGGCACGGCGATAGTCAGGATCCAGTTTGCCCTTGTTGGGCATATTGCCCTCCTTGATGCATTTGTTGTAGTGGGAGAAGATGGCAGGTATGTTGAGACCGTAGGGGCATGGCATGCAATAGTTGCACTCATTGCAGGGCACGGTATTCAGATTGTATATATCGTTGGCTATCTCCATGAGGAAGGCATCCTCCTCCCGGGTCAACGGCTCCAGCGGACTGTAGGTGCAGAGGTTCTCCTTCAGGTTTTCCATGTAGCTCATGCCGCTGAGTACGCAGAGCACGTCGTCTGGCGTTCCGGCAAACCGGAACGCCCAGCTCGCCACGCTCTTCTCCGGCTCGCGTGCCTTCATCTTGGCAATGATGGCATCGGGCACGTTGGCGAGTCGCCCGCCTAGGAGCGGTTCCATGATGACGGCAGGGATGCCACGCTTCTTCAGTTCGCCGTAAAGATAGACGGCATCGGTGTTGCGAGGGTTGATCTCGTCGGCATAGTTCCAGTCGAGGTAGTTCAGCTCGATCTGCACGAAATCCCAATGATACTTTCCCTCGTCGTGCCATTTCAGGGCAAGGTCGAACACCTTGATGTCGCCATGGTAGGAGAAGCCGAGGTTGCGTATGCGCCCTTTCCTCTTCTGTTCCACGAGCCAGTCGAGTATGCCGTTGTCGATGTATCTGCTGTAGAAATCGCCCATGCCGTTTTCGCCCATGCCTATGGCGTGAAGCAGAAGATAGTCCACGTAGCCGACCTGCAGATACTTGAGCGAGTTCTCGAACATCTCCTTTGATGCCGCCGCAGTCCATGTGGCTGGGTCGAAATTGGAAAGCTTGGTGGCGATGAGATAATCTTTGCGGTTGTGGCGATGCAAAGCTATGCCCGTGGCTGCCTCCGACCTGCCCTGGCAATAGGCAGGAGACGTGTCGAAATAGTTTACGCCATGCTCGAGGGCATAGTCTATCTGGCGGTTAATCATTTCCTGGTCGAGCTCGGCGTCAGGATTCTCGCGTCCCGTGCCGCCACCCACTACTGGAAGCCTCATCATTCCGTAGCCGAGAATGGACACACGGTCCTTGGTGTTGGGGTTAATGCGATAGGTCATTTTGCCCTTTGGCGGCTCTTGGTAGTTGCCGGCCGCACTGAGATTGCCTTGCTTGCCCTTGCAAGCCGAGAGCAGAGCCGACGTTGCCACGGCTCCAGCACCAAGCGATTTTAGGAAATCGCGTCTGTTTATGTTGTTGCTCATAATGGATTTGGTTTGCTTACATCATATTTTTATATGTACTTATGCACCTCATGTCCCTCAACGTGGATCGCGCTGAACGGCTTGGCCGGACAAAGGTTCTCGCAAGCTCCGCAGCCGATGCAACGCGACTGGTTAACGGCTGGGAACTTAGGTGAATTCTCGTCGTTGGGCTCCACGGGTATCATCATTATAGCCCCTACAGGACAATGGCGGGCACAGTTGCCGCACTCCACATGGTCGGTGAAGACGATACAGTTCTTCTTTGTCCACACGGCATGACCAATCTGAATCGACGACTTGTCCTCGGCCTTTATCTCTTTTATGGCGCCAGCAGGGCAAACCTCACTGCATCGGTGGCATTCCGGACGGCAATAGCCACGCTCGTATGACATGGTGGGTTGCATGAGATGCTCGAGGTCGGCAGAGGGGCGCAGCACGTTGTTGGGACACTGGCTCACACACAACTGGCAAGCCGTGCAATGGTAGGCCATGTTCTGTGCCGACAACGAACCGGGCGGAGTGATTGGCGTAACGCGCTTGGGTGCCTCCTTCTGTGTCACGACAGCCAGTCCGCCGTCAACCTTCTTTTTTTCTTGTGCCAAGGCAGCAGTGGTCGTGGCCACGGCTGCGGCAAGCAGGAAGGAGCGACGACCAGTATCTGGGAGTGAAGAACGAAGAGTGAAGAGTGAAGAATCCTCTTGCTTTGCTACTTGAACGTCTAATGGAGAGTCAGAAGAGACTTTACTATTGAATTCTTCACTCTTCACTCTTCGTTCTTCACTTAAATTACTCTCCACTCTTCGTTCTTCACTTCCAAAGCTCAACGCCCCCTTGTGGCAATTTCCGAGGCAGTCGCCGCACACAACGCAGCGCGAATAGTCTATCTTGTGGTTCTTGACATCGATGCAAGAAGCCTTGCAACCCTTGGCACACAGTCCGCAACCTATGCACTTGTTGTTGTCTATGCGCACCTTGAACCATGAGAAACGCGCAAAGAAACTCAACACCGTGCCCACCGGACAAATAGTGTTGCAATAGGTTCGTCCACCTCGCCAAGCCAGCACGCCCACCACGACAAACGTGACGGCTGCTATGATGAACGTGGGCAAGCTGCGCACCCATACGTCGCGACCATAAAAGGCATAGCTGTCGGCTCGCTCGGCAATGTAGGCGAGCATGTTGTTGGCAAGGATATATAATGGCTGAAAAAGGTTCTGCGCCATGCGTCCATACGAACTGTAGGGCGCGAACAGGGCGACAAGCGAGCCAAAGCCTGCAACCAAGGCCACGACGAATAAGACAAGCACGCCATACCTGAGCCACGACTTCGCTGGCGAATAGCTGAAGCGACGCCGCTTGCGCCCCTTGTCGCGACGCCCGCTAACCCACGACACCACGTCTTGCATCACGCCCAAGGGACAGACAACGGAGCAATAGAGGCGTCCAAACAAAAGCGTAAGCAATATCAAACCCACGACAACTCCAAAATGCATGGCCAATACCGCCGGCAAAAACTGCACCATGGCCATCCACGACAGCCATCGGTGCAAGGTTCCCGTGAAGTCGAGGAATAGGAGAGTTATCAACACGAAGAACACAACCGCAAGTGTCACCCTTATTTTCCTTAGCATATCAATTAAATATATAATGTTTTTGTTTCATTTTGCAAAAATAACACGAATCCGGGAAACAACACTTACCATAATTACCTAATTTTCTAACAATTTATCCGCAAATGGATAATCATATAAACCAGAATCACAGAACCAAGAATAAACACACAGAGAATTATCTATTATTGTCAGAAACTTTTATTATCTTTGCAAAGAACACAATAACACGCCTTATCTATATTCTCATGGAAACAAACAACGAACAGGAAAAGAAGCGACAAAACTATCAGAAAGAGATTGAGAGGCTTGTTGAAGCCGGCAAGAAGCTTATGGCAGAAGCAAATGAGATAATCGGCGCCCTGCCGGAAACGCAAAAAGGAAGCCTCGCCATTAATAATAAAAAGGAAAAACAAGAAGAGCCCCAAAAACGCCCTGCAGAGAGTCCCGCTTGCCAAACACCGCAAGACTCCCCAACATCGCAAGGGAAAGGCACCCATTTGGGCTTTTGGGGAAACTTGTGCGCCTTGTTCGTGGGCTACAAAACAAGCGAGATGCTTTGGGACAGCGACGAGCCTACGACAGATGTCGCAAACGATTTCAACTCAAACACATTCGATGACTATGAGCGGGACATAATCGACGATTTCGAGCAAGGCTCTATCGACGATTATATTGAAGAAGAGGAGGAGTACTGAGACGAGAACACGTGAGTTTACCCAATAATGAGATAAAACCATTGAAAACTCTTTGCCAATTCAAAGAATGTGAGTAACTTTGCAGTCCATTTAAAAGACATGTTTAACAATTGTGGAAGGATTTGGCTGCTTGCAACCACACAAAAAAATGCTAAAACTGGGAAATAGCCCTCAGATTTCACAGTTACTTGCGTTGATCCACGTAAAAAAGTAATGCAACAATGAGTTATTTGTTTTCTTCAGAGTCAGTGTCGGAAGGGCATCCCGACAAGGTGGCTGACCAGATTAGCGACGCTCTTCTCGACCAGTTTCTCGCTTACGATTCGCAATCACACTGCGCCATCGAGACTTTCAACACCACAGGTCAGGTAATCATCATGGGCGAGGTTCGCTCAAAGGAGTATATAGACCTGCAAACGATAGCCCGCAAAACCATTAACAAGATTGGCTACACCAAGTCGGAATACCAGTTCGACGGCAATTCGTGCGGCGTTCTCACAGCCATACACGAGCAGAGCGACGACATAAACCGTGGCGTGTCGCGCCAAGAGGAGGACAACCAAGGCGCCGGCGACCAAGGCATGATGTTCGGCTATGCCGTCAACGAGACAGAGAACTACATGCCCGCCACGCTTGACCTCGCCCATCTCATAGTGCGTACCCTTGCCGACATTCGCAAGGAGGGCAAGGAGATGACTTACCTCCGTCCCGACTCCAAGAGCCAGGTGACGATAGAATACAGCGACAACGGCGTGCCACAACGCATAGACACCATCGTGGTGTCGACCCAGCACGACGACTTCGTGAAACCTACGGACGATACTCCAGAAGCACAGCTCAAGGCCGACGAGGAGATGCTTGGCAAGATTCGCGAAGACGTGCTCAGCATACTCATTCCTCGCGTGAAAGCCCAACTAGGCGAGAAGGTTCTCGCCCTGTTCAACGACGACATCAAGTATTATGTCAATCCTACAGGCAAGTTTGTCATAGGAGGTCCTCACGGCGACACCGGACTCACGGGCCGCAAGATCATCGTGGACACCTATGGAGGCAAGGGCGCTCACGGCGGCGGAGCCTTCTCGGGCAAGGACCCGTCGAAGGTAGACCGTTCGGCAGCCTATGCCGCTCGCTACATAGCCAAGAACATGGTGGCGGCAGGCGTGGCCGACGAGATGCTCGTGCAGCTCGCTTATGCCATTGGCGTGGCTGAGCCTGTGAGCGTATACGTTGACACCTACGGAAAGAGCCACGTGGGCATGAGCGACGGAGAGATAGCGAAAAAGATAAAAGAGATGTTCGACTTGAGACCACACGCCATTGAGCGCACGCTCAACCTGAGACAGCCCATGTATCTTGAGACTGCCGCCTATGGCCACATGGGAAGGAAGAACGAGGTGGTGGAAAAGACTTTCACCTCCCACTACCATGAGACAAAGACCATGAAGGTGGAACTCTTCACGTGGGAGAAACTCGACCAGGCAGACAGAATAAAGAAAGAGTTTGGCTTGTAGACCCTAAAAGGGACGCGGGCAAATAAACAAGAATGATAACAGAGCAAGACTCAGCACAAGTGGCCGTGCAACCCGAGGTTACCTCGCAGAGCACGGCTCCAACCCACCACGAAGGATGGCACTCGCCAGCGCAAATCCTGTCATGGCTGCCAAAGACCGCCACGCCTTGGCAACAAGACTCGGCGATAAGGGCCAACTATAAATTCGTGGAAAAAGACTGGCTGCGCATGCACAACCCCATGCGCACGCCAACCACTAAGGCCGACCCGAAATTCTCGGGCAAGTTGACCGAGCCACTCTACCACAGCCACTCGCTCGTGCAACCCGACTCGATTTATCGGCCCGAATATGCGGTCTATCGCCGTGGAGTGGCTGGCGACCCCGTGCCATACACCATAGCTGGAGACTCCTTGGTCACCTCCGTGCTATTGTTTTGCTTTGTCATAGCCACTATCACCATAGCCCAAGCAGGACACTTCCTGGAACGGCAATTTAAAAGCTTCTTCCGCACGCAAAGGGAAGGGACAACGGTAATAACCGAAACCAGCAACGAGTTGAGATTCCAGTTCTTCCTCGTGGCACAGACGTGTATGCTGCTTGCGTTGGTATTATTCATCTGTTCACACGACTTCGCCAGAGAGTCGTTCGCCATAGCCCATTATCAAATATTGGGGCTCTTTACCGCCGTCAACATGGGCTATTTCATTGTGAAATTCCTGCTTTACAGCATCGTGGACTGGGTGTTTTTTGACAGGAAAAAAAATATACAATGGATGAAGTCGTTTCTCTTCATCATATCCATGGAAGGCATACTTCTTTTCCCCATAGTGTTGCTGTTCGCCTTCTTCCACATAAGCGTCGAGAGTGCAGTGATTTATACCCTTTTGGTAGTGCTTATAGCCAAGATATTGTCTTTTTACAAGACATATATTATCTTTTTCGCGAAAAACGCAGCCATTCTGCAAAGTTTTTTGTACTTTTGTGCACTTGAACTGATGCCGTTGGGAATACTTTGGGGTATAATAACGGCAACCGGGGGTTATTTAAAGATAATTTTTTAGGACAAAATAGGATAATTTGTAGAATTCAATCTCAAGATGATAAAGAAGATTCTGATATCCCAACCGAAACCGACAAGCGAGACCTCACCTTATTTTTCTTTAGAGAAAGAATATGGGGTGGAACTTGTGTTTAGACCATTCATCAAGGTAGAAGGTCTTACCAACTTGGAGTTCCGCCAGCAAAAAGTTAGCATTCTCTCACACACAGCCGTGGTGTTCACCTCGCGCCATGCCATCGACTTCTTCTTCAAGCTGGCAAAAGAGCTGCGCCTCAACATCCCGGAGGAGATGAAATATTTCTGCGTAACGGAGACAATCTCACTTTACATCCAGAAATACGTGCAATACCGCAAGCGTAAGGTATTCTTTGGCACCACAGGCCGCATCGACGACCTTATTCCCCTGATGGTAAAGCATAAGACCGAGAATTATCTCGTGCCCCTGAGCAGTGTTCACAACGATGACATTTCCAAGAAGCTCACCGCAAAGGGACTGCGCTTCACCGAGTGCGTGATGTATCGCACGCTCTCCGACCCGTTCACCGAGGAAGAGATAAAGCATTTCGACTACGACATGCTCATCTTCTCCACACCCACAGGCGTGAAATATCTGACACAGGCTTTCCCCGACATGAAGAAAGATCAGGTCAAGATAGGTGTCTTCGGCCCTGTCACAGCAAAGGCCATCAAAGACGCCAACCTCAACGTGGACCTCATGGCCGGCACGCCGGAATATCCTTCCATGATTAGCGCATTGAAGGCTTTCCTCGACAAGGAGAACGGCAAGAAAGCATAAAGCATCAAGCCTACAAACATGGGTAACACATTGCCAAAAACCGAGCGACTGTACCACAAAAAGCTCATAGACAGTCTCTTCAAGGGCGGCAAGAGCAAAAGCATGACAGCCTTTCCGCTCCGCTTGGTTTATATGCCCATGGAAGGCGGCGACTGCAGCGAGATGCTCGTATCGGTGCCCAAACGCAACCTGCACCGCGCCAACAAGCGCAACCGCGTGAAAAGGCAGGTGAGGGAGGCTTACCGCATACATAAAGACATTGTAGGTGACAAATGCCTTGCCTTTGCATTTATCTGGATTGACACCAAACTGTGGGACAGCGCCGACGTGGAACAACGGATGTTGAGCTTGCTCAACAGGGTAAAGGAGAGGATTAATGAAAACGGTTAAAAGGGCTATGCAAATCATCGGCCACGCCATATCGTGGTTGCTCGTATTGCCGATAATCTTCTACCAAAAGTTCATCACGCCCTATACCCCCGCCTCATGCCGATTCACACCCACTTGCTCTGAATACGCAAGGCAAGCGATAATGAAGCACGGGCCCATAAAGGGGCTTGCACTCGCCATCTGGCGCATACTGAGATGCAACCCATGGGGTGGCAGTGGCTACGACCCCGTGCCTTGACAAGACATCATGCACTCGCAAGACACTACGAGATAACTATTAAAGAAATTTCCCACCTTGCAATGGAGGGAGCATAAACAAAAACCAATATCAATGAAAAATTTTGTTGAAGAACTGAAATGGCGCGGCATGCTCGCACAGATAATGCCAGGCACAGAGGAGTATCTGCAAACTCATCTCGTGTCAGCCTATCTCGGCACGGATCCTACTGCCGATTCTCTTCATATCGGTCACTTGTGCGGCATCATGATGCTCCGCCATCTCCAGCGTTGCGGCCACAAGCCTTACCTGCTCGTGGGTGGCGCGACGGGCATGATCGGCGACCCTTCGGGCAAGAGTCAAGAGCGCAACTTGCTCGACAGCGACACACTCTACCACAATCAGGAGGCTATAAAGAAGCAGGTGGCCAAGTTCCTCGACTTCGATGGCACCGAGCCTAACAAGGCGGAGCTTGTCAACAACTACGACTGGATGAAGGACTTCACCTTCCTCGACTTCGCGCGCGAGGTGGGCAAACACATCACCGTAAACTACATGATGGCGAAGGACTCCGTGCAGAAGCGACTCAACGGCGAGGCTCGTGACGGCCTCTCGTTCACTGAGTTCACCTACCAGCTCCTCCAAGGCTACGACTTCCTATACCAATACCAGCACTACGGCGTGCGTCTCCAGCTTGGCGGCAACGACCAGTGGGGCAACATGACCACGGGAACGGAACTTATACACCGCACGCTGGGCAACGACGCGGAGGCTTACTGCCTCACTTGCCCACTCATCACCAAGGCTGACGGAAAGAAATTCGGAAAGACGGAGAGCGGCAACGTTTGGCTCGACCCAAAGCGCACCACTCCATACGCATTCTATCAGTTCTGGCTCAACGTGAGCGACGACGACGCGGAGCGCTACATCAAGATTTTCACAGACCTCGACCAAGCAACCATCATGCAGCTTGTGGATGAGCACAAGCAGGATCCCGGTCGCAGAATTCTGCAGCGCCGTCTAGCCGAAGAGGTTACCACGATGGTACACTCCAAGGAGGCTCTCGACATGGCTATCGCCGCTTCAAACATCTTGTTCGGCAAAGCCACGAAAGACCAGTTGGCAAGCCTCGACGAGGCAACGCTGAACGACGTGTTCAAGGATGTGCCCCACTACGACTTGCCTAAGGAGCAGCTCGGTGGCAAGGCCATTGACCTCTTCTGCGCTGATGGTTTCAACATTTTCCCCTCAAAGGGCGAGATGCGCAAGCTCGTCAAGGGTGGCGGCGTAAGCCTCAACAAGGAGAAGCTCGTGGCTTTCGACAAGGAAATAACGTCGGAAGACCTCATCGACGGGAAGTATCTTCTCTTGCAGAAAGGAAAGAAAAACTACTTCCTCATCACAGTGAAGTAATAAAAGCAACTATAAAATATGGCGACCCATCATCGGGCCGCCACATTTTATATTCTCTCAAATTTTCGTTTAGAGTTGGAACTTGTAACCAACTGTAACCTGGAACACGCTGTTCTTGCTGTCAAAACCCTTTAATGTCTTTGTCACGCCCCAATTGTAACGTGCGTCAAGCACCACATTGCTAATCTCGTAAGAGAGACCCACGGGAATTGACAGGACAACAGACTTGACTACATCATCTTCAGCTGAGCCTGAGCTTGTGATACCGTCCATGGTCAAGCTCTTGCCCACGTTGAAACCAGGCTGCACGCCAAGCTTCACGGCAAGACCCTTTACTACATAAACGTTTGCCAAGATTGGCACGTTGATATAGTCGAACTTGACCTTGTTGTCAGAGTTTTTCCCCTTGTAACCCTCCTGAGAGTAGTTCACGCCAAGGGAGAGAGAGAAGATGTCCGCAGCCTGATATTCACCCTCAAGGCCACCTACAAAGCCAATGCGACTTTTCGTGAGATTATTATTAGTAACATCAGCAATGCTGATACCCACCTTTGGCTGAACTGTGAATGAACCCACGGCGTGCTGTGCGAATGTCGCGGTTGATGCCGCGAAGAGCATCAGAGTGGAAGCTAAAAACTTTTTCATGTCTTTTCTCCTAAATTTTAATTATGTTGTTTGAATTTAATTCAACATGCGTATCGTTTCTTACATGAAACTTTACTTCGTATCATCTCTTCTTGAAAAACGATGCAAAGATAAAACCAAAACGTGACACAAAGGATGGGAAAACCCTATTGAGCAGTTGGGGTTTCCCTATTGAGGGCGTATTCTTGCCTTATGTCAATTATGGCTTACTTCTCTTTGCCATTCAGGAAGTCTTCCAGGCGATTTACCTTCTCGGCACAATCAGCACCAGCTATCACGTAGTCTTGACAGTCGGCAAGCAAGGCATTGAGCTGTTTCAACTTTTCGCTATTGTCCTTATACACTTCTTTCAGAATTTGTATCTTTTCAAACTGGTGAATGCCTTCTACAAGGCGTTCAAAGTGTACCGACGAGCGATTGCCTGGATAATAGAAATAGGTATCACCGCTACCGAAAAGGCGGAAACGAGTATCAGTAAGTGGGGTCTCATGCCAGTTTATCCACGACCAATGCAAGAAACCATCAAGGTTGTTAGCCGCGGCAAGGATGGGCAGAAACGCCGCCTCTGCCGGCAAAGAATTGGAGTAGATGTTAGGCTCAACATCGGCACAACACACATAGAAAGTAGTCAACAGGTTGTTGTCCTTACGATATTGTAGTTGCTGCTTGGTGAATTTTCGCAGCTGGCCCATTGCCACACAATAGTCGTAAAGCTTGTTGTTGAGCGAAGAGTGATAGTTGCCCGCAAGCGCCATTTTAAATCCCTTGGCACTTGCTATTGCATACGCGTCGAGCATGGCATCCTCGCCACGTTCGTCCATTGCGATGCTGGTCTTTTCAAACCAACCTTTCTCTTGCAGGTGCATCTTGAACGCCTCCAAGAAGTTGGTCCAAATATCCTTGTAGGTATCTGAACTTGTTGTTGTCTTTACGTCTACATCCTTTGCCGAAGCCTCGTCATAGTAGCGGAAAGTCATGTCCCAAGGCACCATGGAATAGCAATTGATTTGCTTGTCGATGCCATATTCCGCACAAAGTTCCACGTACTTGTCAAAGATGGTGTAGTCGTAGCTCCATGTGCCGTCAGCTTTCTTTGTACTCTTTACCATCGCCGAGAACTTGTCATGGCTTTGGTCGCCCCATGGCTCGTAAAACATGATCGTGGTTACTACTTTTTGTCCAGCCTTGCCAAGAGCCTCCAAGTAAGGGCGCAAAGCCGCGATATGCGCGTCGCTCCAACGCTCCACGCCATAATAGCGGCTAACGGCATAAGGTTGTTGCCAAAGGTCGAGATGGAACTTCTGGTCGGCAACCGCCGGCAGGGTGTGGTCAACTATGTTGATTGTCAAGCCAAGCGTTTTCACCACCTTGCCTTTTGCGTTTAATATCTGCAAACTTACCTTTTGCGCGCCTGTGGCGGCATCGCGTGGCACCTCTATGCTGCACCACACCGGGCGCGTCTCACGTGCTGGAACGGCATGAGGCTTGTCTTGATCTATCACATCGGGCACCAACCATTGCTCAAGCTTCATGTCGTGAGTGCCGCAACTCTTATAATCGTCTGTAATGACATAGTTCAGGAACCTTGCCTTGCACCATGGTATGACGTTTGAGTTCTTGTCAACAAAACGCACTCTCAAGTCGCCTTGGTCGCTATTGCTGTAAAGCACTGCTTCCACGTTGGCACGTTCGCCTTTCCAAGCCGTGATTTCAGCCTTGGTGGTTTCCTTGAGTTGTGGCACACGATAAATGGTGTAAAGCTCATCTCTGCTGCCCCATGTGGCGTGCAGCCCCTTGCCCAACGCGTTCCATTCCGCATCGGGCGCGACATTGCCCACCCGTGGCTCAACATAGTTGTCAATCGGATAGCCGTCTGCCCACGTTGCCAGACTCGCCGTCAATAATGCTACAAGCAATAATAAATTCTTCTTCATATAGGAATAATAAATAAGTTTACGTAGCGGAGTTTTTTGGTCTCCGCTACGGTTAAAACATCTTTCCATTAATGTTGCTCCAAAACCGTCAGCACGACGTATTCCGAGCGAGTGCCAATACGGAACTTGCCACCCCAAATGCCCATACCAGAGCTGACGTAATATTGCGTCGCGCCCTTCCGCAACGGGCCGAAAGCGTCCTCGTAAATGGCATCCGTGATCCACGACACCGGCCACACTTGCCCGTGATGGGTGTGTCCGCTAAACTGAAAGTCTATGCCATTCTTCTCCGCTTCCTCCAGGTTGTAAGGTTGATGGTCGAGAAGAATGGTGAAATCGCGGTTTATGTCAACCCTACGCATGAGTTCCGACAACGGGCAGCGACGCAAGTTGGTGCGGTCGTCACGGCCAATGATGCTTATGCCACAGGCCGTTGCCACACTATCGCGGAGCAGCGTTATTCCAGCATCCTTGTAGAACTGTTGTGCCTTGGGTTCTCCGCTATAATACTCGTGGTTGCCAAGGCAAGCGTAAACAGGAGCGTTAAAACGGTGGAATTCCTCTGCCACACGCTCCTCAAGAAGCGGACGAACACTTATGTCTATAATGTCGCCGCCAACGAGAATGAGGTCGGCGTGCTCGGCATTAATGCGGTCTACCCATCTTCGGAACTCAGCACGACGGTTGTGGTAACCGAGGTGCAGGTCGCTGAGAAGCACTATCTTCAAGCTCTTCTTGCCTATATTCTTTTGGGTCTTTAGCTCGATAGGCACCCTCGCCTTGTCATGGTAATGAATGTTGCCATAAACGAACACTATCGCCATGACAACGATTATTCCTACCGACGTGTAACCATTGCTGAAGAGCCACGATCGCGGCACGATATGCACAAGCCGGCCCAAGTCGAGCACGATGAAGAGCATAACGAGATAAAGCAGAATGAAAATCATGGAGTTGCCCACCTCGTAAGCCACCGTGGCCATGTTGAGCGGCATTTTCTCTATCGCCCCAGAGAAGCCAAGGAACATCGACAAAAACAATAATAGCGCCACTGCCACTGCCGCCCAACGCCAAGGGTTTGCAAAAGGCAAAAGCTGCCAGATGTGCCACAACACATAAGATAGTCCTATTATTGGCAACACGAGGAATATCATCATCCACATTGATCTCATCGTTTGTCGATTTTTGTTCTGATTAAGATGTACGCCTTTTCACCTTGCCGTTCACGACAGTGAACAGGCGGTCAAAGTCTTCCTTGGTGCGCTTCCATCTGTTGTGTGTCCAAAGATAAAAAGCCGGAGCCTCTTTGATGGATTGCTCCAACATATTGAAAAACCTACGCGTCACCTCGCCATCGGGAAGGCTTGCCGGATCATCAGTGATAGGCACATATTCAACATCATAATATCCACGGCGAGGACGCGTCATCTTCACGTAGTAAACGGCATCATTCATCTTGCGTGAAATGCGTTCCGCACCTGTGAACACAGGTGTCTCGGGATGGTTGAGGAATGGCAGCCACAGATGAATGTTCTCCCACTTTGGAGACTGGTCGGCAATGTATCCGGAAAGGCTGAACCTTCCTTCGCGTTTCCACGTCACGAGCTGCCTCAATATGTCCTTCTTTGGCGTTGGCACGCCCGTGGGCGCGTAAGAACGAAGGCGGAGAAACAAATAATCGATAGCCTTGCTGTGCAGCGGATCGTAAATGAGACAAACACGGCGCTCAGGATTCATGTCCTTGCCCACACGCGAAAGCCACTCCCAGTTGCAATAATGACCAAGGAATCCAGCAGTGTTCCTTCCTTTAAGATACCATTGCTCATGAACCTCAGGATTCTTGATGTGCATCCTGCGGTTCAGCTCCTTGTCGCTGATGCTCAACAACTTTATCGACTCAAGGAAATAATCGCAAAACCAATGATAAAACTCTTTCTCTATGGCCACCACTTCGCTTTCCGACTTTTCCGGGAAGGAACTCTTAAGGTTTTGCCTCACTATGCCACGCCTATACCTTATTATATAATAAAGCAAAAACATGAGCATATCGGAAATGGCATACAGCACCTTGAAAGGCAAGGTGCTGATGCCATAGAATATGCAATATACAAGTTTTGTCATGTCAAGGGGATTAACTATTTGTTGACAGCGTCTTGTCCACCCTCCTTGATGAGCCTCAGCAGATGTTCCACCGCCTCACCCTCGGGTATGTTGTGCTCCACGCAATCCTTTCCCTTATAAAGCGAAATCTTTCCGGGTCCGGCACCCACATAGCCATAATCAGCGTCGGCCATCTCGCCCGGACCATTGACTATGCAACCCATGATGCCAATCTTCAAGCCCTTCATGTCCTTGGTCGCCTCGTGTATGCGCTTAATGGTGTCGCGCAAGTCGTAAAGCGTGCGGCCACAACCCGGACAACTGATATACTCAGTCTTCGACGTGCGCAAACGACCCGCCTGCAATATGCCAAAAGCCGTATCCTCCACAGTCGAAGCCGCTATGTTGCCATCGTTCATTAGCCATATTCCGTCGCAAAGTCCATCTATCATCAGCGCGCCCATGTCGGCTGCCGCCTCAAGCTGGAACTCTTCAGTGTCGTTCAAACGATACATATGGGCAAATACCACTGGGTTCTTCACGCCGGCTATCATCATCTCGTGAACCAAGGCGCGCTGAGAGCCAAGCCTGTTTTGGTGGTTGCCCACGCAAACGACCACTATCTCGGGATGGGCCTTCAAGCAAGCGAGATACTCGTCGGCCGGCGTGCCAAACTGCAACACCAAGAACTTCTGCTCTGCCTGGACCATGCTGACAAACGGCATGGCGGCAACAGGGAAAATGGGATACAGTTGCGATTTGTCTTCCGCTTGCACGTAGAGTTGGTAATCCACGACATATCTCTTGCCTTCCACCTTCTCTTTTGGAAGATCGGAGCCTACATATACATAATCTGCCTTCGACGAAGCCTCATCGACGTTGTCACCTTTCTGGCTCACCATCACAACGGGCACGTTACCACCGCCGATGTTATCCACCGCTCTTGTGACCCTTCGCTCTGGCCTAAGCCAGTCGAAACCATCATAGGTCTCGGCAGGTATCATCTGGTGCCCGGCCTTACGGTTTATGTAGTCTACCAAGTGGCGCGCCACTGGTATCTCCGCCTCAGGCTCCTCGGTCAACGACACGCGAATGGTGTCGCCAATGCCATCGGCAAGAAGCGCGCCAATGCCAACGGCGCTTTTTATGCGGCCGTCCTCGCCTTCTCCTGCCTCTGTAACGCCAAGGTGCAAAGGATAATGCATGTCTTCCTTGTCCATCGTGTCTACCAACAGGCGCACCGAGCGCACCATCACGACTGTATTGCTCGACTTGATGGAAATCACCACGTTGTTAAAGTCGTGTCTCTTGCAAATGCGCAAGAACTCCATGCAGCTCTCCACTATACCCTCTGGCGTGTCGCCATAGCGGTTGCGTATGCGGTCTGACAAAGAGCCATGGTTCACGCCTATGCGAATGGCGGTGTGGTTCTCCTTGCAGATGTCGAGGAATGGCACCAACCGCTCCTCTATCTTCTTGAGCTCATTGGCATATTCCTCATCAGTGTAATCGTGTTTCACGAACTTACGTGCCGGATCCACGTAGTTGCCTGGATTGATGCGCACCTTCTCGGCATACAAAGCCGCCACGTCGGCCACGCGAGGGTTGAAATGCACGTCGGCTACAAGGGGTGTGGAGAAGCCGTCGCGACGTATTCCGGCGTTGATGTTCTTCAGGTTCTCTGCTTCTTTCACGCCTTGCGTGGTGAGTCTCACGAGTTCTCCGCCAGCCTTGATTATGCGCTCAGCCTGGGCAACGCTGCCCTCGGTGTCATCGGTGCTTGTCGTCGTCATCGACTGTATGCGCACGGGGTTGTCTCCACCCATGTCCAAGGCACCGATATGTACCACGGAAGACTCACGCCGGTGATAATTGAACAAGTCCATTTAGCACTTGAATTTATAGTCGGTTATGGAATCCAAGTCAGCGTTGGCCTTTTCTATCTTCTTGCCGAGTCCGGCTTTCCAGGCATCCACTTTCTTGGCTATGGCCTCATCGCCCAATGCCATCATCTCGGCGGCAAGGATAGCCGCGTTTTGCGCTCCGTTCACGCCCACTGTGGCCACAGGAATCCCTGGAGGCATCTGGATGATGGAGAGCATGGCGTCCAAGCCATCGAGCATACCCTTTATTGGCACGCCAATGACAGGCAGAGGCGTAGATGCCGCTATAACGCCAGGCAGGGCGGCTGCCATGCCAGCACCGGCGATGATGACCTTCACGCCACGCGCCTTGGCACCTTTGGCAAACTGCTCCACGGCATCAGGTGTGCGGTGGGCAGAAAGGGCGTTCATCTCAAAGGGGATTTCCTGTTCCTCAAGCCACTTGCAAGCTTTCTCCATTACCGGAAGGTCGCTTGTGGAACCCATGATAATACTAACTAACGGCTTCATACTATAAGTGTATATTATATCGTTTATTCTTGGTTATTATTTATACTTATCAAATTATCGCCCAAAAGCCTATCACCGTTCCCGACAGGAATCCCGTTACGACTTGCGACAGAGAGTGTTGCCTCAATATCATGCGACTCGTGCCCACTGCCCCGGCAAAGACAAGGATTACACAGAACCACCATAGCGGATTGAAGGCGAAGAGTATGGAGAAAGCCACCAACGCGCCTTCAAAACCTCCTATCGCCGCCGTATGAGTGGAGATCTTCCACCAAACGTTTACCACCGCGCACACCACCTGTATGAGCAACGCCGCCACAAGGATATTTGCCATAAACTGCGGCACATGGAAATAGCTCATCAGGAAATAGCACAGCGTATAGCAGATAATGGCAATGATATAAGGCACCATACGACTCTCGCGCTTGCCAAGTTGCCATCGCGACCATCCCTGATAGCTGCGGTAGGCATGGATCAAGAGCGTGGGCAGGAGAATGGTGAACAGATATACCATCAGCAACACCAAGCTCTTATAGAAAATTGGCATAAGGCTCATATAGCTGAAGATGAACAACGCCAGCAGCCCTGCCAACGGCAGGTAGAACGGCGTGAACACCATGCTCACGGCCCTTGCCGCTATTATAATGTCTTTTTCTCTCATATTCATTAATCACACATATTAGCATCTCCGCAACCTTGCCACTGGCAGTCCCAACTGCTCACGGTATTTCGCCACGGTGCGCCTCGCCAGGGGATAACCCATCTTCTTCATCTCCTTGGCAAGCACGTCGTCGCTGAGAGGCTTGCTCTTGTCCTCTTTGTTGATAAGGTCTTTCAGCGCCAACTTCAACTTGCGTGTCGACATCTCCTCTCCGTCCTTGGTGACATAGCCGTCGGTAAAGAAGAAACGCAACGGGAATGTTCCCCATCGTGTCTGTGCATATTTCATGTTGCTCACGCGCGATATGGTGGAACTGTCAAGCCCCGTCTTGTCCTCAATGTCCTTCAGTTTCATCGGCTTGAGCTCTGCCTCGTCACCATTCTGGAAGAATGTCCGTTGCCAGTTTATTATGGCCTTCATCGTGACGTCGAGCGTGTGCCTCCGCTGTTTCACCGCCTCAATATAGCCTTGCGCCTTGTCCACCTTCTCCTTGGCGTAGAGCAAGGCTTCTTTCTCCTTGCGGTTCATGTTGTGCTTGTTGGTGCGGTAGGTGTCTACCATTTCCGTAAACGATGGCGAGACCTTGAGGTCGGGAATGCGCCCGTCGTTGATGGTGAATGTCACGTTGCCGTCGTCATCGGTGTCAACAATGAAGTCGGGCGTTATCTGCTGCAGGCTCCTGCCTTCAGTCTCACCAAGCGCCGCTCCGGGCTTGGGGTTGAGCTTTCTTATCTCGTCGTGTATGATGGAAGCCTGGTCATTGGTAAGGCCCATCGATTGTGCTATCTTGTCCCAATGCTTCTTTATGAAGTCATCGAAATGATGCCCTATGACCTCTTTCATCAAGTCCTTGAGCTTGCCTTCCTGCCGTCGCGCTATCTGTAGTGACAAACACTCTTGGAGCGAGCGCGCGCCAATGCCGGCGGGGTCAAACGACTGCAACATCCGCAGCACCTTCTCTATTTCTTCCACCGGCACGTCTACGCCTTGATATATCGCCAACTCGTCGGCGATGTCATCAAGGTCTTTCCTCAACAAGCCGTCGCCATCGAGCGACCCAATGAGATATTCCATTATCTGCCGTTGCTGCTCTGTGAGCTCGGTCTCTCCCATTTGCTCCTTCAGCTTGTCGTAAAACGACGTGGTGTCTCCCCACACTATCTCCTCGTAGTCGGCATCTTGATTGGCTTGCGAGCCTCCATGCGTCGGCTCTGGCATCTCGTCGTCGCTGCCCAAGTCTTCCAATGCGTTGTCGAGGGCTTCCTCGCGCTCCTCACGCTCTGTCTTTTCCTCGTAAGAATCGTCGGAGGCGTCGCTTGTGTCCTCACCGCCAACGTTGTCCAATTCCGCCGCGTCGTCGTCACGCTTCTCCTCAAGGGCGGGGTTGTCGTCAAGTTCCGCGCTGATGCTCTGCTCCAGTTCGGCGAGTGGCATCTCCAATAGCTTCACCTGCAACAATTGCTGCTGTGAGAGCCGTTGCTGCTGAACCTGTTGCTGGGTCTGCGCTTGTATGAGTCTTTGTTCCATTATTTAAAATAGTCGGTAAGTTGGGCGGCTTGCGTAGACAGCATCTCCGGATCCTCATTGCCATATCGTCTCCAAACGTCGGCGCAAGGGTCAAGCAGCGGCGAGTCGGTGGATGTGTATTGGCTGATATAAGGGTCGCAAACCAAGAACACGTCCATCACGTCTACAACCTGCCGTGGTGTCTCACGTATGAGTTTGGCGAGGTCTTTCACCTCCGGCGTGTCTTGCTCCATCGTGATTGGCGTGAGACGGAAATACAGGTCAAGAATCATTATGAGCTTCACGGGGGTCAGCTTCCCTATGCCTATGGGCATGAAGTCTCTCTCCCACGAGCCGCTCACCTCCACGCCAGCGTAGAAAGCTTGGGCATTGCCAAAGCCGCTCATTTGCCTTAGCAGCGAGATGCCACGCCGCAGCTTGGCCGGGTTTCCGGCATACTCGTCCCACAACCGTTGCAAGCGTGGCGTGTCTATCTGACGCAGCCTGAACAAGCGCCGATGGATTTGAGCCGGATGGATATGAAGCTCCATCGCCACGTCCACGAGAGCGCGGCTATAGAGGCGTTTCACGCCTTGCGGGTGCTTGAGATAGAGCTGTATGAGCAGCAGCCAATAGTCGTCGTGCCATTCTTCCCTTCGTGCCATAAGCAAACCTTATCTTGATAATGCCACAAAATTACAAAATTATCCGCAATATAACAGTCTATATCCTGCTAAAATAGGTTATCACTTCCTCCCATGTCTTGAACTCATCGCTACCAAGCTGTATCGCCGTGGCAAGGAGGTTGTCGGCAGGGTGCATGTCTATGAAAAAGTCACCGTAGAGCAATTGCTTCTGGTTGGTGTAGACCACATGGTCGTGAGCCGGAGTGGAGAGATACCGCTCTATCCATGAGGCGTTTGCGGCAAAACTGTCATGCTCGTTGGTTGGCGAGGGCTCCACTATGTAGACTTGGTATTTCCCTATCAACTCACGAAACGCTTTCTGCAGGCTCGCACGTGGCTTGCCATAGCTGTCGGCAAGGCAACTGCTGTCCACATACACTATCTGGCGCTCACGGCCTTCCTGCCTATCGTCTATCCAACGTATCACGGGCACCACTCCGCCTATGAAACTCTTGTCGTCCATGCGGTGGGCACCATGGAAATGAGCGGCTTGTGGGTAATGGGAGCGGAAGAGGTCCCAAGTGTTCACGAGGTTGTCCTCGTCGCCAAACAGTCCCCACACCCTGGTCTGCTCCTTCACCTTGTCGGCTTGCGTCATCTCCTCAAGGGCAGTGAAGCACCTATCGGTCATCTCCTTATACTCTTTCTCCAAGGCTTTTGTCACGATAAACTCCGTCTCGCCGTCTTGCCTGGGGTTTTGCCAAGTCTGCTTGCCGGTCATGCCATGCTCTTTCATGGTCTTGGCCATCTCGAAGGCAGGGTTCACGCAAATGCGGTCGAAACCATAGAGCATCTCGGTGTACATGCCACCCATCGACGTGCCGATTATGAGGTCGGGCTTCTCTTCCTCGGCCTTTTCCCTCAACAGCGCCAGGCCTTCTTCTGGATGGAGCGGGATGTCGAAAGCCACGACCTCCGCGTTGGGGAATGTCTGGCGAATGAGTCTCACCGTACCCGAGGCGGCCGAGGAGCAAAAGCCATGGTTATACATGATTTTCTTGCCCTGCATAATGTCGGGGTATTGTGTGACAAACGGATTTTCTTTCTCCATGATACTTTTATTTTTGCTACTGCAAAAGTAACGATTTTCCCAAACTTAGCACCGCTATTTTTCAAGTTTGGCGTTTTAAACACCACATTTATCAACAAACTCTTAATATCACTTAAAAAAACAAGTTCTTGAAAACCACTATCCCTTTTTCTTCATATCTTTGTAAAGAAAACTAACGCAAATAAATATAGTTTTATGAAACAACGCAAAGCTAATTTCTTGTTCCTCATTGCCACCGCTGCCATGCTGTCGGCGCCATGCATTGGGGGCGCCACGCCCGCCAAGGTCAAGACCAAGGCTAAGGCCAAGGTCGAGCCCACGGTTGAGCCAATGCCAACATGGACTGAGTGGCACGACTTGCAAGTGAACGAGGTGAACCGCTACCGCCTGCATTCCAACTTCTTCGCTTATGCCAACGAGGAAGAGGCAAAGGGCGGCGACATCGAGAAATCATCACGATACCTCTCGCTTGAGGGCGCGTGGAAGTTCAACTGGGTCAGAAATGCCAACGAGCGCCCACAAGACTTCTACAAGGTCGACCTCGACGACTCTTCGTGGAAGACCATGAACGTGCCGGGCAACTGGGAGCTCAACGGCTACGGCGATCCTGCATACATAAACGCGGGCTTCGCGTGGAGATATCAGTATAAGGATGAAGTGAAAAATGGTTGGAAGCCGGAATATGCTCCCGAAAACGCCAGCCAGACAAGCGTGCCCGTGAAAGACAACCACGTGGGATCCTACCGCCGTGTCATCGACCTGCCGGCATCATGGGATGGCAAGCAGGTAATCGCCCACTTCGGAAGTGTCACGTCAAACATGTATCTTTTCGTCAACGGCAAGTATGTGGGCTACACCGAAGACTCCAAGGTTGCCGCGGAGTTTGACATCACGAAATATCTCCATCCTGGCAAGAACCTCATCGCCTTCCAGAGTTTCCGCTGGTGCGACGGCTCCATGAGCGAGGACCAGGACTTCTGGCGTCTCTCGGGCGTGGCACGCCAATGCTACCTGTTCGCGAAGGACACCAAAGTGCAGATGGAAAACATCCGCGTCACACCCGACCTTGAAAACGACTACAAGGACGGCGAGCTGCTCGTCGACGCCTGGGTCAAGGGTCAGCCCATCGTGGAGTTCCGCCTGCTCAACGCCAACGGCAACGTCGTGGCAAAGCAAAGCGCCGACTTCCGCGGACGCGAAGAGGCCACTGTGCGCTTCATGGTGCGCAACGTGAAGAAGTGGACTGCCGAGACGCCTTATCTTTTCACGCTTGAGGCAGTGGTGAAAGACCGCAACGGCAACGTCGTGGAGGTGATTCCGCAAAAGGTGGGCTTCCGCAAGGTGGAAATCAAGAACTCCCAGTTGCTCGTAAACGGCCAGCCCGTGCTCATCAAGGGTGCCGACCGTCACGAGATGGATCCCGACGGTGGCTACGTGGTAACAGTGGAGCGCATGATTCAAGACATCAAGGTCATGAAGCGCCTCAACATCAACGCCGTGCGCACATGCCACTATCCCGACGACCCACGCTGGTACGACCTGTGCGACCAATATGGTCTCTATGTCACCGCCGAGGCCAACCAGGAGAGCCACGCGTTTGGATACAGCGGCGACCAGACTACGCCTGTGGCGCAACCTGAGTTCGCGAAGCAGATCCTGGAGCGCAACCAGCACAACGTGGAGATGCAGTTCAACCATCCTTCCATCATCGTGTGGAGCCTTGGCAACGAGACCGACAACAGCAACAACTTCCTCGCCGCCTACAACTGGATAAAGGGCATCGACACCTCACGCCCCGTGCAATATGAGCGCGGTCTTTGGAGCGGTCCATACGACAGCGACATCTACTGCCCTATGTATTACCCAGTGGAGAATTGCGAGAAATACTGCAAGGACCCGAAAAGCAACAGACCACTCATACAGTGTGAGTACAACCACACGATGGGCAACTCTGGCGGAAACCTCGCGGAATATTGGGAGCTCGTTCGCAAGTATCCTAAGTTCCAAGGTGGCTACGACTGGGACTTCGTGGACCAGGGCTTGCACCGCAAACCCGACTTCAAGGCTTCTCGCACAGTGGCCGACTACGATGCCATAACCGCGAAATATGAGCCTGGAACGGGCACCATGTCGCCTCTCTATACTTACGGTGGCGACTACAACAAGATTGACGCGTCCGACAACAACTTCAACTGCAACGGCATCATCGGCCCCGACCGACAACTCAACCCTCACGCCAAGGAGCTGGCTTACCAATACCAAAGCATCTGGGTTAAACCCGTTGACCTCGCCAATGGCACTATCGCCGTCTACAACGAGAACTTCTTCCGCGACTTGAGCAACTACCGCATGGAATGGTCGTTGCTGAAGGACGGGAAGAGCGTGCAAAGCGGCAGCGTGGACAACCTCAACGTTGAGCCACAGCAGACCGCCAACATCTCGCTTCCTCTCAACATTCCAGGCGATGGCGAGATAATGCTCAACGTCGATTTCAAGACCAAGAGCGAAGAACCGCTCATAGCCAAGGGACAGACCGTGGCCTACGACCAGATTGCGCTCAACGAAGCCACTCCCGTGAGCTACGTGGAGAACACTGTATCGGAGAAGGTGAAGATCCAAAACAAGAAGAACGACCCGACGATTGTCGTTGCATCCGCAAAGGCAACAGTGGCCTTCGACAAGGCAACCGGACTTCTCAGCCAATACACCGTCGACGGCAAGAGCATGATTGGCGAGGGTGGCACGCTGAAGCCCAACTTCTGGCGCGCCGTGACCGACAACGACATGGGAGCAGGATTGCAAAAGCATCTTGCCGCTTGGCATAACCCGAAGATGACGCTCACCAATGTATCCGTGGAGAAGGTCAAGGAGAGCAAGGGTACCGCAGCCACAGTCACCGCCAACTACGACATGCCTGAGGTGAACGCCAAGCTGCGCCTCACCTATAAGGTGCACGGTGATGGCACCATCGACGTGGAGCAAGCCATGACCAAGGCCACTCCCGATGCCAAGGCACCAAACCTCTTGCGCTTCGGAATGGTGATGGATCTGCCTTACAACATGGACAAGAGCCAGTGGTATGGTCGTGGTCCGATAGAGAACTACAGCGACCGAAAGCTCTCCGAGCGCATCGGTATCTACAGTCTCAACGCTGATCAACAATACTTCCCCTACATTCGTCCGCAAGAGTGTGGCACGAAGAGCGACATTCGCTGGTGGAAGCAAAACAACGCCGAGGGTATTGGCATGAACATCCAGCCTGTCAACTCGTGGATGTATGCTTGCGCGCTCCACTACAACATTGCCGACCTCGACGAGGGAATGGACAAGGGGCAGCGTCACTCTCCGGAGGTGCCAAAGAGCAAGTTCACCGAGCTGACCATCGACCTCGCGCATCAAGGCGTAGGCGGAACCAACAGTTGGGGTCACCTGCCGTTGGAGAAATACCGCATACCTTTCGGCGACATGACATTCCACTTCGTCATCACACCGATGAAATAAAAGCAAGTTGGTAAATCAGAATATAAAAGCTTAATAATCAAGAGCTTCAACATTCCACTGAAAAGGCGTTGACATTCTATTGAAATGTCAACGCCTTTTCAGTGGAATGTCAACGCCTCTCCATTGGAATGCCGAAGCGTTCCCTACGGATAGAGTTTTTCCCTATTGGTGTCCGGTAAAAATATCGCAAGCAAAAAGTCCTGTAGGGACGACATATTATAGCGTAGGGGGTACCCCCTACGCTTTTTACATGTTTTCTCAAACGTTGCCCCTGTAGGGGGCGCATATTTCAAATCTCACAATGAATTATGCGCCTCCTATAGGGGCAATTTACATGTCAATCGCCCACTTCCCCACGAAACGTGGATGCAGGCAGACCATCCTTGTTTACCAAATTTGCCCGGGTGAAAGGCTGCCAGGCATACCTCACGTAGCGTGGGGATTGCAGTTTGGGACAAGTGAGCCGGACCTTGTTGCCCTCTATCTCTGCCTTTGCCAGATAATAGAGCCCGTCTTCCTCAGCAATCTCGAAACAAGATGGCGACTTGCCATCAGAGGTATGAAGTCCGTCGCCGTAGGCAAACGACACCACCAAGGCATCTCCGTCTCTCGCCACGCTTTCAAAGACGGGACCAGAAGGGGTAATGGCGTATCCGTATGTGCGGTTCAATGCCCAACGTGCCAATCGCTCACCGATGGGCTGCTTGTTGGCAGGATGCACGTTGAGGGAGTCGCCATAGTCCGACGACACCGCCATGCCCGTATTCGGGATGGATTTCATCAACCGCAGCTGACTGTCCCTAAACCACGTCCACGACGGACGGCTCAGGCTCGACAACTGCACAAAATAGAAAGGCAGCTGTGGATTCTGCCAGTTGGCTCTCCAACTGTCAACCAATAGATGGAACAACTGTTCGTGAGCCTCCATGTTGTGGGCGTTCGACTCTCCCTGATACCACACCACGCCCTTGATGGGATATTGCCGCAGGGGCAGTATGCCACTCTCGTAAAGATAGCATGGCTCGTAAGGATGACGCCCCAGATGGGTCGTGTCGTTGGCGAGGTTCTTTGCAGCCCTGCCTCTCACCCATCCCTGGATGAAGTCGTTGTGCAACCAATCTTTCAGTATGGCGGGAAACTGAGTCTCCAACGTGTTTCGGTCTATCCACGATTCAGTTGGCGAGCCGCCTACGGCATTGCATATCAGCCCCACAGGCACTCTTAGGCTGTCTCTGAGCAGCTTGCCATAATAATAGGCAATGGCTGAAAAACGGGCGGCTGTCTCTGGTGAGGTGCCTAGCCAAGTGGCATTGTCGAAATACTGCAAGTGGTTGAGTGAGTCGAGGCATGATGCTGGCCACGCCACGTCGCGCGTCTCCCATCTGCCCTTCATGTCGAAGAGTCGCAAGTCGGGGTCATTGGCCAAGGCAATGTCTCTCTTGCCCGTCGCCGCTTCATCGAGCCGGAACGCCATGTTCGATTGCCCCGAGCATAGCCATACCTCGCCTGCCGCCACATGATGGAATTCCCTCTTTTGCTTGCCAGCCTGTATGGTGAGGGTATAATCTGTGCCCACGGCCAACGGTCGCAACCCTACACTCCATTCGCCACGGTTGTTGGCTACCGTCTCCCCCTTTTGTCCGGCTATGCTCACCGTCACCTTCTCTCCCGCGTTGGCGGTGCCGTGGATGTCGAGAGGCACGTTGCGCTGCAACACCATGTTGTCGGTATACAGACATGGCAGCCTCAACCCTCCATAGTCGCCAGTGATGCCTCCATACACTGTCTTCGCCAAGATGCCCGCGCCTTCGGGATTAGGGTGTATGGCATCGGGCAACAGGTTGGGATATGGATAGAGAGGCGCGTGGAAATCTATCAATTCCGCTCCGCTTACTCTTGCCACGGTCTTGATGGCTCCCTGTATCTCGTCGTGCCAGCACTTTGTGCCCGACATGAACCTTGGGTGACGGTCGGCAATAGGCGTCATACAAGCCAGGATAAAGCGCACCTTGGGATTGGCGGAGCGCAAGGAGTCCATCAGCGATAGATAGTCTCTCACGAACTCATCACGATAATTGGGCCAGTTTCGCGGATCCGTATCGTTTATGCCCAAGTGAATCACGGCTATGTCGCCCTTGAAAGCCATGGCCTGTTTGAACTCTTCCTGTCGCATATATGGGCGATGCCCATGATTCAACAAGGTCGCTCCAGGCTTGCCAAAATTGCCCACTTCATACTTGTCGCCCAGCATCTTCTGTAGTTGTACCGGATAGGAGAAATGCTCCCTGTCCTTGATGCCTGTGCCATAGGTGATGCTGTTGCCCACGCAAGCCACCTTGATTTTCCGCGCAGTATTCTTGCCAGCTGCCGACGCTGTAAGGAAACACGCCGAAAGCAACAACACGGCCAATGTCCTCATCGGAAATTTATTTTTTTCTAACAACATAGTTTATAGTCAATATCTCCATTTGTACTTTATTTCTTGCACCATTTTTAGGCAATCAAAGCCTATACCTAATCTACTCCTTTGACGATCAAAGGCTAAGACAACCCTGACAGTACAGGCATGTTTTCGGTGAGGTGCCAACAGAAGTTGCATTAGTTGTCCCTTAAAATCGTAATTTTTAATGAACTTATATATATCTTCAAACGGAAATTCCTTGGGATAAGCTAACCAAACGGAATCAACCTTACCAGTTGAATTCACTATAAGACCCACAACAATATTATCTTGAATCTTGAGTACTGTTTCGATGCATTGTGTAGCCAAATAATTAAGAAGGCTGTCAGTAAACAGTTTTCTTTTCCTCGCGTATTCCTCTTCGTTGATTTCTGGATCTGTTTCAAATATTTCATTGTACAGAGTATCCACAACCACCTCCTTGACATCTAATGGGTCTGCCCATACAATCGTTGTATGAGCTAATAAAAACAAAAAGAAAATCAAGCCCTTCATATTCGATTTATAAGGATTTTCCTTGTTAAAATTATACTGTAGCTGCATTTTTAACATTCGCCTCATAAAGATTGCGCTATCCAACACAGTTTTCAAACCAGACCATAGCTTGTCTGCCATTGGCTCTACTCGTCTATTATGGCTGCCGTGAACATCCATTTCACCAATCTCACCTCCGGGGTTGAGAACTTTCCTATCGGGAGTTTAAGCAGCAACTTGTTCCATCCTTTATCGAGCGTGATTTCTATCGGTGGACGAGAAACGGCATTCTCGTTGCGCAACGCGATCTCGTTGGAACGCACGGTATTAGTGTTCTCCCATACGGGAGGCATGATTTCTTCGCCATTAAGCCAAGCCCTGCTGCCCTTATAATCCCATGTTCCGTGACGTGGCGGCAAGTCGCTTTCCGACCTGCTGTAGTTTTGGAACTCCAACAACAACCTTGCCTTTCGCTTCTTTTTAGAATAAATCCATGACGTGGCGTATGCCGTGTGGTTTTCCTGAGGATGGGGATAGAAGCCGGGAACCAGATTTCCCCATACATGACGAAGGTAGATGCCATTGCCCGTGATCTTGTGAACCTTGTAAGTCTTACCCTCATAAAGATAGGTAGAATCATCAGGGCAATCCCTGCCCTTGTTTATCTCGGGAGGGAAAACCTTGCCCAAGTCGCCGCCGTTAGGAAAGGCATCCGTGATAAGCCAGTGGGTTTTGGTCTGACATACATAAGGGAACGGTTCGCCTTTCAACCAATGGTTCTTCTGCCACAACAAGCGGCTCTCAAACTCGGCGAAGGCGGCAAGCAGCTCGGGCTCATCGTCCCAAAGCAACGTGCCCTTGCCGTCAAAATAGCTGTTGCCGCCACCTCGCCAGGCGCGCTCCGCCAAGGTAAGCATATATGGATAGAAGTTGTTTTCCGCCATCATCTGCGCCACGTTGTCTATATGGCGATCGTTCCAGAAAGCCAAGACACAGCCTGCCAAATCGTCACTACCTTCGGGTTGGTTATATATGCGACTGTTGAACAAGGCTACCAAGTCGGCATAGCCGTCATAATGATTGGCATAGTGGAAGCGGCAGTCGATGGCAGGAATACCCTTCTGCGCCTTTCCACGATAGCTCCACAATTGCGTCATGTCGATCTCGCCTGGTTGATAGTGCCACCCGGGATTCCAGGATACAACCTTCTTGCCCTTGTCGCGAATGTATTTCACCATCTGAGGAACAAAACTGGGGTTGGTGAAGTTCACCTCGTCGGTGCCGATATGTATGTAAGGCACGTCGAAAGTGGCACATACCTCATCCAATATGTCCTTGAGTATCAAGATGCCCTTCTCCGTTTGCATGCCATAACCAAATGTCCGCTCAAACGCGGCACTATGCCCGGGCATGTCTATCTCGGGAATCAAGAGCATCTGGTGACGCTTGCAATAATCCACGAGCTGGCGCGCGTCTTCCAAGGTATAGAACTTGCCTTTTTCCCGCTCCATGTTCCCGGGCAGGTTGAGTTGCGGATAGCGTTTGCTTTCCAGCCGCCATGCCTGGTTGTCCGTGAGATGCCAGTGGAAGACGTTGATCTTGAATCTGCTCAAGAGACTTATTTCACGCTTGAGTTCTTCCACGGGTATGAAGCCCCTGCCCACGTCGTGCATGAACCCCCTTACCCTGAAAGCGGGCCAATCGATGATTTCGCCCTGTGGCAGGTAAGTCCTCTTGTTTTTAGTGGTCTTCAGCTGTTCCAGGGTCTGCCTTGCCCAATACATTCCCTTGGGAGTGGTGGCCTCCAGCAATATTGTCTTGGATGTAATCAATATATGGTATGCCTCTTCTTGAAACCTCGCGCCTTCCACCTTGTCCACGTATCTTTCCACCACGCTTTTCCGCCCATCCATCATCTTGCCACTGAAGCTACACTTCTGGGGCATGGGCAAGAGCGACAATGTGCTTGGTGCCGTAGTTGCTAACGACACCAAGCCACAAACGAGGGTTAACAGGATCACCAAGAGATGCTTCATACCTACAGCATACAGCCTATGCTATTTGTATTGACCATTCGTAATTTGAGCGATGTTCAACTTTACGAACCTGATGTCGTAATAATCGTCCGGCTCGGTCTCCGGATGACGGAAGGCGTTCTCCTCCAACAGGAAGAAGATGCTGCCATCCTTGCCTTGCACCATCGTGGAATAGGCCGACGTGGTGTCACTAACCTGATAACAGCCTTCCCAATCCTTGGCTATGGCCTCAGGGGTGGCATAGTCGGAAGGAGACTCCAATGCCTTGTAATAGATGCCCACATTGGCGCGATTCGGGCCACAAGGAACACTCTGAAGCAACAGCTTCACCTTCTTGCCGTTCTTCTTGGCATCCACCAAGATCACCTCGCCATTGCAAGCGTTGTCCTTGGATTCCACGCCATGATTGGCAGCACCCGAGAATGCCACCTTGCCCCAAGAGCCCGTGGCAGATTTCTTGTCATCGTAAGAGAATATATTGAAGAACCTTCCACCCATCACGCGGCTGCTTAGCAACACGTTGCCATTGGGCAGCTCCTCTATCTTGGCCTCATCGCCCTTTGGGGCCGACTCTGCCACGTTCTTGCCAAGCATCGCCCAAGTCTGTCCGAAGTCATCGCTATACAATATTCTGTTTCCGCTGCGGGTAGTCAACACGGTATATACCCGATAATACTTGCCTACCTTTATCTTTTTGCTCTGGCATATCCTGCCACTGGTAAAGAAGGCTGATCCCACCTCGGGCATCAAGGCGTAGATCTGACTTGTCACTTCTCCGCCCGTCCATGTCTTGCCTTCATCGTCGCTATAATATCTTCCCATCATGAGCGGGTTCTTGCGAGACGACTCCCAATAGCCTATTCCGCCCGAGGCGCACATCAGCAGTATCCTGCCCGTTTTCCTGTCTACCACCGTGGCGGCATCGCCATGGGCGCAATCGAAGTTGGTGGCAACGCCACTGCCGCCCTTTGCCACCATCTGCTCGGCTGCGCTCCATGTGGCTCCCTTGTCGAGGCTGGTCTTCATCACGATGTCCAAGTGGCGTCCGCCGCCAATGTCCCTGTTATCGTAACGATGATCGGTGAAGGCTATCAGCTTGCCCGACTTGCATTCCACTATTGCCGGAATGCGGTATTGCGCGTCACGGTTGGAAAAGACCGTTATGCCACGACTCTGCTTGACGCTTGCCGCCTGTGCCTCAACAGGCGCGACGGAAACCTCTGCCGATATTTGCGACGGCACGAGAAGCGCCACTCCCATAGCCGACAAGAGCAACGCCTTGCTGACCCTTGTCGAAAAAATGTTATTGTGATTTTTCATGGTTAATTAATAATATTGATTATAGGTGACTATTGCAAAGTTAGGAAAAATCAATGACGCCAAGGCGTTTTTCATTGATAATTATCCGTGCATATCAAATATTCTTCATAACTTTGCGATATCTGGATTGCGTCCGCAACAGATTAAAACAAAATCAACCATGGCTATATATCTCGACCCTAAGGCAGACCTCACGTTCAAGAAAGTCTTTGGTGAGCATAAGGAACTCATGATAAGTTTTCTCAACGCTATGCTCCCACTTCCCGACAATGGGCAAGTGGCGTGGATTGAATACCTTGAACCAGAGCTCATACCCGACCACCCGTTGAAGAAGGACACCATCGTCGACGTGCGCTGCCGCGACGCGCGCGGTCGCCAATTCCTCGTGGAGATGCAGATGATATGGACACCTGCTTTCATGAAGCGTGTGTTGCTCAACGCCACGAAAGCATATTCACGGCAACTGGACAAGGGCGACCATTTTGAGGACATCCAACCCGTCTACTCGCTGAACCTTGTCAACGACACGTTCCGCGACGACACCGAAGACTACTATCACGACTATGGCATAATGGACATCAAGAACCCCGACCAGACCATAGACGAGATGCACCTCATCTTCATTGAGCTGCCGAAGTTTAAGCCACACACCTTCCACGACAAGAAGATGATGGTGCTATGGCTGCGCTATCTCACGGAGATAGACGAAAAGACTCGCCAGGCTCCCGCGGAGCTTCTTGAGAATCCCGACACGTGCAAAGCCCTCGACATAGTGAAAGAGTCGGCATTCACCGAAGCCCAAATGGCAGGCTACGAACGTTTCTGGGATGCCGTGAGCACTGAGCGCACCTTGGTGGGAGCCGTGGAACGAGCCAACAAGAACCTGCAACAGGCCCTCGACAAGGTTGACGAAGTAGAGAAGAAACTGCATGAAGCACAAGCAGACGCCAAACGAGCACAAGCAGATGCGGAACGTGCACAAGCAGACGCGGAACGAGCACAAGCAGACGCCAAACTGGCAAAGGCGGAGGGCGAGAAGGCCAAGGCCTTAGCCATGGCTCGCAACATGATTGCCGACAGCATGCCAACAGAAGTTATAGCAAAGTATACAGGACTCACAGAGGAGGAAATAGAGTCGCTCTTACAATAATAAAACAGTTTGCCCGCTAACGTGAGCCATACGGTTCACGTTAACGGGCAATATGGTTCTCGTTCGCGGGCAATGTGGCTCACATCCGTGGGCGAACAAGGTTTAGATGTAGTTGTCGCCTTTCTTCAACTGCACCTCGTTGACATACTTACGGACCAAGGCGGAGGAGTCTTCCTTTTTGCAGATGAGCAACACGTTGTCTTTCTCTGCCACGATAAACCCTTCGAGACCGCTGATGATGCCCAAGATGCCTTTCGGAAGCTTTACCACGTTGTGGTGGCTGTTTTCCATGTAGACGTCGGAGTCGATCACGACATTGTCATCGTTGTTCTTAGGCAAAGCCTCATAAATGCCATGCCATGTGCCCAAGTCGGCCCAACCGAAGTCGCAACTCATCACGCACACGTTATCGAGCTTGTCGAGTACCCCTGCCTCGATGGAGATGTTGGGGTACGACGTGAAGCTCTCAGACATGTAAGCCGCCTCTTGCTCAGACGTGGCGTCGGGATTATGCTTGTCGAAAGCAGAGAGCACGGTGGGCAGGAACTTGGAAAACATTGTTTGTATTGTCTTGGTGTTGGAGACGAAGATGCCCGTGTTCCACAGGAATTCGCCACTGTCCATGAACATCTGGGCAAACTCGCGGTTGGGCTTCTCGGTGAAGCTCCTCACGTTGAATATGTTTTCCTTCTTCGCCTTGTCGGTCTGTATGTAGCCATAGCCCGGCTCCGGTCGCGTGGGCTTGACACCCATTGACATGAAGGTGTCGTGGGAGGCGGCGAACGACATTGCCGTCTTTACGTTCTTGTTGAAAGCGTCCTCGTTGAGAATGAGCTGGTCGCTTGGCACCACTATCAACACCGCGTCCTTGTTGTGCTTGGTTACATGGTGGCTTGCCCACGCCATGCTTGGCGCGGTGTTTCGCAATATCGGTTCCACGAGAATGTTCTCCCTTGGCAATTCGGGCAGTTGCTGCCTCACGATGTCAAGATATTGCGCGTTTGTGCTGAGCAATATATGGTCGGGCGATATTATCCTTGCCATTCTGTCCCATGTCTGTTGTACTTGCGTCCTGCCTGTTCCGAAGAAATCCAGAAACTGTTTTGGACGGCTCTCACGGCTGCATGGCCACAAGCGCTGGCCTCTTCCGCCTGCAAGGATAAGGCAATATTTATTGTTGGAAAGTGACATCATAAGTAGAGATTTATAGTTTATTTTCTTCAAAGCTATATATAAAAAACGACTCGGCAAAAGAATTGTTACACCTTTGCCTTATTTTTCTTTATTCTTTAATATAAAAGACGATTTTTTTGTTTTCACTTCTCCACCTATCCTTTTTTTAGTAATTTTGCACCGTCAAAGCTTTATGACATCATTAAAGCCCATTCCAATTCATGGCTAAGAAAAAGATTCTTCTTATCAACGACATATGCGGTTACGGCAAGGTAGCGTCGGCCGCAATGCTTCCCATCCTGTCATACATGGGGCACGTCACCTATAACCTGCCCACCGCATTGGTGTCGAACACGCTCGACTACGGCAAGTTCAACCTTCTCGATACCACCGACTACATCACAGGTGTCTTTCCTGTATGGAAAGAGCTCGGCTTCCGCTTCGACGCCATCGCCACAGGCTTCATAGCGTCTGAGCGTCAGGCGCAGATAATCTCCGCCTACTGTCAAGAGCAAGAGAAGCTCGGCACGCCCATCTTCGTGGACCCCATCATGGGCGACGAAGGCAAGCTCTACAACGGTGTGACACCGTCGACAATACAAAGCATGAAAGAGATGACCGCCATTGCCGACCTCATATACCCCAACTACACAGAGGCGTGCTACCTCACCGGAACGCCTTACAACCCTGACGGGGTGGATAGGGCCACGGCATTCAAACTCATAGATGAGCTTCACGCCAACGGTGCCAAGTCGGTGCTCATAACCTCCATCACCGTGGACGGCCAACACTGCGTGGCAGGTTTCAACCATGCCACGGACGAGCATTTCTTGCTGGGATACACCGAAATACCAGTCCACTTCCCTGGCACTGGCGACATTTTCTCAGCCGTGCTCATAGGCCATTTGCTCGACGGCATGGAGCTGAAACCATCGGTGAGGAAGGCCATGGATGCCGTTTACTCTCTCATTGACCTTAACAAGGCAAACAAAGACAAGAACGCCGGAATACCGTTGGAGAACTATCTCAACATCTTGTAAAAGGCAATTCGCAAAAAAGGCAATGAACTATTTCTCGTCCCTTTTTACCATCCATTCCTCCATACAAACGGTGGTGGTAGTGTCGCTCATCATCACCGTGGGACTCGCACTCGGCAAGGTCAAGGTCAAGGGCATATCGCTCGACATAGCTTGGGTGTTCTTCGTTGGCATCCTGGCTGGAGAACTGCGCCTGTCGATAGACAGCAACATCCTCGACTATATCGAGACGTTCGGACTGTCGATGTTTGTCTATTGTCTCGGCCTGCACGTTGGCCCCAACTTTTTTGGCTCGCTTCGCTCTGAAGGCATGGCGCTGAATATGTGGAGCCTTGCCGTGATATTGCTTGGCACGCTGTTTTCGCTCGTGCTGATACCGTTTACCAACGTGAGCCTCCCCGACATGGTTGGCTTGCTCTGCGGCGCCACCACCAACACGCCCGCGCTTGGTGCCGCCACGCAAGCCCTTTCCCACTACGGACTGCCGAGCAACAGCGTGGCACTAGCCACGGCCGTG
The DNA here is from genome assembly GCA_963588155.1 of Lachnospiraceae bacterium. Classification (GTDB taxonomy): domain Bacteria; phylum Bacteroidota; class Bacteroidia; order Bacteroidales; family Bacteroidaceae; genus Prevotella. The sequence continues at coordinate 4,081 of CAVAGT010000003.1, read as the reverse complement.
ACGTATCCTCTCGGTGTAGTGGGCGTGATCATAGCCATGATCATAATAAGAAAGGTCTTCGTCAAGCCACAAGACATGGAGGCAAAGCCGCTGTCGGACGACGACCAGACATACATCGCGCAGTTTCTCGCCATCAACCCCGCCATCGTGGGAAAGACCATTGCCGACCTGGCACACATCTCAAAACAGAAGTTCATAATCTCGCGCATTTGGCGAGGGAAAGATGTCATTGTGCCAATGGCAAGCACGGTGATACACGTCAACGACTCAATGCTCGTGGTTACCAACAAGAATGACGAGAAGTCGTTGGAGCTGCTCTTCGGAAAGCGTGAAGACCACGACTGGAACAAGAGCAACGTAGACTGGAACGCCATTGACGCCAAGGTGGAGAGCCGCATTTGCGTGGTGACGCGCTCTGGACTCAACGGCAAGCGCCTGAGAGACATACACATGAGGGCTGGATACGGCGTAAACGTGAGTCGCGTGGTGCGTGGCGACATTAAGCTCCTTGCCAGCGATGACCTGCGCCTGCAATACGGCGACAGGGTGACCATAGTAGGCAAGCACGAAGATCTCGACAACGCGGAGCATTTCTTCGGCAACTCCGTGAAGACCCTTGAGGAACCCAACATTGGCAGCATATTCTTCGGCATCATCCTCGGCCTCGCGCTTGGCGCCATTCCAATAGCCATCCCTGGCATGGACAGCAGCCTGCGTCTCGGCATTGCCGGAGGACCAATAATAATGGGTATCATCGTGGGCGCACTGGGTCCAAAGAGCCACATCATATCCTATACCACGCGGTCGGCTTCGCTCATGTTGCGCAAGCTCGGGCTCGCGCTATACCTTGCCTGCCTCGGACTCGACTCCGGCAAGGACTTCGTGACGACCATCCTGCGACCGGAAGGTGCGGCGTGGGTAGGCATAGGTTTCCTCATAACCGTGATTCCCGTGCTCATCATCGGCGTCATAGCCCTGCATACACACAAATACGACTTCGGCACCATATGCGGCATTCTGTGCGGATCGATGGCGAACCCAATGGCGTTGAGTTATGCCAACGACAACTGCAAAGGCGACACGGCAAGCATATCCTACGCGTCGGTATACCCCATCGGAATGTTTATCAGGGTCGTGATAGCGCAGATGCTCATCATGATATTCACGTGAACATCCACGCCATATGAACAACCCTTTCTGCTATTCTCCATCACCGGAGTGCCTCACCGCTACCAACGAATTGGCAGCTTGGCTTGAGGGCAAACCGTCGCCTTTCAGCGACACGCGCGTGGACGACGCCTTCAGAAAGGAGATAGACAAGGGAAAGATGTTCGGGGTGCTGGTAGTGGACGGGCACGACGACCTGACGAGAGGGAAAAAGGTCAGATACATAGCTGGCTACAGTGGTCAAATATGCGGTCGCGCCGATTGGAACGGATTTGTGCCTGCCGTGTTCGACTACCTTCAACCCGACGGTTATTTCAAGCGACACGAGGCGGAAATAACCCAACTAAACAAAGACATAAAAGCCCTGTCGTCACGCATTACAGACATTGATTCCGCCCATCAGCAGGAACGCGCGGCAGACAAGCGACCTTCTTTCGTGAAAGGAAAACGAGAAGGGGAAAGCGAAGACGACTATATACGCAGGCGACAGTTTGAGAACGCAGAGCTTCACAGATGGAAACTAAGGCAAAGGGAAGCTGAAAAAGACATCCAAGAAGAGAATGACCGCCTGACAAGGTTGAGAACCTTGCGGCGGCAAAAGAGCGATGACCTGCAAACATGGCTTTTCCGCCATTTCCGTATGCTCAACTCCAAAGGCGAGAACATGGACTTGATAGACATACGTGGCGGAGACATGCCGCCAGCGGGCAGCGGAGAGTGCTGTGAGCCTCGATTGCTGCAATATGCCTTCCTGCACGGTTTACGTCCGAAGGCCATGGCGATGTTTTGGTGGGGCGAGAGCCCCAAAGGCGAAGTGCGGCATCATCTGCATTTCTACCCGGCTTGCAACGGCAAATGCAAGCCTATACTCAAATGGATGTTGCAAGGCATGAACGTAGACACTAACCCATTGGAAAGCAAACTGGAAGACGACAGCTTGATAGCCCAACTTCAAACCATCTATGAGGACAGCGAGATATGCATCGTGTGCAAACCCGCCGGACTGCTTTCCGTGCCAGGCAAGAGCGAACGCGCGAGCGTGCTCACGACCATGAGGCACCGATTCCCAGACAGCCCATCACCACTCATCGTGCACAGACTCGACATGGCCACAAGCGGACTCATGATAATAGCCAAGACCCTGCATGCCTACCACGACCTGCAACGGCAGTTCGCAAGCCACGAGATAAGAAAACGCTATGTGGCGGTATTGAGCAATCCTCTGCCTGATGGCACGCCCAAGGAAGGCATGATATCTCTACCCATCCGGCCAGACCTTGACGACCGTCCACGACAGGTGATAGACAAGCAATACGGCCGTGAGGCGATAACATATTATAAACAGGTGGACACCAACCGCCTTTGGCTGTGGCCGAGGACGGGCCGTACTCATCAACTCCGGTTGCATTGCGCCCACAAAGAGGGATTGGGCGACCCCATAAAGGGCGACTCGCTCTATGGCACCGACAGCGACCGCCTCTACCTCCACGCAGAGGTAATAAGCTTTCGGCATCCCGCGACAGGCAAAGCCATGACATTCACCAAAACAGCTCCTTTCTGAAAAATAATTAGCAAATTAGCACACAAAAGTTTGCCAATATCAACATAAAAGGCTAACTTTGCAAACAATAGGACAACAAGACACTTGTAAGAGAAGGAATTCCGACACTCCAAGAAAGAATGTCGGAATTCTTTTTCGTATGTCTGTTTGCATAAGTAATAACCATTTAACTAATTATTTAATACTGTTTTTATTATGGCATACATGTCACAGGAAGGTTACGACAAACTCGTGGCCGAAATACGCAGACTCGAGTCTGTGGAGCGCCCTAAGGCTTCTGCGGCCATTGCCGAGGCAGCCGACAAGGGAGATTTAAGCGAGAACTCAGAATATGACGCGGCAAAGGAGGCCCAGGCTCATCTCGAGGCAAAGATCAACGAGATGAAGCTTACCATAGCGCAAGCCAAGATTGTGGACGTAAGCCGCTTGAAGACCGACGAGGTGCAAATATTGTCGAAGGTGAAAATCACTAACCTGCAAAACAACAAGCAGATGACCTACACCATAGTGTCTGAGAGCGAGGCAAACCTCAAGCAAGGCAAGATATCCATCAAGACTCCTATAGCTCAAGGCCTGCTCAACAAGAAGGTTGGCGACGTGGTTGAGATCAAGATTCCGCGCGGCACGATAAAAGTGCGTATCGACGAGATCAGCATCGCTGAATAAGAGAGGTTGAGATAACTAATTAAATCAGGAGGATAAAATATGTCTACTATTTTCAGCAAGATCGCGGCTGGAGAAATTCCCAGCTACAAATGCGCCGAGGACGACAAGTTCTACGCTTTCCTCGACATCAACCCCGTGAAGAAGGCCCACACCCTCGTGGTGCCACGCAAGGAGGTTGACTACATTTTCGACATGGACGACAACGACATCGCAGCTTTCGAGGTGTTCGCCAAGAAGGTGGCAATAGCCATACGCAATGCGTTCCCATGCAAGAAGGTAGCACAGGTGGTGCTTGGCCTTGAAGTGGACCACGCTCACATACACCTCATCCCTATCGACACGGAGGCTGACGTTGACTTCCACAAGCACGTGAAACTCACCGAGGAGGAGATGAAGGACACTGCCGACAAGATATTGGCGGAGTTCAAGAAGCTCTGATATCTTGCATGATAAGCAAGATTTGAATCTTAGCAAGATTATCAAGAAATTCGGGTGATTATTTATCTGATTTGTTTTCAGTGAATAATCACCCGATTATTATTTTTACGCTATCCGGTACCACTTTTCCTTTCCATATATTACCACCAAAGGAAATTATCATTAGCCTCTCTTGCCAATCAGGAATAAAATAATTATTTTTGCATACACTATTTCTATAACCCAACACTTAAAAGACAACATATGAAA
>CAVAGT010000002.1:0-81300 GCA_963588155.1 Lachnospiraceae bacterium | reverse complement strand
CGTCGATGGTCTCGAAACTCGCCTGGGCGAAGGCATTGCTTGTGGCAACCAGCCACATCGCCACCAACAAAAGAAGGCTCTTTAAAGAGCTAACCCCCCGATCCTCCGAATTGTAAGTAGGGGGGTAAAAGTCTTGATTTTCATAGAGTTATGTGATTAAAAGTTGTTGTTTAGTAAACTCTCATATAATAACGTCTCGGCAAAATTACAATAATCTTGTCGGAATGGCAAGGCTTACGCCGCTTTTATTTGATTGCGGGTTGTAGATTTATGTTTGGATATGTTGCTGCCCAGTAAAAATATCGCAAGCAATAAGTCCCGTAGGGACGACATATTATAGCGTAGGGGGGGAACCCCTACGTTTTTTTACGTGTATTCTCAAACCGAGCCCCTGTAGGGGGCGTATAATTCATTGTTAGATATTGAATTATGCGCCCCCTACAGGGGCAACGTAATGTGATACCATGTTGTTAATAGGGGCAAGCCCCTATCCTGCAATATGTGCCCCCTACAGGGGCTAGGAATAGAACACCCCACCTACAGGGGCGGGGAATAGAACGCCATGCAAGGGCAAGGCGGTTGCCAATGGCCCGGCCTGTAAATATTTTTGGTCAAAAAACAAGTCGTCGGCAAGCTGCAATCCAGAGAGCCAAAGCCCACGTGTCTTGATTCCCCTTGCCGTTTTGGCGTGCTTTATTGGGCTTCATCTCAGCCTTTACGCCCGTTTTTCACCATGATTTAGGCGCGAAGAAGCGAAAATAGTTTGCCTTTCAAGCGTAAAGGCGATGAGATACCAATGCAAAGGCAGCGGGATTTCAGCGTAAAGGCGGCGTGGCAAGACTCCGTTTCTGACCATAAAAAGGTTGTGTCGTGATAACGTTCCGATAATCAGTGAGATAGGGAGTGGTCTCGCTATTCGCTTGTTTGCGGGCCAAAGGTCAGTCGTTTGGAAACAATCGATTCTCAGAAAGCCGTTTGTCGTGATTTTTCACGATTATGCCGTGAATCAAAAAGCCCACGAGCGTTGACATTGGCGTGTCGCGCTCGTGGGCATGTGTATTGATATTGGCGTAGAAGCCTTATTTCTTGCCTTTTTTCTTCTGTTGAGGCTGTGGCTTGGTGGTAGGCTGTACCACAGGTTTTGGCCTTAAAATGGCGTCGTATTTAGCCTTGTCGGCAAGCAGGTCGAAGGCAGCCTTCACTTGCTTGTCGGTGCTCAGCGAGTTTTCCACGGCTCCGCCTTGGAAATAGTAGGCGGTCACAATGTCGTTGGTGAGCACCTGCATGATGCTTTCCTTTGCCTTGTCGAGGTCTTTCTCAAGGTTGTGGTGCAGCTTCTTGCGTAAGGCGTCAAACTCAGCCTTGGCGTCGTCGTAGTAGCCCTCAAACTTAGCCAGCTTCTCCAGTTCGTTGAGTTGTTTGCCGCTGATGTCGTCATATTTGAACGAGCTTGCCACTACGGTCTTCTTGAAGTCGTTGAAGTCGTCGTCGGTAAGGCTGAACTCCGATGGCTTCGCTATGGTGGGGTGGGAGGCTATGTATTTTTGCTCCCATGTGTCCACCAGTTCGCTAGAGTCGCGCACCGCCGCGAGATAGTATGTGATGTTGGGCATGGAGTCGTTTTCCACCTTTATGTCGGGCATTATGCCGCCACCGTCCTTCACGGTGCGTCCGTGCAGCGTCTTGAAGTCGCGTGTCAGCGAGTCCGCCACCACCTCAGCGCCGCCTTTGCCGTTGTGCTTGTAGTTAATCTTCTGTATGCATCGGCCTGATGGTATGTAATATTTGTTTGTGGTGAGCTTCATCTGCGCGTTGTAGGGCAGGTTCATCACCGTTTGCACGAGTCCCTTGCCGAAAGTCTTTGTCCCCATCACCACGGCGCGGTCGAAGTCTTGCAGCGATCCGCTGGTGATCTCAGCCGCCGAAGCCGTGTTTCCGTTCACGAGCACCACCACGGGCATCACCGTGTCCACGGGCTCCACCTGGGTATAGTAGTCGTGGTTCACCTTCCTCATCTTGCCCCGGTTGCTCACCACCAATCGGCCTTTCGGCACGAGGCAGTTGACGATGTTCACCGCCTCCATCTCCGATCCGCCGCCGTTGCCCCTGAGGTCGAGTACGAGACCTTTCATGCCTTTCTCCTTCATTTCTATTATGGCGTTGCGCACGTCGCGCGCGCATCCCTCGGTATAGGAGTTGAGGTTAAGGTATCCGAACCCGTTTTGCTGCACGCCATAATAGGTCACTGCTGGCAGTTGTATGGCACGGCGCGTCACCTTGAACTTCATGTCCTTGCCCGTGGATGGGCGGTGAATCTTCAGCTCGAAGGTCGTGCCGGCATCGCCACGCAGGTGGTTGCTCACATACTCGTTGTCTTTCTTGGTCATGTCCTCCCCGTCTATGGAGAGAATGATGTCGCCCTTTTTCAGTCCCACCTTTGCCGCGGGCATATTCTCGTAGGGCTGGTCGATGCACACGCGACCGAGCTTGAAGTTGTATCTGATGAGTGAGCCAATGCCGGCATATTTGCCGGTGAGCATCATCTTCACGTCCTGGCTCTTGTTGGCAGGATAATACTCCGTGTAGGGGTCCAGGCTTCGCAGCAAGGCGTTTATGCCCGTGCCTATGGTGACATCGGCATCGAGAGTGTCGACATACATCATGTCAAGGTTCTTGTATATGGCGTTGAAGAGGTCGAGGTTCTTCGCCACCTTGAAATAGTGCTCGTCAGTGTTTTGCGCCTGGCCGAGCATGCCCGTGAAAAGGCAGAGCAACAACAGATACGTTTTCTTCATTTATAGTTGCGTGATTGTCATGAACCGCGTTTTGCGACGCGTGGTATATATATAGTGCAAAGATAGAGCAAACGAGCGCAATGAAAGCTTGCTTTCAAATTGCCGAGTGCAGCCTATCTTCTGCAAAGATACTAATAAAAGGGCCTAAATATCCCTTTGAAAGGGCAAAAATAGCTTTTTTGAAGAAAAATGATAAAAAAGTTGCGAAAAAGTTTGGTGGGTTCAAATAATGTCCGTACCTTTGCAACCGCAAATCAGAAATGACACGCACACTGCTTCAGTAGCTCAGTTGGTTAGAGCACCTGACTGTTAATCAGGGGGTCGTTGGTTCAAGCCCATCCTGGAGCGCGAAAGAGAACAGCTTTTGGTTGTTCTCTTTTTTTTATTTCCTCATGTCAGATTCTAAATATTATGTATGCGGCTTTGTGAAGGAAAGTCGTAACTTTGCAAAGGCATTATGTTAAGTGCCATGGCTGAAAGGTAGTCATTGGTTTTGATATTTAGTTATAAATAATAAGATAATAAGTAGTTGTAGATGAAAATAGGCGATTTAGATTTTGGTAGCAGGCCATTGTTTCTTGCACCCATGGAAGACGTTACCGACATAGGTTTTCGCAAGCTGTGCAAGCGCTTCGGCGCTGCTATGGTGTATACCGAATTTGTGGCGGCAGATGCCATAATACGTTCTATACCAAGCACTTTGTCTAAGATGAAAGTGAACGACGATGAGCGTCCCGTGGGCATTCAGATCTATGGCAAGAACGTGGAATCGATGGTTGAGGCTGCCAAGATAGTAGAGACTTTCCATCCAGACATTATCGACCTCAACTTTGGTTGCCCCGTGAAGAAGGTGGCTGGCAAGGGGGCAGGAGCGGGGTTGCTGAGAGACATTCCGCTTATGCTTGAGATAACGCGTGCCGTGGTAAAGGCCGTGAATACTCCCGTGACCGTCAAGACGCGACTTGGTTGGGACATGGAGAATCTTGTCATAACCACGTTGGCTGAGCAGTTGCAAGACTGTGGCATCCAGGCTTTGACAATTCATGGCCGCACGAGGTCGCAAATGTACACGGGTGATGCCGATTGGTCGCTTATAGGCGAGGTAAAGCGCAATCAGCGCATACACATACCTATCATAGGCAATGGAGACATCACGTCGCCCGAGGGAGCTAAAGAGGCGTTTGAGAAATATGGTGTCGACGCAGTGATGATTGGTCGCGCGACCTTTGGCAGACCTTGGTTTTTCAAGGAATGCAGAGACTATATCGATGGGGCAGAGGGAAACTGTGATGGTGAAAAGGGTGCAGATAAGGTACCTGCTGCACCCTTGACGATAGATGATAAGATAGACGTGCTGAAAGAACAGTTGCGCATCAACGTGGAGCGCATAGATGAGTATCGTGGCATCTTGCATACCCGCAGGCATCTGGCAGCATCACCCATTTTCAAGAACATTCCCAATTTCAGACAGACCAGAATAGCCATGTTGAGGGCAAATTCGGTGCAAGAAGTTGTAAACATACTTGAAGAATGTAGGTTGAAACTCAAAGAGTTATAACCTATCTGCGACAAAAGCATGAATTGTTTTAATATATATTAACAATTGCTTGATTTATGGAAACAAGAAAAGGCATTGCCGCTGCTAAAAAGGTGAGTGGAAAATATAATTGCGCCCAATCTGTGGTTACGTCCTACGCTGATATCACGGGCTTGGATGAGGCAGTGGCGATGAGCATGACAGACGGTTTCGCGGCTGGCATGACCAACATGGAAGGCACTTGTGGCGCTCTTGTGGGTGCGGCTTTGGTGTTGGGGCTTGCCAACAAGGACAAGCGCAAGACGATGGTTCAAATGCGCGAGGTGATGAACAAGTTTCAGGAGCGCAACCATGCCACTCAATGCAAGCTGCTAAAGGGCGTTGCCACGCACCAGATGCTTCGCGAATGTCCGCTTTGTGTAGCTGATGCTTGTGAGTTCCTGGAAGAACAGCTCGATAAACAATGAAAAAAGCCTCGCTGTTTGTCATTATCCAAACAGCGAGGCTTTTCTACGTATGCCATGCATTTGACGCAAAATCCTCTAAGCAGAGGCCTGTAGTCAATGCATTGGAGCCAGATTAATAGTTCTGTGCGTCAATCTCGAAGAAGCTCTGTGGGTGGTTGCAGACTGGGCATACCTTAGGAGCATACTTGCCCACAACGATGTGGCCGCAGTTGCGGCACTTCCAGATGCGCTCGTCGTCGCGAGAGAACACTACACCTTCCTCGAGGTTCTCAACGAGCTTCTTGTAGCGCTCCTCGTGGTGCTTCTCGATGGCGCCAACCATGCGGAACTTTGCTGCAATCTCGTCAAAGCCCTCTTCCTCGGCCTCTTTTGCCATGCGGTCGTACATGTCGGTCCACTCGAAGTTCTCGCCGGCGGCAGCAGCCTCAAGGTTGCTCTTGGTGTCCTTTATGGCGCCGCCCTCAAGATACTTGAACCACAGCTTGGCGTGCTCCTTCTCGTTGATGGCTGTCTCCTCGAAGATGGCAGCTATTTGCTCATAACCATCCTTGCGGGCCTTGCTTGCGAAATATGTGTATTTGTTGCGGGCCTGGCTCTCACCTGCGAAAGCTTCCTGCAAGTTTTTCTCGGTCTTTGTTCCTTTAAGCTCCTTCATAATGTTTTTGTATTAAAATGTTTTTGTACTAATTCTTTTACGATTGCAAAGTTAGGGAAAATAAGTATAGCTTCCAAATATTTGCCTTGTTATTTTTGTAATTATTACAAAAACAAGTTCGCCATTCCGCCTTATCGTCATTCGCCCAAGGCTCCCATGGATAAACCCTCTTGTTCCTGCGAAAACCATAAAACAAAGGGGGTGACCCTTATGGCAGTCCTGACTCTTATCTCCGCATATATAATATATATATGTGTTGTTGGAGTCAGGATAACCATAGGGCCACCCCTACTTATGAAGAAGATGAAAAAAATTAATCTATCTCGTTGCTGTGGTCGAGCTGGTCGGAGAAGTCGTTGTGCTGGTTCTGACCGTTGTCGTGGTTCTCGTAACGACGTGGACGGCGCTCTCCGCGCTGCTCACCGTTGTCGCGATGTGGGCGACGCTCTCCGCGCTGCTCGCCGTTGTCGCGGCGTGGACGGCGTGGACGCTCCTGATAGCCCTCGGGCTTTTCGAGGAGCACACGGTGAGAGAGCTTGTATTTGCCGGTCTTGGGGTCAATCTCAAGCAGCTTGACCTGAATGTGGTCGCCCTCCTTGATGTCAGCCTCCTCGACGGTCTCCAGGCGCTTCCAGAGGATCTCAGAGATATGGAGCAAGCCTTCCTTGCCAGGGAGGATCTCAACGAAGCAGCCGTAAGGCATGATGCTCTTCACTACGCCATCGTAGACCTCGCCAACCTCTGGCAATGCCACGATGCCCTTGATCTTGGCGATAGCCGCGTCGATGCTTTCCTTGTTAGGAGCGGAAACCTGCACGTGACCAACGCCGTCGGCCTCGTCGATGGTGATAGTGGCGCCAGTGTCTTGTTGCATCTGCTGGATGATCTTGCCGCCGGGGCCGATGACAGCTCCGATGAACTCCTTTGGAATGTCGAATGCCTCGATGCGTGGCACGTGTGGCTTGAGCTCCTTGCGAGGCTCAGAGATGGTCTTCATCATCTCGCCCATGATGTGCTCGCGGCTGGCCTTGGCTTGCATGAGAGCCTTCTCGATGATATCGAATGAAAGACCGTCGCACTTGATGTCCATCTGTGTGGCAGTGAGGCCGTCCTTCGTTCCGGTGGTCTTGAAGTCCATGTCGCCGAGGTGGTCCTCGTCGCCGAGGATGTCAGAGAGGATGGCGTACTTGTCCTCGCCCGGGTTCTTGATGAGACCCATTGCGATGCCAGCCACAGGCTTCTTGATTGGCACGCCGGCGTCCATGAGGGCGAGAGTGCCGCCGCAGACGCTTGCCATTGAAGAAGAGCCGTTCGACTCAAGGATATCCGACACCACACGCACGGTGTAAGGATAGTTTGCGGGAATCTGTCCCTTGAGGGCACGCCAAGCCAAGTGGCCGTGGCCTATCTCGCGACGACCTGGGCCGCGCTGGCTCTTTGCCTCGCCAGTGGAGAACGGTGGGAAGTTGTAGTGGAGCAAGAAGCGCTGGTAGCCCTGTGTCACCACGCCGTCGATCATCTTCTCGTCGAGCTTTGTGCCGAGGGTGACAGTGGCGAGCGACATTGTCTCACCACGCTGGAAGATCGCGCTTCCGTGAGGCATTGGCAGTGGGCTTGTCTCGCACCAGATAGGACGCACCTCGTCGGTCTTGCGGCCGTCCATGCGGAGGCCCTCGTCGAGCACGCAGCGGCGCATGGCGTCGCGCAGCACGTCGTTCCAATAGCGACCGGCCTCGGCGTGCTTCTCCTCAAGGTCTTCCTCGGAGAGCTCGGTGTGGGCAGCGTCGTACTTCTCGATGAAGTCGGCGATTATCTGGTCGAAAGCGTCGTTGCGCTCCTGCTTTGGCAGAGTCTTGTGGATGGTGTCGTAGGCAGGCTGGTAGAGCTCGTCGTGGATTTGCTTGCGGAGGTCTTCGTCGTTCACCTCGTCGTTGTATTCACGCTTCACGTCGGTGCCCAGCTCCTTTGCGAGCTCGTCCTGGAGTTCGCACATCGGAATGATGGCCTTCTGTGCGGCCTTGAGAGCCTCCACGAGGTCACGCTCCTGCACCTCGTTCATCTCGCCCTCAACCATCATGAGGTTGTCTTTTGTGCAGCCGACCATGATGTCGAGGTCGGCGTCCTTCATCTGCTCGAAAGTCGGGTTGATGACATACTCGCCGTTGATGCGAGCCACGCGGCACTCTGAGATAGTGTGCTCGAAAGGTATCGTGGAGCAAGCCATGGCAGCTGAAGCCGCGAAGCCAGCGAGAGCGTCGGGCTGATCCTTCCCGTCGGAAGAGAGGAGCCAAATCTGCACGAATACCTCGCAATGGAAATCAGAAGGGAATAAAGGTCTTAGCGCACGGTCTACAAGGCGTGAAATGAGGATTTCATCATCTGTGGCTTTACCCTCGCGTTTGGTAAAGCCGCCGGGGAAACGCCCGGTTGCGTAATACTTCTCGCGATAATCGACTGTCACTGGCATAAAGTCTGTGCCAGGAACTGCTTCTTTGGCTGCGGTGACGGTAGCAAGGAGCACGGTGTTGTTCATGCGGAGAACGACAGAGCCATCAGCTTGCTTGGCAACCTTTCCGGTCTCAATTGAGATGGTCCTTCCATCTGGCAATTGGACGGTCTTTGTAATAACGTTCATCTAAAAATCTAAAAAACTTATTGTTTTGATTAACATCTAACGTATCGATACCATCATGCATCGATACTTCTTAAATCGGCACAAAGGTACACATTATTAATATGTTGCGGAAAGAAACGCATGAATATTTTAGTTTTTTTTGTCTAAACGGAAACTATTTCCAAGCAAAAAGCTTAAAACAACGAATATTTTATTGTAACTTTGCCAAGTAAAGGGCACTGCGCGCTTGAGTGCAAGGGCTTTTCGGTGCCCGTCTGTTGTTATGGGTATTCGAAAACGTGTCTTGAACATAAGCATCGAAAATAAAGGAAACTAACATGAAGATAAACCATTTCATCAAGTTTGCCGCCTTGTTTCTGGCGGTGTTGAGCATCACTTCTTGCACGCAGAAGAAGTTTCGCGTGTCGGGCACCATCGCTGATGCCAAGGACTCATTGCTCTATTTTGAGAACATGGGCTTGAACGGCCCTGTCACCGTCGACTCCGTGAAGCTCGCCGAGGACGGCTCGTTCTCGTTCTCTGCCAAGGCTCCCGGCAACCCTGAGTTCTATCGCTTGCGCATCGACCGCCAGCTCATCAACGTGGCCATCGACTCCACCGAGGACGTGAAGGTCAAGGCGTCTTACCCGACAATGTCGTATAAGTACGACATCGAAGGCTCTGAGGATTGCTCCAAGATCAAGGAACTCGCCTTGATGCAGATGAACCTGCAGAACCAAATCAACGCCATAGCCAACAACCCAAGCGTGCCTTACCAGAAAGAGGCCGACAGCATCAAGGTGGTGGTCGAAAATTACAAGAACACCGTAAAGGCCAACTATATTTTCAAGGCACCGATGAAGGCGTATGCATATTTTGCTCTCTTCCAGACCGTGGTGCTCGGAAGGGCCGCCATCAACATCTTCGACGCTCACAGCAGCAAGGCCGACGTGCAGGTCTACGCGGCAGTGGCAACGAGCTGGGACACATATTACCCCAAGTCGGAGCGCGGCGAGAACCTCCACAACATAGCCATAGCCGGCATGCGCGACCTCCGCATCGTTGAGGCTCAGCAGGCGCAGGCTATACCAGCCAGCAAAGTGTCAACGTCGGGCTTGATAGACATCGCCTTGCCAGATGGTGAGGGTGTCACGAGAAAGCTGACGAGCTTGAAGGGCAAGGTGGTGCTTCTCGATTTCCACGTCTTCGCCTCCAAGAACAGCACGCAGCGCATAATGTGGCTTCGCGACCTTTACAACAAGTATCATGCTCAGGGCCTGGAGATTTACCAGGTGAGCCTCGACTCCGACGAGCACTTCTGGAAGGAGCAGGTTGCCGCATTGCCTTGGGTATGCGTGCGCGACGCCAACGGAAGTGCCATGGCGGCTTCGGAGTATAACGTGCAGCAGGTGCCCACGTTCTTCCTCATCGACAAGAACAACGTGCTTCAGAAGCGCGACGCGCAGATAAAGAATATCGACGCCGAACTGAAGTCGATGTTATAAACTCGCTCGCGCGGGATGCGGGAGGCCACGCGGTGGGGCACCCTGCCAAAAATAGTTGGATAAAAACCTTGTTTTTATTTGATAATTGAGTAACTTTGCGATGTGAAAGATGATTTATTGCTTTTTATAAACAATGCATCCATTAGAAAAGTTCAAGTACTGCCCGGTTTGTGGCAGCAAGCATTTTGTCGATAACGACGAAAAGAGCAAGAAGTGCGAGAATTGCGGTTTTGAGTATTATCTCAACCCTAGCGCGGCGACCGCGGCGATTATCATTAACGACAAGAATGAGCTCCTCGTGCTGACGCGAAAGAAGGAGCCGGCAAAGGGAACGCTTGACCTTCCAGGCGGATTCGCCGACATGGGCGAGACGGCAGAGGAAGGCATGAAGCGCGAGGTCTTGGAAGAGACAGGCCTGGAAGTGACCGAGGTGAAATATCTCTTCAGCTTCCCCAACGTATATTATTATTCGGGCTTCCACATCCCCACCATGGATTCCTTCTTCCGTTGCAAGGTCAAGGACTATGCCAACCTCAAGGCAGCCGACGATGCCGCGTCCTACCAATGGATTCCATTGAAAGAAGTTCACACCGAGCAGTTTGGCATGCGCTCCATACGCCATGCGCTAACCGTTATACTGCGACAGTCAGAGTAAGTCAATATATTGCGCGTCAAGTGGAAACTTGGCGCGTTTTTTATGGAAGTCTTGATGGCGATGGAACACGAATGAAGTGAGGAAGATATTAAAAAACCTAAATTCTTGTGTATATAATAATGTATTGGCAAGTGAAATGTTTACTTTTGCCCTCCAATTGTGATAGGAAGGCTATTAATTAATGTGCTATATATGCAAGACAACTTAGTAATAGTAGAGAGTCCGGCCAAGGCAAAGACCATTGAGAAGTTCCTTGGAAAGGACTATAAAGTGATGTCCAGCTATGGTCATATCCGCGACTTGAAGAAGAAGGAGCTCAGCGTGGGCAAAGACACGTTGACCCCTGTCTATGAGATACCTGACGATAAGAAAAAGGTTGTCGCCGAACTGAAGAAAAGCGCCAAGAGTGCCAAGAAGGTATGGCTTGCGTCCGATGAGGACCGCGAGGGAGAAGCCATAAGCTGGCACTTGTGTGAAGTGCTTGGCCTCGACGAGGCAAAGACATCACGCATCGTTTTCCATGAGATTACCAAACCCGCCATATTGAAGGCCATAGCCAATCCGCGTCATCTCGACATGAGCCTTGTTGACGCCCAGCAGGCGCGCCGCGTGCTCGACCGCATCGTTGGCTTCAAGCTCTCACCGGTGCTTTGGCGCAAAGTGAAGCCCGCCCTCTCGGCAGGTCGCGTGCAGAGCGTCGCTGTGAAGCTCATTGTTGAGCGCGAGCGCGAGGTACAGAAGTTCCAGAGCGAGCCGTTCTTCAGGGTCAACGCCCTGTTTGGCGTGCCTGGCGACGGCAGCGAGGTCAAGGCTGAGCTCGACGCTCGTTTCAAGACCCATGATGAGGCCTGCGCTTTCCTTGAGAGTTGCAAAGGCGCCACGTTTGTAGTGGGCGACATCACCAAGAAGCCGCTGAAGCGCATGCCCGCGCCACCTTTCACCACTTCCACCTTGCAGCAAGAGGCTGCCCGCAAGCTCGGCTTCACCGTGTCGCAGACCATGATGATAGCCCAGAGGCTATACGAGAGCGGACGCATAACCTACATGCGTACCGACAGCGTGCACTTGTCTTCGTTCGCCTTGAACGCCTGCAAGGATGAGATAATGAAAGATTTTGGTGAGAAATACATCCACAACCGCGAGTTCCAAACCAAGTCGAAGGGCGCGCAGGAGGCCCACGAGGCCATCCGCCCGACGTTCGCCAATATCGAAGGCGGAGAGTGGACAACGCAAGAGCGCCGGCTCTATGACCTTATATGGAAGCGCACCATAGCCTCGCAGATGGCTGAGGCCAAGATAGAGAAGACCACGGCGGTAGTGAACATCGACAACCGCCCTGAGCATTTCGTGGCAAACGGCGAAGTGGTGGTGTTCGACGGTTTCCTGAAGGTTTACCGCGAGTCGACCGACGACGATGCTCGGGAAGGCAAGCAAGACGGCTCCAACACCCTGCCCGCCATGAAAGCTGGCGACAGCCTCGACCGCAAGAACATCACCGCCACCGAGCGCTTTACTCAAGCTCCGGCGCGATACACCGAGGCAAGCCTCGTGCATAAGTTGGAGGAGCTAGGCATCGGCCGCCCATCCACCTATGCGCCAACAATCTCCACTATCCAGCAGCGTGAGTATGTGGTCAAGGGCGACAAGCCAGGCAAGGAGCGCCCTTATATCATCGACATCTTGGAGGGCGACATCGTGACGCAGGAGAAAAAGGTGGAGTCCGTCGGCTCGGAGCGCGGCAAGCTCATCCCCACTGACATAGGCACCGTGGTGAACGACTTCCTGCAAACCAACTTCCCCGAGATAATGGACTATAACTTCACTGCCAAGGTGGAGGGCGACTTCGACCGCATTGCCGAGGGCAAGGAAGACTGGAAAGACATGCTCCATAAGTTTGACGACCATTTCGAGCCACAAGTGGAGAAGGTCATCAACCAGCGTTCCGAGCATAAGGCAGGCGAACGGCAGATAGGCGTGGACCCCAAGAGCGGCAAGCCCGTGTTCGTGAAGATAGGACGCTTCGGCCCCGTGGTGCAGATTGGCGCCGCTGGCGGCGACGAGAAGCCCCAGTTTGCGCAGATGCCAAAAGACAAGAGTATAGAGACCATAACCCTCGACGAGGCGCTCGAACTGTTCAAGCTGCCGCGCAAGGTGGGCAAGTATGAGGGTCTCGACGTTACTATCGGCGCGGGACGCTTTGGCCCCTACGTGCTGCACAACAAGGTGTATGTGTCGATTCCCAAGGGCGAGGATCCCATGGCCACAACCCTCGAACGCTCGATAGAGCTTATCGAGGCCAAGCGCAAGGCGGAGAAAGAGCGTCATATCAAGACGTTTGCCGAGGATGCCAAGATGGAGTTGCTCAAGGGCCGTTTCGGGCCATATATTGCCTACGACGGCAAGAATTATCGCATAGACAAGAAACTTCATGAGCGCGCGCTCGCCGGAGACCTGTCTTATGAAGAGTGCACAGACATCGTGAAAAACGCCCCGGAACCAAAACCACGAAGGGGCCGCAGAAGCTGACCGCGACATGAAGAGAATCATCATCATCGGATACATGGGGTCGGGGAAGACGACTGTCGGGCATGCCCTAAGCCAAGAGCTGGGCTTGCCATTCTACGATCTCGATTGGTACATAGAGACCCGCATGCACTGCACCGTGAAGCAAATATTCGACGAGAAGGGCGAGGAGGGCTTCCGCGTGATAGAGCACAACCTGCTGCACGAGGCAGCTGAGTTTGAGAATGTCATAATATCATGCGGTGGAGGCACGCCCTGCTTCTTCGACAACATCGACTATATCAACCGCCAGGGCGAGACCGTGTACCTGAAATGCTCCACCGACGTGCTCTACAAGCATCTCAAGATGGGGAAGACCGTCAGGCCGTTGTTGCTCAACAAGACCCCCGATGAGGTAAAGGCATTCATCGAGACTCAGCTCAAGGAGCGCGAGCCATTCTACGGAAAGGCGAAACACGTGGTGGACGTGACATTGATGGACAATAAGGAAAAAATAAAAATAACTGTTGACGCTATACGCAGCGAATTGGGAGTATAATGAAAAAATGGACAATTGAAGACTCTGAGGAACTCTACAACATCAATGGTTGGGGTACCTCATATTTTGGCATCAACGAGAAAGGGCACGTCTACGTGTCGCCAGTGAAAAACGACGTCAAGATAGACTTGCGCGAGGTCATGGACGACTTGGCGCTCCGCGATGTCACGCCTCCAGTGTTGCTGCGCTTTCCCGATATTCTCGACAACCGCATCGAGAAGATGGCGTCGTGCTATGAGAAAGCCAAGAAGGAATACGATTTCAAGGCCCAGAGCTTCGTCATCTATCCTATCAAGGTGAACCAAATGCAGCCTGTGGTAGACGAGATAACGTCTCACGGCCGCAAGTTCAACCTTGGCCTGGAGGCTGGCTCCAAGCCGGAGCTCCACGCCGTGATAGCCCAACAGTGCAAGAGCGACTCGCTCATCATCTGCAACGGCTACAAGGACGAGAGCTACATTGAGCTTGCCATACTCGCGCAGAAACTCGGCAAGCACATCTTCATCGTGGTAGAGAAGCTCAACGAGATAGATGTCATAGCCAAGACCGCCAAGCGGCTGAAGGTGATGCCCAACATTGGCATCCGCATCAAGCTGGCGTCGTCTGGTTCAGGCAAGTGGGCAGAGAGCGGCGGCGACGCGTCGAAGTTCGGCCTCACCCCGTCCGAACTGTTGGAAGCCTTGCGCAAGCTCGACGACTATGGCTTGCACGAAGGCATAAAGCTGATCCATTTCCACATAGGCTCGCAGATAACGAAGATACGCCGCATACAAAACGCCTTGACAGAGGCAGGGCAATATTACGCCAACCTGAGGAAGATGGGGTACAACATAGAGTTTGTGGACTGTGGCGGCGGACTTGGTGTCGACTACGACGGCACGCGCTCCAGCAACTCGGAGAGCTCGGTCAACTATTCCATCCAGGAATACATCAACGACTGCGTGTACGCCTTCGTAGACATAGCCAACAAGAACGACATTCCACATCCCAATATCATAACCGAGAGCGGACGCTCGCTTGCAGCTCACCACTCGGTGCTCGTTCTCGACGTGCTTGGCGTGGCGTCGCTGCCGGAGATGCCCGAGGAGTTTGAGGCCAAGCCGTCGGACCATCAGCTCGTGCGCGACCTTTACGAGATTTGGTGTCACATAAGCCCGAAGTCGATGCTTGAGGATTGGCACGACGCCGACCAGATACGCGAGGACTGTCTCGACATGTTCGCCCACGGCATGGTGGACCTCAAGACGCGTGCCGAGGTGGAGGCAATGTATTGGAGCGTTTGCCACGAGATAGACTCCATGGCGAAGCGGATGAAGCACGTGCCCGACGAGCTTCGCGGGCTCAACACGCTGCTTGCCGACAAGTATTTCTGCAACTTCTCGCTTTTCCAGTCGCTACCCGACTGTTGGGGCATCGACCAGCTCTTCCCCATAATGCCTATCGAGCGGCTAGGCGAGCAGCCCACGCGCAACTGCACCCTGCAGGACATCACCTGCGACTCGGATGGCAAGGTGGCCAACTTCGCCGTGGGAGGCTCACAGAGCAATGTGCTTCCCGTACACGTGCTGCGAAAGAATGAGCCATACTATATCGGTGCGTTCCTTGTGGGCGCTTACCAGGAAATACTTGGCGACATGCACAACCTCTTCGGCGACACCACGGCGGCTCATATCACCGTGAAAGACGGCAGCTACCACATAGACCAGATAATAGACGGCGAGACGGTGGAGGAAGTGCTCGAATATGTGCAGTACAACCCCAAGAAGCTCGTGCGCCAGCTTGAGCAGTGGGTCACCAAGGGCGTGAAGGAAGGCAAGTTGTCGTTGGACGAGGGCAAGGAGTTCCTCGCCACCTATCGCTCGGGGCTCTATGGTTACACCTATCTCGAATAAGGGCATAGCTGGATTATCACTTTAACATTGTTCACAATCCCATAATCAAAATAATAAGACCATGCGGAATATTACTGTCATCAAGGTTGGCGGAGCCATAGTGGAAGACGAGGCACGCCTTAACGATCTCCTTTGCCGTTTCGCGAGTATCGACGGCCCCAAGGTGCTTGTCCATGGCGGAGGCAGAAGGGCTACGAAAGTGGCGTCGGCCTTGGGCATAGAGACGAAGATGGTGGATGGCAGGCGCGTCACCGATGCCGACATGCTAGAGGTGGTGACGATGGTTTACGGTGGATTGGTCAACAAGAACGTGGTGGCGCGCCTTCAGGCGCGTGGCGTCAACGCGCTCGGATTGACGGGAGCCGACATGAACGTGATACTCAGTCACCGCAGACCGCTGAAAAACGGCGTCGACTACGGTTTCGTGGGAGACGTGGACCAAGTGGACGGCCAGGCCTTGACCTCCTTGCTTGAGCGTGGGGTCATACCCGTAATGGCACCGCTTACCCACGACGGCAAAGGCTCGTTGCTCAATACCAATGCCGACACCATAGCCGCGGAGACGGCCAAGGCGTTGACCCCGTTTTTTGATGTTACGCTTGTTTATTGTTTCGAGAAGGCTGGCGTGCTCGCAAATCCCGACGACGACAATAGCGTGATACCGGTGATAACCAAGGCCGACTTCGCCGCGCTCACCGCCAATGGCACCATCAGTGGCGGCATGAAACCAAAGATAGAAAACGCCCTTGCAGCCGTGGATAAAGGCGTGAGGCGTGTCATCATCACAAAGGCGGAAGCGTTAGGCTCCGATGGCGGCACCACTATAGAATGATAAGTTTCCAGAATGATATCCTCCCGCTGAAAAACCAGCTTTATCGCTTGGCGCTGCGCATCACGCTCGACAGTGCCGAGGCTGAGGATATTGTGCAGGAAACGCTGATAAAGGTATGGGATCGCCGTGAGTCGTGGACCGACATCGACAACATTGAGGCTTTCTGTTTTACCATTTGCCGCAACAAGGCTCTCGATTACGTCAGGAGCGTGAGCTCACGCAACGAGAGTCTCGACGTTGCCCAAAACGAGCGCCCCGACACTTCCTACACTCCGTCGCAGCGAACCGTTGTCAGTGACCAAATGGCGATGGTGCGCCATATTGTCGACTCGCTGCCCGAGAAGCAAAAGTCGTGCATACAGCTGCGCGACTTCGAGGGGATGTCATACAAGGAGATAGCGAGGCTGCTCGACATGACCGAGGAGCAAGTGAAAATAAACATCTTCCGGGGAAGGAAGACCATAAAGGAAAAGTTTGTAAGGATTAACGATTTTGAGGCAAAATAGTTGTGCGAAGTTGGCCAAGGCGTTTTTTTTTGTCTTAAAAATGCAAATCCACTTTGTCTTTTCCTTGTTTTTGATTACTTTTGTCCATTAAATGTTTAGACTTCAACATATTAGCATTAGATAATAATTATACCAGATGTCGATAGAGATTAAAAGGGTTGAGACAAAGAAGGGTCTTGCCAAATTCATAGATTTCCACTATGACCTTTACAAGGGCAACGCCTACGATGCCCCGACTTTGTTTTTTGATGACATGAACACTCTCAGCCGTGACAAGAACGTGGCTTTTGACTTCTGCGAGGCGGAGTATTTCATGGCTTATAAGGATGGCAAAATCGTGGGACGCGTGGCTGCCATCATCAACAAGCGCGCCAATGAGAAGTTCGGCAGGAAAGACGTGCGTTTTGGATGGATAGATTTCGTTGACGACATAGAGGTGTCGAAGGCACTCTTCGATGCTGTGGAAGCCTGGGGCAAGAGCAAGGGCATGACTTCCATGGTGGGTCCGCTCGGCTTCACCGACCTTGACCCCGAGGGAATGCTCATCATGGGCTTCGACAAGCTCAGCACGATGCCAACGATCTACAATTATCCCTATTATCCTGAGCACATGGAGAAGCTCGGCGGATGGGTCAAGGACAACGACTACGTGGAGTATTACCTTCCCATGCCATCAGAGACTCCGGAGAAGTTTGCTAAACTCTCGGCCATGATAGAGAAGCGCTACAACCTTCACGTGAAGAAGGTCACGAAGAAAGACGTGAAGAATGGCACTATTGTCTACGACATCTTCAACCTCATCAATGAAACCTACAAGGATCTCTATGGCTACGTGGAGCTCACCAAGCGCCAGATTGACGACTACGTGAAGTCGTACATGCCGATGCTCGACCTCAACCTTGTCACCCTAGTGGTGGATGGCAACAAGGACGACAAGCTTATCGGCGTGGGCATTACCATGCCGTCGATGGCACGCGCCATGCAGAAGTGCCGCCGTGGAAGGCTGTTCCCGTTTGGCTGGTGGCACGTGCTGAGAGCGTTGAAATGGCACAAGACCGAAGGCGTGGACCTGTTGCTCATAGGCTTCCTGCCCGAATACCGCAGCAAGGGGGCCAACGCGCTGCTCTTCGCCGACCTTATACCGCGCTATATCAGCTATGGCTTCAAGTGGGGTGAGACCAACGTGGAGATGGAGACCAACGGCAACGTGCAAAGTCAATGGGGCAACCTTGAGCACATCAACCACAAGAGAAGGCGTTGCTACAGGAAAAACATTGGCTGAAAACCACGGTTTCGGCTTTCCACAGAAATGGCGCCGGCTTTTCACCAATATCGCGGGCTTTCCACTGTAATGCCGACTGCTTTTCAGTGGAAAGCCAAAGCCTGTAAAATTTGGGAGCTGAACCACATTTACATAATATAGATTATACAGAATGGCAGACGAAAATATCATTCCAGCATCACCAGACACGCCATCGTATACCGATGACAATATCCGCCACTTGTCAGACATGGAGCACGTTCGCACGCGCCCGGGAATGTACATCGGCCGATTGGGTGATGGCAACTTGCCAGAGGACGGCGTCTACGTGTTGCTCAAGGAGGTTGTCGACAACTCAATAGACGAGTTCAAGATGAATGCCGGCGACCGCATCGAGGTAGACATAGACGACAATCTCCGCGTGTCTGTTCGCGACTATGGCCGTGGCATCCCGCAAGGCAAGCTTGTGGAGGCGGTGTCGATGCTGAACACTGGCGGAAAATACGACACCAAGGCGTTCAAGAAGAGCGTAGGGCTGAACGGTGTCGGCGTGAAGGCCGTCAACGCCCTCAGCTCGCGTTTCGAGGTAAGGAGCTATCGTGAAGGCAACGTGCGTGCCCTCGTGTTTGAGAAAGGCAAGCTCAAGAGCGACAAGACGGAACCGTCCAACGAGGAGAACGGCACGTATATCTTCTTCGAGCCCGACAACACGCTTTTCAAGAACTACTCTTTCCACGACGAATTCGTGGAGACTATGCTCCGCAACTACACCTATCTCAACAGTGGGCTTACCATAATGTATAATGGCAGGCGCATCAAGAGCCGCAATGGTCTTGAGGACTTGCTGGTAGACACCATGACCACAGACTCGCTTTATCCCATCATCCACCTCAAGGGCGAGGACATAGAGATAGCCTTTACCCATACCAACCAGTATGGAGAGGAGTATCATAGTTTTGTCAATGGCCAACACACCACGCAGGGCGGCACCCACCAAAGCGCGTTCAAGGAGCATATAGCCAAAACCATCAAGGAATACTACGACAAGAACTATGAGTATACCGACATTCGCAACGGCATAGTGGCGGCTGTAGCCATCAACGTGGAAGAGCCGGTGTTTGAGTCGCAGACGAAGATCAAGCTTGGCTCCACGCTCATGGAACCGGGCGGCGAGACCATAAACAAGTATGTTGGCGACTTCGTGAAACGTGAGGTCGACAACTATCTCCACATCCACAAGGAGGATGTCGCCGACGTGCTGGAAAGCAAGATAAAGGAAAGCGAGCACGAACGCAAGGCCATGGCTGGCGTTACCAAGCTGGCGCGTGAGCGTGCCAAGAAGGCTAATCTCCACAACCGCAAGCTGCGCGATTGCAGGGTTCATTACAGCGACGCCAAGGACGATAGGAAAGAGGAGTCGAGCATCTTCATAACCGAGGGCGACTCGGCGAGCGGAAGCATCACCAAGAGCCGCGACGTAAACACGCAAGCCGTGTTCTCGCTGCGCGGAAAGCCTCTCAACTCGTTTGGCCTGACCAAGAAGGTGGTCTACGAGAACGAGGAGTTCAACCTCTTGCAGGCTGCTCTCGATATAGAGGACGGTCTCGACAACCTGCGCTACAACAAGGTCATCGTGGCGACCGATGCCGATGTCGATGGCATGCACATTCGCTTGTTGCTCATCACCTTCTTCCTGCAGTTCTATCCGGAGCTAATCAAGAAAGGCCACGTCTACGTGCTCCAGACACCTCTCTTCCGCGTGCGCAACCGCCGCACCAAGATAAAGAGCAAGACGGTCATTGCCAATGCCGACGCGCGCTTGGCAGAGAACGAGAGAAAGGGCGACTTTATCACTCGCTATTGCTATAGCGAGGAGGAAAGGCTCAACGCCATACGCGACCTTGGACCAGACCCGGAGATTACCCGATTCAAGGGCCTTGGCGAGATCTCACCCGACGAATTCGTCCATTTCATCGGTCCCGACATGCGTCTCGAGCAAGTGACGCTCCACAAGAACGACCAGGTGCAAAAGCTGCTCGAATACTATATGGGCAAGAACACGATGGAGAGGCAAAACTTCATCATCGACAATCTTGTCATTGAGGAAGACTTGCCGCAAGACACCGATTTGATTGACTGACGCTTTTTGAAACACACTATCAAGATGAAACACATCAAGGTTTTCCTGTCCCTTTTGCTGTTGACCCTTTTCTTTGCGTTACCGGCACAAGCGCAGTTGAAATTAGACTTTGGCAAGGACTCGCCTCTGCGCAAGTTGCAGATTGCGGAAATAGCCATAAACAGTTTCTATGTCGACTCCGTTGACCAAAACAAGCTTGTGGAGGACGGCATTCGCGGAATGCTTGAGAAGCTCGACCCTCATTCATCGTATACCACCGCCAAGGAGACGAAGGCAATGAACGAGTCGCTAAACGGCTCTTTCGAGGGTGTGGGCATACAGTTCAACATGCAGGAAGACACGCTGCTCGTGATACAACCCGTGGCGAAAGGCCCTTCCGAGAAGGTTGGCATAATGTCGGGCGACCGCATCATAGAAGTGAACGACACGGCCATAGCAGGCGTGAAAATGAGCCGCGAGGAGATAATGAGAAGGCTGAGAGGCCCCAAGGGAACTAAGGTCAAACTCACCATAGCAAGGCGCGGAATAGCAGAAAAGCTCCATTTCACCGTGGTTCGCGACAAGATTCCGGTGAAGACTATCGACGGATGGTATATGGCTGGTCCTTCCACGGGATATATACGTATAGGAAGTTTTGGCGCAACGACCTACGATGAGTTCATGACCGCCGTCGAAGACCTCAAAGGCAAGGGAATGAGGAACCTCGTTCTCGACTTGCAAGACAACGGTGGCGGATATTTGCAGGCAGCCGTGAGCATCGCCAATGAATTTTTGCGGAAAGGCGACCTCATTGTCTATACCCAAGGCCGCCAAGTGCCAAGGTCCGAATACGTGGCGAAGGGCGACGGCAAGCTTGTAGACGGTAAGGTGGTGGTCTTGATAAACGAGTTCTCGGCCTCTGCCGCCGAGATTGTCACGGGAGCCTTGCAAGACCAAGACCGTGGCACGGTCGTGGGAAGGCGTTCCTTTGGAAAGGGATTGGTGCAGCGCCCCGTGGAATTCCCCGATGGTTCCATGATGAGGCTCACCATAGCGCATTATTACACTCCGTCTGGCCGTTGCATACAGAAGCCCTACGTGAAAGGCGACCGCAAGGACTATGAGATGGAGCTTGACACACGCTACAAACACGGAGAGCTTTACTCCGCCGACAGCATCCATTTTGCCGACTCGTTGAAGCACTATACCATTCGCAAGCATCGCGTGGTGTATGGCGGAGGCGGTGTCATGCCCGACTATTTCGTGCCTCTCGACACCACGAGGTATACCAGCTTTCACCGCAAGTTGATGGCAAAGGGAATAGTGTTGGACAACGACCTTAAATACATGGACTCGCATCGCAAGCAGCTCAAGGCAAAATACCCACAGTTCAGCGCCTATCTCGAGCAGTACGAGGTTCCGCAACAACTTGTCGACAGCATCATCAGCGATGGAAAGAAGCAGAAGATAGAACCCAAAGACAAGGCAGAGCTTGATCGAACCCTCGTTTACCTGCGTGCCCAGCTTAAGGCGCTCATCGCCCGCGACATTTGGGACATGAGCCAATATTTCCAGGTCATGAACCAGCAGAGCGACATCGTGAGAAAGGCGTTGGAGGTGATAAATAAACCTTGACAAGGAGTCTCCGACAAGATAAAACAGTTTAATTTCGTCTACTTTTAATAATGATAAGCGTAAGCCGTTGATTTTGAAAATCAACGGCTTACGCTTTTTTAAATGGTTCGGTAATCCACTTTTTAAGAACATGTCTTCAATTCGTGTGTTGTTTTTTACTATCTTTGCAACAGAAACCATGAAAACCAAAACTAAATTTTAAACTCACATGAAACAAGCAAGACTAATTACCCTATTGGTGGCTCTGCTGTGTACTGTTGTGACGTGGGCTCAGGACGCGATGTTCAAGGGCACGGTCATGGACCAGTCTGGTGAGCCAATCGTTGGCGCTTCCGTCATGGAGAAAGGCAGTTCACGTGGCACTGTCACAGACCTTGACGGCAATTTCTCTTTCAAGGGACAGCCTGGTTCTACACTCGTCTTCTCCTATATAGGATATGTGACGCAGGAAAAGAAAGGCACGTCCGACATGCACGTCACGCTTCTTGAAGACCAGAAGAGCCTCTCCGAGATTGTGGTCATAGGTTATGGCGTGCAGAAGAAGAGCGTGGTCACGGCTTCCATTGCCAAGGTTGACGCGTCTGACTTGGCAAGTGCGGCTCCCGTGCGTGTTGACAACGCCTTGAAAGGTCTCGCCGCCGGTGTCAACGTAACGTCAAACTCAGGCCAGCCCGGCGCTGCGGCACGCATTCGCGTGCGTGGTACGGGTACCATCAACAACTCCGACCCGCTTTATATCATCGACGGCATCCCTTATGAAGGCTCGTCGGGTATCGACGCTCTCAACCCCAACGACATTGAGAGCATAGAGGTGCTTAAAGATGCTGCCTCGGGCGCCATCTACGGAGCGCGTGCCGCCAATGGCGTGGTGCTCGTCACCACCAAGCAAGGCAAGAGCGGCAAGGCGCAAATCAACTACGACTTCTCTTATGGTTGGCAGTCGAAATGGCGCAAGCGCGACGTGCTCAACGCCACCGACTACGCCATACTGCAAAACGAGCAGTATGTCAACTCCGGCCAGGCACCTCTTTACGCTGACCCATACCATCTGACAGACATCAACGGCAACGCCGTAACCACTGGCACCGACTGGCAAGACCTCGTGTTCAACGACAACGCGCCGGTGCAGAAGCACGATGTCTCCGTCAATGGCGGAAACGACCGCGTGAAGTATTACCTCTCAATGGGCTACTACGACCAGGAAGGTATCGTTGGCGGAAACTATGGCAAGTCAAATTATAACCGTCTGACTTTGCGCTCAAACACCAACATGAACGTCATCGATGCCACTAAGGAACGCAACTTCCTCAACAAGCTCGACTTCAGCGTCAACCTTTCTTATGCTCGCATCAAGAGCACAAGCATTGACGCCAACTCCACATGGGGTTCCGTGCTTGGTTCGGCACTCGCCTTGTCGCCAATCCTCCCGCCTTTCGTCACGGGCGATGCCGCCACGGCGCAGCACAACCGCTATACTTATACCGATTATTCGAAAGACCCCAAGGGCGTGCTCACTCCATACGATGACGTGAAGGACAAGAACGGCAACGTCGTGATGATTCCTGGCACGGCTTACAACGAGATGAACAACCCGCTTGGCCTGCTCCTCGAGCCTTCGCAGCCAAGTTGGAGCCACCACTTCACTGGCAATTTCTCTGCCGAGCTTGGCGTGATAGACAACCTCAAGTACCGCTTCTCATACATGGCAGACATGGCCTTCTGGGGATCGGAGACGGCAACGGTGCAGACTTACTACAACTCTGCCAACAACAACTCGCAGTATACCAGCGCAGCTGTGAACAACTGCCGTAACACCACATGGCAGGTGGAGAACACGCTGACCTACGACAAGACCTTCGGCGACCACCATTTCAACGTGGTGCTCGGCCAGAGCGCGTTGTCTTACAGTGGCTATCAGATTGACGGTTCCAAGAAATACCTTGTCAATTCCAACAAGCCATCCATTGCTTATTCCAATGGCAACTATCGCCTGACCTACGCCGATGACGGCACGGTTAACGGTGCCGTGGTAGACCACTCTGTGAACGCTTACCCCTACGATCCTTACAAGATGACTTCGCTCTTCGCGCGCCTGTCTTACAACTACCAGGAGCGCTACATGGCTCAGGTCACCCTTCGCCGCGACGGTTCCAGCCGCTTCGGATCGAACCATAAGTTCGGTACGTTCCCATCCGTGTCGTTGGGTTGGAACATTGCCAACGAGCCATATCTCAAGATGCCTCAATGGCTTAACATCCTCAAGGCTCGTTTCTCTTGGGGTAAGAACGGTAACGACAACATCGGTAACTTCCGCTACACGGTCAACACCGCGTCGGGCAACAACTATTATTTCGGCAATCCTGTCAACCTCACGCTTGGCTCCAAGGCAAGCGGCCTTGCCAACCCCGACCTGAAATGGGAGGAGAGCGAGCAAACCGACATTGGTCTCGACTTCGCGTTCTTCCATTCAGCACTCACTTTCACGGTCGACTATTTCAACAAGCGCACCAACGGCATGCTGATGACCATGAACATTCCTTCATATGTGGGCGAGTCGAAGCCTATCGGCAACGTGGGCGACATGCGCAACCGCGGCGTCGAGTTTGAACTTGGTTACAAATGGCACGTAGCCGACGCCAACTTCTCAGTCAAGGGCAACGCCTCCTACTTGAGCAACAAGCTTCTGGAATATGGCAACGACACTGGCTACGCCGACCTCGACTCCTTCCAGGGCATTGGCACGATAACCCGTGCGGAGAACGGTCATCCTTTCCCCTTCTTCTATGGTTACAAGACAGCCGGCATCTTCCAGACATTGGATGAGGTCAACAGCTACGTCAACTCAGAAGGCAAGCCCATCCAGCCAAACGCGCAGCCCGGTGACGTGCGCTTCGTGGACGTCAATGGCGACGGACAGATCGACAACAACGACCGTACCGACATTGGCAACGGAACGCCGAAGTGGACCTATGGCATCAACTTCAACGCCTCATGGAAAGGCTTCGACTTCAACATGTTCTGGCAGGGCGTGGCTGGTGTCGACGTGTTCGACGCTACACACCGCACCGACATCGCTTCCGGCAACTATCCTTCATGGATGCTCGAACGCTGGACAGGCCCAGGCACCTCCAACAAGATTCCTCGCCTCTACAACGGTGACGCCAACAACTGGCAGTCGAGCGACCTCTACATCTTCGACGGCTCATATTTCCGCTTGAAGAACATCACCTTGGGCTACACTCTCCCGAAGAACCTCACCATGAAGCTCATGGTGGAGCGCCTGCGCTTCTATGTCAGCGCCGAGAACGTGTTCACGTTCACCAAGTATCATGGCTTCGACCCAGAGATTGCCTCTGGCGGCACTTCGCTTGGCGTGGACTATGGTGTCTATCCGCAAGCCCGCACATGGACAGTAGGATTCAACATCACACTTTAACATCTCACTTCCTAATCTAACTCTAAAATATTATGAAGAAATCAAATATATTCATTCTTGGCATCATGAGTCTGGCCGCTGTCGGACTCACGGGATGTGGCGAGAGCTTTCTTG
Organism: Lachnospiraceae bacterium; assembly: GCA_963588155.1. Taxonomy (GTDB): domain Bacteria; phylum Bacteroidota; class Bacteroidia; order Bacteroidales; family Bacteroidaceae; genus Prevotella. Next base: position 56,216 of record CAVAGT010000002.1, on the reverse strand, counting down.
AAGTGGAGTCGCCGACCTCAGATGATGTCAACGAATACTATACCACCGACGAGCATATACAAGAGGCGTTGACGGCTTCTTATGACCCTCTCCACTGGGCAGACTGGGGCAACGGCAACTATGCGCCGATAACCTTTTGCAGCGACATCATGAGCGACGACTGCTATCCTGGTGGCGGAAGCGCGAGCGACATGCTGAATTGGCAGTTGATGTTCAACTACAAGGCCACGTCAGAGAATACGCTGGCATCGTTGTGGGTAGATGAGTATAGCGGCGTGAAGCGATGCAACGACCTCATCAGCTATGTGGACAAGGCCCTCGCCACGCAAGGCACGAACCTCACGCAGGAGCATGCCGACTCATACACGGCGCAGGCGCGCGTGCTGCGCGACTACTACTACATGATACTGTGGAAGTTCTGGGGCAACATACCTTACTACACACAGAACCTCAGTGGCGACTACAAGGCTCCGCAACTCAAGGCCGACGACGTATACAGCAACATCATCACAGACCTTGAGGAGGTGATCTCCAAATATGGCTCAGTGCTGCCTATGAAGGCTTCCACCGGCAACGAGGGACGCGTGACCAAGGCTTTCGCCTACATGGTTTATGCCGAGCTGGTGATGTACCAAAACGACGAGAGCCGCTATTCCAAGGCGTTGGAATACATGAACGAGATTATCCAGAGTGGACAATACGCGCTCAACCCCGACTTCAAGGCCCTGTGGGCAGAGGGTGGCGAGTGGTGCTCGGAGAGCATCTTCGAGGTCAACTACGACGACAACAACCACCAACGTGGCTGGAGCTCGCCTCTCGCCGTGGGCGGCACGGTGTTGCCGCGTCTCCTTGGTCCGCGTGGCTGGACATCTGGCGTGGCAGGCGTGGACAACGGTTGGAGCTTCGGCCCCGTGCGCCATTCCATTTACGACATGTACTCAGGTCAAGACGTGCGCCGCGACGTGTCCATCTTCGACGCCGACAAGGTTGCCGCGGAAAACGGTATCACCTATACGGCTGGTTACATGAACACGGGCCTCTTCCAGGGCAAGTACTTGCCATTGGTCGACAACGTGAAAGACGCTGGCTGGGACGCTGACCTCAACTTCAACAACAACCTGCGAGTGTATCGCTATGCCGAGACGTTGCTCAACGCCGCCGAGCTGCTGCTGCGCACCAATGGCAACAACGCCACCGCCATGAAGTATGTCAACATGCTGCGCCAGCGCGCCGGCATCGCCAACCTGACGAGCGTCAGTCTTGATGCCGTGGCCAACGAGCGCCACATGGAGTTCCTTGGCGAGGGAAAACGCTATTGGGACCTCGTGCGCACAGGCAAGGCCGCCACGACACTCGTACCCGACGAGGAAGGCAACCGCACGGCTTCATGGACAGAAAACAAGAAATATCTTCCCATACCACAAAGTGAAATATCAGCCGATCCAAATCTTCAACAGAACAACTACTAACGCCAAGAGGAGGAAAATAAGAGAATAAGGGAATAAAAAAGAATACAATCATGAAAACAAAGATATTCGTTACATGTCTCGCTGCCTTGGCTCTTGTGGCTTGCTCGCCAGAGGAGTACAGTGGCGCTGACCCAAACGGTCTGCCGCAGGTGGGCGATTACGCCAACGCCTTCAAGGTGACTGTAGACCAGAACACAAACCAGGCGCACTTCGATTTCGACCAGACGGTTCAAGGCGTCACGCCGGTGTGGATCATCAACGGCTCGCGTTATTCCACGGCCTATAAGGATTCTGCCTATTATCGCAAGGCGGGCGACTACACCGTGGAGTGCAAGGTGAAAAACCGCAACGGCATATCCGACGGCAGCCTGACGCAGACGTTCCATGTCAACAAGACCAAGATGACCGGCTTTGGCGGCTTCGTGGCGGACAGCGACTTCAACCTTTGGCGCAGCGAGGATGCCTCGGCCCACAAGCCAAGCATGTTCTATTACGCCCCGGGATGGAGCCAGATAGCTGACCCGACGTATAGCATGGATGGCTACGACTATGAGGGCATCTCCCTGCCTTCAGCCACCACCGACCAGTGGCAGGGACAGATGCACTTGCCATCCAGCATCTCGCTCTCGGCCGACAAGAGCTACGACTTCTCGGTCATCTTCACCTCCAACACCGACCACAACGGAGTGACCATCAAGGTGACCGACGCCACAGACGACAACAACTTCCTCTTCGCTGAAAAGGCCACGCTGAAAGCCGGAGAGCCCGTATGCTTCTGGAAGAGCGACGTGAAGGGCATCGACGCAGCGCAGATTAAGATAGTGTTCGACTTTGGCGGCAATGCCGAGAACACTACAATCAACGTGGAGAACATCGTCTTGAAAGACCATGCCAACGATGACGGCACAGTGTTGCCAGAAGTGGTGGAAGACCCGACTGTCTACACCTACGACTCGCCAAACAACATCTGGAAACAAATAGACGACAGCTTCGACGAGTCGATGATGACCTTCTATTATGCCCATGGCGACAGCTGGGAGACCAACGCCGACCCGATAGGCTTCAAGGCGCTCGGCGGCGGCAAGTACCAGGTGACCTTGCCCGACGAGAGCAACAACCAGTGGCAGGCCCAGGTGATATTCCACACTGAGACCCTCGGCAAGCTCTTGCCCGTGGCGGCTGGCGAGAACTATGACGTGCGAGTGAAGGTACATTCCACCACCGACATCTCTGGCATGACCTTCAAGGTGGTGAGCGTTGACGATGCCAACGTGTTCTTCACCGATGGCCGCCACGACATCACCGCTGACATGGAAACAGAGATTAAGGTTCCGGCAAAGGCTCTCTCTGCCGATGCCTCATCGGTGAACGTGGTGTTCGACTTTGGTGGCGCGCCTGCCGGGTCGGTGGTCACCTTGAGCGACATCACCATTCAGAAAACAGCGAAATAAGACGATGAAACCATGGGGTATGCCATGCTAAAGGCGTGGCATACCCTTTCTTATACCTATTGGATATAATTTTTACCATGAGAATAAACAATTTGCTTTTATTGTTCTTCATGTTCCTGTCGTTGACGGCTTGTGGAGGCAACGGCGGCGGTGAAAACAACGTGCCCACGTTGAGCCTCACGGCTTCTCCTGCAAACATAAGCTGTCCGGCTGAGGGCGGAACGTTTACCGTGGCAGTCACCGACGCGCCGAAGGAATGGCGTGCCTACACTGAGGACAGTTGGATAAAGGTGAGCTCCACGGGAACGACCTCGAAGAGCGGCTCCGTGAGCGTCACGATAGAGGCCAACACGGCAAAGGACGCGCGCAGCGGCAACGTGAAGTTGGTTTCCGGCGTACAGGCAGTCTCCATCCCGGTAGTACAGCAAGCATCATCCACGGTCGACCCGTCGGACGATGACATAAAGGCTCCGGATGGATACAAGCTGGCATGGCACGACGAGTTCAACGGAAAGACCTTGGGCACCGACTGGACGCATGAGATACAAAACGCCGGGTGGGTGAACAACGAGTTGCAGTATTACGTGAACGACGGAAAGACCACGAGCGTCTCCGACGGTGTGCTGAGCATCACGTGCTACAAGAACGATGCCGGACGCGTTTGCTCGGGCAGGTTATACGCTTGCCGAAACACGGGTTGGAAGTATGGTTGGATAGAGGCGCGCATCATGTTGCCAAAGGGTAGGGGCACTTGGCCCGCCTTCTGGATGATGCCCGTCAACTTCAAGAACTGGCCTGAAGACGGCGAGAACGACATAATGGAGGAAGTGGGCTATAACCCCAACTACGTGTCGTCAACGATTCATTGCAACGCGTACAACAATGGTGGAACGGCGAAGGAACACAAGGAGAAATATGTAGCCGACGCCGAAGGCGGATGGCACACTTATGCTTGCGAGTGGACAGAGGACTACTTGGCCTATTATATCGACGGCGAGAAATACTACTCTTACACTCCCGACAACAAGACCAAGACCTATTGGCCGTTCAACGAGCCTTTCTATGTAATACTCAATCTAGCCTGGGGCGGTAGCTGGGGCGGACTGAAAGGCGTAGACGAGACAGCATTGCCAGCCACGATGAAGGTCGACTACGTCAGGGTGTTCCAGAAAAAATAAACACGGAGAATGGTGAAAAATGGTTGCGGACGGGCACTGGGCCCGCCCCTGCCATACAATCCGAAAAAGGGTATCGCGGTTGACGTGCAGGGGCGGGCCCTGTGCCCGTCCGCAACCCGAATGGCAACCTCGAAAATGACTTTTAATGCTATAATTTTATGAAGAAAACAATATTGGGTTTATCCCTTGCCCTTTCTTGTCTATCACTTCATGCGCAGAAGATGCCCATGAACGAGTTTGTTGACAACTTGATGGCGAAGATGACCATTGAGGAGAAGATAGGCCAGCTCAACCTCATGCCCGGAACCGACCTCACCACCGGCGCCAAGACCAACTCGCCGCTTGTGGACCTGATAGAGAAAGGCAAGCTTGGCGCGGTCTTGAACACGAAAGGCGCGTCCAAGGTGAGGGCGTTGCAGGAAGTGGCGGTCAAGAAGAGCCGCCTGCACATTCCGCTCATCTTCGGTCTTGACGTGATTCACGGTTACGAGACGGTGCTCCCCATTCCGTTGGCGCAAGCGTGCTCGTGGAATCCGCAGTCGATAGAGGCTGGCGCGCGCATGGCTGCCGAGGAGGCCACGGCGAGCGGCATTTGCTGGGACTACAGCCCCATGGTCGATGTCGCCCTCGATGCCCGTTGGGGCCGTGTGGCGGAGGGCTATGGCGAGGATCCTTATCTCTCGTCGGTGATGGGCGTTGCTGCCATACGTGGCTATCAAGGCTCAGGAGAGCAAAACGGATATGCCAAGAACGAGCTTATGGCGTGCCTCAAACATTATGCCCTCTATGGCGCGTCGGAGTCGGGACGCGACTACAACACGGTGGACATGAGCCACCTGCGCATGTATAACCAATACCTGCCGCCCTACGAGGCAGCGGTGAAGGCTGGCGTGGGCTCGGTGATGTCGTCGTTCAACGTTGTAGACGGCATGCCTGCCACGGGCAACCGTTGGCTGCTGACCGATGTCCTGCGCGACCAGTGGGGCTTCAACGGCTTCCTTGTCACCGACTATGGCTCTATCGGCGAGATGACAACTTGGGGCTTCGGCGACCAGCAGCAGAGCGCGGCGCAAGCATTGAAGGCAGGAACCGACATGGACATGTGCTCATCGGCTTATCTTGCCCAGCTGAAGGCTTGCCTCGATAACGGCACCGTGACTATGGCGCAGGTCGACCAAGCCGTGAGACGCGTCTTGGAGGCAAAATACAAGCTAGGGCTTTTCGAGGACCCTTACCGCTATTGCGACCAAAAGCGCGAGAAGAAGGAGCTCTACACGGCTGAGCATCGCCAAACGGCACGCGACATAGCCACGCAGACTTTCGTGTTGTTGAAGAATGCCAACAACGTCTTGCCACTCAAAAAGCAAGGTTCCATCGCTCTTATAGGCCCTCTTGCCGACACTCGCAACAACCTTCCCGGATGCTGGTCCACGGGCGACAAGCCTGAGAAATACACCACGATAAAGGAAGCCATGCAGCGCTATCTTGGCGACAAGGCCACGGTGACTTATGCCCAAGGCTCGAATATCTACGACGACAGCGTGCGTCAGGCATCGGTCGACTTTGGCCGCCCCATACCACGCGGCGACGGCAAGCAAATGCTGGCTGAGGCTTTGAAAGTGGCTAAAAACGCCGATGTCATCGTGGCTTGCCTCGGTGAAATGGCAGAAATGAGCGGTGAGAGCTCGGCACGTACCGACCTTACCATGCCCGATGCTGAGGCTCGCTTGCTGAAGGCGCTCGTGAGGACGGGCAAGCCCGTGGTGCTGCTCAACTTCGCCGGCCGTCCAACCGTGCTCTCGTGGGAGAACGACAATGTGGCGGCTATCATGAACGTGTGGTTCGCTGGCTCTGAGACAGGTGACGCCATTTGCGACGTGCTCTTTGGCGACAAGGTGCCTACGGGCAAGCTGGTTAACAGTTTCCCGCGCAACACGGGGCAGGTGCCAATCTATTACAACCACCTCAACACGGGTCGCCCCGTGGAAGACGGCAGCAAGGTGTTCCGCAAATATCAAAGCAACTATACCGACGTGACCCAGGGTCCGCTTTATCCTTTCGGATACGGCTTGAGCTACACCACCTACAGCTACAGTCCGGTGACGCTGTCTTCTCCCACGATGACCGCAGGTAGCAAGATCACGGCAACCGCTACCATCACCAATACGGGTACTCGTGATGGCGATGAAATCGTGCAATTTTACATACGCGACCGTTTCGCGAGCATCGTAAGACCGGTGAAAGAGCTCAAAGGCTTCCAGCGCGTTCACCTCGCCAAGGGTGAGAGCAAGACGGTGTCGTTCGACATCGACGCCACAACTCTCAGCTATTATGACAACGAGGGCAAGGCGGTGCTTGAGCCTGGCGACTTCGACATAATGATAGGTGCCAACAGCGCAGACGTGCAGTCGGCAAAGCTCACGTTGACAAAATAAGACAGTAGGTCAAAAACGTTTTAAAAAACACCGTTTCGGCTTTGCACTGGAATGTCATCGGCTTTGCACTGGAAAGCCATCGTCATAGCATTGGAATGTCATCGACATAGCACTGGAAAGCCGAAAGGGTGTTTTGACACTGCTGCAACGCAGTGCTGGATATAAACAAATAGGGCGGTCCAAATGGGCCGCCCTGTTGCGTATGAAGTGTTGTGAAAATGTTGTCTTTCAGGTGTTTGAGTCGCTATTCTTCATACCCGGCATTTTGCTTCCAGTTGGTGTTTTCCTCCATTACCGATGTGGGCACGGGGAACACGCGTCGCTGCTTGTCGAAGTTGGCGTTTGCGAATCCTTTTTTGTGGAATCCGTATTCGCTCTCGAAGGTGCCGAAGCGTATCATGTCGTTGCGGCGCCAGTTCTCGTCGAAGAACTCGCGGCCTCGCTCGTCGAGGAGCTCTTTCAGCGAAGGCGCGTGGTCAATCAATGGCGCGTTGACATAGGCGCGTATCTGGTTGAACAGGCTCTGCGGCGTGTCGCCGTTGGTGGCGTTGGCTCCGCGAAGTATGGCTTCCGCCTTTTCAAGCAATATGTCGGCGTAGCGGAATATAGGCACGTCGTTGCTCTGATAGCGTTCGTGCTCGGCAAACTCGTTGGGGTTGGGATAAAACTTTATCGACCTGTAGCCTTGTCGCCATCCGTCGGGTGTGGCTCCGGCATTGAGCTGAGCCTCGCCGCCGCTTTTCAGCGTTATGGTCTTGGTAAACTCCAGTTGCGAGCCATTGTATACGTAAGGCGTCTGGGTCTCCTCGCCTGTTATGGCATCGTGGATGAACACCTTGCCCATCAGCACGCACTTGTTGCGCTCGTCGCCTTCGAGGGTGAAGAGGTCGCTGAACTCCGGGTTCATGGCGCAAATGCCGGCGCACGACTTTTTCATCAGTCCGTTGTAGTAGCCGGTGGGCGAGCCTTGGTCTATCTTCCTGAACGTGCGGAAGCGTCCGTAGAGCATGCCTTGTGCCGACACGCAGTCGTAGGGCATGGCGTAGATGAAGTCTTTTATCTGCGCCCCGTTGTCGTAGAGGAACTTCTTGCGGTAGCTGTCCGATAGGTTGAAAAGCCCGCTATTGATGATGTCGTCGCAATAGTAAACCGCGTCGTTGAGCTTGGTGTTCGCCGTGGTGTTGGGGTCGTAGTCGGCGACGTTGCCACAGGTGTACACCGCCCAGTTCATGTACAGCTTCACCAGGAGCGCCTCCGCCATCCACTTGTTTGGCTTGCCGTAGGTTGAGGCGTCGCTTGCCGTGGAGAGGTCGGGCAGACACTCCTTCAGCTCCTTCTCTATGAACTCAGCCACATCCTTGCGCGGCTTGCGCTCAATGGCCTCGCTGTCGTCGTAGATCTTGTCCAGAATTGGCACGTCGCCATAGCTGTCCATCAATATGAAGTGGTAGAAGGCGCGCACGGCACGCAGGTTGGCGATGTATCTCTTCGTGGTGGCGTTGTCAGATTCCGCCAGCTCGTCGATGAGCTTGTTGCACCTCGTTATGCCTCCTGCCACGTCGCTCCACCAGTTGAGAGGCTTGTCGCTCGCGAGGAAGGTGTGCAAGGTAGGGTTGATGTTCTCCGCCCCGTCGTAATAGTCGCCATCGAAGCTCAGTCCCGTAGCCTCGTCGGACGAGAAGGTCTGGTAGCGGTTGTAGTTGTTGCCCAGCTGCTCGCGGAAGGCATAGTAGGCGTCCGCCATCTTTCCCTCCAGGGCAATCTCCGACTCCGTGGGATATTGTGTCAGCTTGGATTTCACGTCCACGTCGAGGTCGGTGCACGACATCGTGGTCATGGTGGCAATGGCCGCCATCAGGTATTTGGTCTTTCCCATTATAGCTTAAACATTAGAAGTTGACTTTCACGCCCACCATGAACGTGCGGGTGTGTGGATAATAACTGTTTCTCCATTGTATGCCAGGCGTCAGTCCGCCGAGATCCACCTCAGGGTCGGTGCCCTTGTAGGCGGTGATGGTGAACACGTTGTTGCAAGTGGCATACACGGAGAGCGCGCTGACCCAATCGCCTATCTTTCCGAAATCGTAGGCCAGGGTGAGCGTTGACAGGCGCAGGTAGCTGCCGTTCTCTATCCATCGGTCTGACGGTGCCTGCGAGTTCACGTCGCCGTATTTCTGATTGGTGAGACACTCCTTCAGCACGTTCTTTCCTTGCGAGATGAGGCTCACGCAGTTGCCTTGCGCGCGCAAGGCGTTGAAGATCTTGTTGCCCAGCACGCCTTGGAAAAACGCGTTCAGGCTCCAATGCTTGTAAGACAGCGTGTTGTTCCATCCGTAGGTGAGCTTGGGTTGCGCGCTGCCCGTCTTCACGCGGTCGGTGTCTTGTGGCTTGGTAGTCGTCTCGCCGGTGCGCTCGCCCGTGGCAGGGTCGTGAACGTAAAATTGGCTAACGCCGTTGTCGTCGTATCCCGCCCACTCGTAGGTGTAGAACTGCCCTATGGGGCATCCTTCCATGATGCGCTGCACGCATACGCCGTTGTTGCCGGTGATCTTGCAGTCGGCCTCGTTGATATAGTTCACCGAGAACGTCTGGTTGGAGAGCTTCTCCACCTTGTTGCTGTTGTGCGAGAGGTTAAGCGCCGTGGTCCACTTGAAGTCCTTTGTCATCACGGGCACCGCGTTGATGCTCAGTTCCACGCCCTTGTTGCTTATGTCGCCCACGTTGGCGGTCATGGTGCCAAAGGCATAGCGGTTGGTTGACACGGGGTAATAATAAATGAGGTCGGAGGTGCGCTTGTCGTAGTATTCCACCGTTCCCGACAGTCTGCCGCCGAAGAAGCCGAAGTCGATGCCAATGTTGAACATTCCCGTGCGTTCCCATTTCAGGTTGGGGTTGGAGTTGTTTGTCGCCCCTATGGTGTGCATGTTGTAGGTCTGGCCTTTCGAGTCGGTGTATTGGAACCATCCCGTCGCTGCGTAGGTCTGCGTGGCTGTGAAGGCGTCGAAGCCAAGCGAGTTGCCGCTCACGCCATATCCGGCGTGCAGCGAGAGGTTGTCGAAGATGTTGAGATTCCTTATGAAACTCTCCTCGCTCAGTCGCCATGCCGCGCTCACCGATGGGAACGTCGCCCAACGGTTGTTCTTGCCGAAGGCCGACGAGCCGTCGCGACGCAAGGTGGCTTGCAGGCTGTATTTGTCGGCGAAGGAATAGTTGGCGCGTCCGTAGAAGGAGATCATGCGCAGGGTCGACAGGTTGCCGCTCTCCACGGCGTCGATGCCGTCGATCTTGTTGGCAAAGGTGAGGTCGTAATATTTCAGGTTGTCGTTGTAGAAGTCTTTCACCGTGAGCCCGAAGCCGTCGTCTTGGTTGGACTCTTCCCATGAGTATCCCGCCATGAATCCAAGTCGGTGGTCGTCGCCAATGTTTGCTTGGTAGTTGGCGTAAGTCTCAAACAACTTCTTGTTGCTGAAGTAGGTGCTGCGCGTGGCCTGTCCGTTGCTTTGCGTGATTTGCGATTGGGTGGAGTGGTAGATGGACGTGATGTTCTGCCTGTCGGAGTAGGAGAACTGCGCGCTCCATGTGAGTCCCTTTGTGATGTTGAGGTCTGCCTTGCCCGTTACTTGGACGCGCTTCTTCACATAGTTCATCATGTCTTCGTAGATCATCGACACGGGGTTGTAGTAGTGGGTTACGCTCGACGAGCTGAACCAGCTGCCGTCCTCGTTTCTCACCGGCTGTATCGGCGAATAATATGCCATGGCATCCGTCACGCCCTCTCCCCAGTCGCCTCCGCTTGGCACGTCGTTGCTCTCCGTGCGGCTGTAGTTCACGCCGAGCGCGAGGTTGAGCCTGTCGTGCAGCACCTTGGATTGTGCCAGTCCCCTTGCCGAGAAGCGTTGCTTGTCGGTGCCTTTTATCACGCCCTTGTGGCTGAGGTAGTTGAGGCTGACGTTGTAGCTCGACTTGCTGGTTCCGCCACTCACCGAGAGGTTGTGGTTGTGGCTGAAGCCCGTGCGCTCCACCTCTTTCTGCCAGTCGGTGTCGGCGCCCTTGTCGTCGGGCAGGGTGAAGTTGTTGGCCTTGGCATAGTTGCGCAGGTCTGTGGCAGAGGCGAGCTCAAGGTCGTTTGCCACGCTTTCCATGGCGGCATAGCCTCGATAAGCTATTCGCGCGGTGCCGTTGCGGCCTTTCTTTGTCGTCACTATGATGACGCCGTTGGCAGCCTTCGATCCATATATCGCCGTTGCCGTGGCGTCGCGCAGCACGTCGATGCTTTCAATGTCGTCGGGCGACAGCAGCGAGAGGTCCACTCCCGGCACGCCGTCCACAATATAATAAGGTTGCATGGCCTCGCCCGTGCGGAGCGTTGAGGCGCCGCGAAGGGTCACGGAAGGCTCGCCGTTGGGGTCCGCCGTGGTGGTGACCACGAGTCCCGGTACCTTGCCTTGCAATAGCTCGCCCGGCGAGGTCACCACGCCAAGGTTGAGGTCGTCTTGCTTCAGGGTGGTGATGGAGCTTGTCACGTCTTTTCTTCGCATTGTGCCGTAGCCCACTACTACCACTTCGCTGAGCGTCTTGTCGTCTTCCTGCAATACCACTTGGTCGCTTTTCGCGGCGCTGACCGTTTGGCTCGTGAAACCAAGGAACGAGAATTGCAGGCGTTGCGCTGGTGTCGCGTCGATGGAGTAGCGGCCGTTGCCGTCGGTGATAGTGCCATTCTTGCTGCCTTCCACTCTCACCACCACTCCTGCCAAGGGGTTGCCCTTGGCGTCGACCACGGTGCCCTTGATGTTGCTTTCGGCAAAAGCCGCGGAGCCAACAATGAGGAGTGAGCTTGCCAATAAACAACGTCTCCAGTTCCTCTTGCTGCTTCTTTTATAGTTATACATTTTGATAATTTGGATTTTCTGAATCTAATATTTATTATTGTTCTGCAATTATTTTCACCATTTGCCGACATGAAGTCTTAACGAGAAAAACGTGCGTCAAATGGTATAACGTTCTATCCTACAACGATATGTCACGTGACGAGGATAAGGATAAAACTATTTTATTGTTAATAGTTTTGATGATTTGCCGAATTCCCCATCTGCAAAATTACGCCTTACAGATGAATTGCGCAAATAATTGAGCATCTTTCGTCTTTTTTTGTGTGATTTTTTTGCACGACAGGAGGTATTTTAAACTGTAATATCATGCCTTTTGCGAAATAGTTGCATAAATTTGCAATCATTTGTTGAATTTACGCAACTTGTGTACCTTGCCTTTGTGGCGAGGCAAAAGTAACACCGATGCGAAAACGCTACGCCCCGGAAATGCCGTTTGGCTTTTCCGGGGCGTATTTGGTTTGATTCTTTTCTTGGTTGTTGCGGATGCTTATGCGTTGAGCAGCTTCTCGAGGTCGGCGCCAGCCTTGAACTTGGCTACCTTCTTGGCCTCGATGTGTAAGGGCGCGCCAGTGAGCGGGTTCTTGCCATCACGTGCGGGACGCTCGTTGACAGAGAAAGTGCCGAAACCGAGGAGCTGAACCTTTTCGCCTGCGGCGAGGGCCTGCTTGATGGCCTCCGTGGTAGCGTCGAGGGCTTGCTTGGCCTCCGTTGCGTTGATACCGGCAGCTACTGAAATCTTCTTGATGAGATCTGCTTTTGTCATAATTGTAATATAGTTTATATGTGATTTGTCCTAAATACCTTATTCTGCGACAAATATAATGCAATAGTTTTAATCTGCAAACAAAAAGAAAAGAAAAATGGCATAAAAGGCTTAAAAAAGTGGTAAAAGCCGTGAGAGATGGGCGTTTAAGGGCTTTTTTTCGTAATTTTGCATCTGTGCCGCCTCTTTGGTGATATAAGGTGGTTGGAAAATAGAATATTATAGTCATTATGCTTAGAATGCCAGCGCTAACGCGCAACCTCATTATCGTGAATTTCTTGTGTTTCGTAGCCATGCTCGCTCTGAAGCAAGGTGGAATGACAGATCTCAACTCCTTGTTTGGACTGCACTTCCTGCTTGCCACAGACTTCCATGTCTATCAGCTCGTCACCTACATGTTCATGCATGGCGGTTGGGAGCATATCATCCTCAATATGTTCATGTTGTGGATGTTCGGCTCTGTGATGGAGCGCGTGTGGGGTCCGCGTCGTTTCATGGTCTATTACCTTTTTTGTGGCATTGGCGCGGGATTGATGCAAGAGATAGCCCAGTTTGTGCAGTTTTATGTCATCTCTTCCGACGCGGGCTTTGGCTTTTCCCAACTGTTGCAACTGGCAGCCGCCAACGATTCGGCATTGAGCCAGTGGACCACGGTGGGCGCTTCCGGCGCCATCTATTCGTTGCTTCTCGCCTTTGGCATGATGTTCCCCGATGAGCGAATGTTCATCATCCCCATTCCCATCCCCATCAAGGCAAAATGGATGGTGCTTGGCTCGATAGCCGTGGAGTTCTTCTCTGCCCTTGCACAACCCGGTTCACAGGTTGCCCATATCGCACACCTTGGTGGCATGATATTTGGTTTCTTCTTGATAAAGTATTGGCAGCGTCATCCTTACAGTGGTGGCATGCAAGGCGGCTCGCAGATTTTCAGCAACATGAGAAACAAGTGGGAGCAAAACAAGGCGAAACGTCAGCGTAATGATAATCCAGACTGGGACTATAACGCCAACAAAAGGGCTAAGCAAGAGGAAGTTGACCGCATTCTTGACAAGATACGCAAGAGCGGCTACGATAGCTTGACGCGTGACGAGAAGCAGACGCTCTTCGACCAAAGCAAAAAATGAATAAAATCTCGCGTGTAGCTTTTCAGGCAATAGGTGGGGCCAACGTGGCTTCCATCCTGTTGATGCTGCTCATTGGCAACGCCGACAAGGTGGATCCCACGGTGTGGCCTAAGTTGAGCACCATGGGACTGTTCTTCCCCGTCGTTCTTGCCATCAATGTCTTCTTCCTCGTTTTCTGGGCGTTGGTAAAGGTCAAGATGGTCATCATACCTTTGCTGGGCTTCATCGTGTGTCATGGTCCGGTGAGGAAATATTGCCCTTTCAACTTCCCCTCCGACCCACCAGAGGGAAGCATCAAGGTGTTGTCGTATAACGTGTTTAGTTATGCAGGATGGGAGGATCGAGACAAGCCGAATGCCATTCTCCAATATATTAAACGCCAGAATGCCGACATCGTTTGCCTACAAGAATCGGCGGAGAACGAGGTCGGCAGCGTGCAGGTGGACTCTATATTGGGAAAGTTCTACGAGTATAAGGACACCGCCACCAACAAGAGCGATTTCATGACAATCTTTTCCAAGTATCCCATACTCTCCAAGGAGCACATACGCTATCCATCGAAAGGCAACATGAGTTGCGCTTTCAAGTTGAGGGTGCGCCACCGTGACATCATCGTCGTGAACAACCACCTTGAGACCGCGGGATTGTCTCTTGATGACAAGGGGCAGTTTCAGCAACTCATTAAAGGCGAGCTTGGCGGAAAGTCGGTGACCCGCACGTCGAAATGGCTTATAAACCACCTTGGCAGGCAAACCAAGAAGCGCGCTCCAGAGGCTGAAGCCGTGGCAAGATATATAGCCTATCATCGTGGAGTGCCGATGATTGTTTGCGGCGATTTCAACGACACGCCGCTCTCTTATGCGCACCGTACCATATCCAAGGGACTTGTAGACTGCTATGTGGAGAGCGGCAACGGCCCAGGCATAAGCTACCATGAGTCGAGGATATATGTCAGGATCGACAACATACTTTGCACACCTGACTTTAAGCCCTATGCTTGCAAAGTGGACAATTCCATTAAAAATTCAGACCATTATCCTATAATGTGCTGGCTTAAACTTTAAATTTCCATACTTTTATTCATTATAAACTAAAAAAACTTGTAACTTTGCACATATTATATATTTTAGTGAAATAAAAACAACAAAAAATAACTAACAAACACAATGCAAAACAAAGGAATCGTAATCACGACAGCCGTTCTTCTGACTCTCGTGAGCCTCTTCTATTTGAGCTTCCCGATTGCCACAAGCTATTATGACAGTCAGGCGGCCAAGCGGTCCGATGCCGTTGCCCAGCAGGATTACAAGGATTCTGTGAAGTATCTTGGCATCTACAGCTACCAGAAGTGTCTCGAGACTCAGATTGGTCTGGGTCTGGACCTTAAGGGCGGTATGAATGTGATCCTCGAGATCTCTGTGCCCGACGTGGTGGAGAATCTTGCCGATCACAAGACCGACATCGCCTTCACTCGTTCCATGGAAGAGGCTCGCAAGGAGTTGCAAGCCACACAGGGCGACTTCATCACTCTTTTCATCAACGCTTACCACAAGAACGCCCCTGGCCATAAGCTTGCAGAGGTGTTCGCCACAACAGAGCTGCAAGGTAAGGTATCTCCGACCAGCACTGACAGCGAGGTGGAGAAGACCCTTCGCTCAGAGGTGTCTGCAGCCATCGACAACTCTTTCAATGTGGTTCGCACACGTATCGACCAGTTTGGCGTGGTGCAGCCCAATATCCAGAAGGTACAGGGAACTGAGGGCCGCATCTCGGTTGAGATGCCTGGTATCCGTGAGCCCGAGCGCATGCGTAAGCTTTTGCAGGGTTCTGCCAACCTGGAGTTCTGGGAGACTTACAACGCCGACGAGGTGCTTCCTTATCTGACTCAGCTCGACCAGCGTGTCGCAAATGGCGATGCCGACGAGAAAACAGTTTCTGACTCTACCGAGACCGAGAAGGAAGTAGCCGCAGCGAAGGCTACTGCCGAGAAGGAGGTAAAGCAGGCAAAGCAAGAGAAGCCAAAGTTCCAAATCAAGAATGGCAAAGATGCCAAGAAGGACATCAAGGCAACTCCTGACGCACAGCTTGAGGAGGCAAAGAAAATGCACCCGCTGCTCGCCATGCTGCAGACCACAGGTCAGGGCCTGAGCGTTTGCGGATATGCCAGCGTGCGCGACACTGCTGCTATCAATAAGATTATCTATAGCGCCCTTGCCAAGCAAATCCTGCCAAGCGACCTCAAGCTCCTTTGGAGTGCGAAGCCAGCTGATGGCATCCAGGCTAAGAACATCTTTGAGTTGCACGCCTTGAAGGTCACTACGACAAGCGGTCGCGCTCCGTTGGAGGGTGACGTTGTTGTGCAGGCAAAGGATGAGTTTAACCAGCTCACTGGCCAGCCAGAGGTTTCCATGACAATGAACTCTGAGGGCGCACGCCGTTGGGCAGAGTTGACAAAGGCAAACGTGGGCAAGGCTATCGCCATCACCCTCGACAACGTTGTTTACTCAGCTCCTCGCGTAAATGGCGAGATCAGCGGTGGACAAAGCTCTATCAGCGGCAACTTCTCAGTGCAGGACACAAAGGACCTTGCCAACACTCTTAATTCCGGTCGTATGCCGGCTCCTGCCCATATAGTCCAGGAAGAGGTCGTAGGTCCTACGCTCGGCGCTCAGTCAATCCAGCAGGGTATCATCTCTTTCGTCGTGGCTTTCGTGTTGCTGATTGTCTTCATGCTCGCAATCTACAATATCATTCCTGGTTCTATCGCTATCGGTGCGTTGTTGATCAACGTGTTCTTCACGCTTGGCATCCTGACATCATTCCAGGCTGCATTGACCATGAGCGGTATTGCGGGTATGGTGCTTTCGTTGGGTACTGCGGTAGACGCCAACGTGCTTGTTTATGAACGTATCAAGGAGGAGCTCCGCAAGGGCAAGGACATGAGGAAAGCTATTTCCGAGGGTTATAGCAACGCCTTCTCTGCCATCTTCGACTCCAACCTCACATCATTGATTACAGGTATCATCCTTCTCGTGGTAGGTACAGGACCTATCCGTGGTTTCGCCACCACTTGGATCATTGGTATCGTTTGTAACTTCTTTACCGCCATTTATCTCACTCGCCTGCTTTATGAGTACAAGCTCAACCATGGCAAGTGGATGCACTTGAAGTTCTGGACTGGTTTCTCAAAGAACCTCATGCAGAACACCAAGTATCGTTTCATGTCGATGTACAAGGTGAGCTTCGCCGTGTATGCTGTGGTAATCGTCATTTGTGTTGCCAGCTTCGCAATCCGCGGCTTGAGCCAGAGCATCGACTTCACTGGTGGTCGCAACTATGTGGTGACACTCAACAAGTCGGTTCCTGTTGAGGATGTGCGTCCTGTGCTGCAGAATGCCTTCGTCAATACCACAGGCTCTGACAAGGGTAAGCTTGCCACGACAACGGTTATCGCCCTTGGCACAGATGGCAAGACCATCCGTGTGAGCACCAACTGGGACATTGACAGCAACGATCCTAACGCTGACGACAAGGCCGAGACTATACTTTACTCAGCACTCCACAAGAGTGGCTTCGTGACCCAGTCAAGTGTCGTAGCGTTCAAGAACCCAGACATCCGTCAAGGTGGCTCAATCATCAGCTCTTCAAAGGTAGGACCTTCGGTGGCTAAGGACATTACGAGGAACGCTATCATAAGCGTTGGCTTGGCATTGATCTGCATCTTCCTCTATATCTTGCTCCGTTTCCGCAACGTAGGTTTCTCTGTGGGTTCAATCGTGGCTTTGGCCATCGATACGATGGTTGTCGTCGGTCTCTTCTCGCTCTGCTACGGCTGGATAGGCTTCTCGCTTGAGATTGACCAGACGTTTATCGGTGCTATCCTTACGGTGATTGGTTACGACATCAACGACTCTGTGGTGGTGTTCGACCGTATTCGTGAGAATCTCCGCTTGCATCCTAAGGAGGACAAGCAGAAGTTGTTCAACGACTCTATCAACGAGACCCTCGCGCGTACTATCAACACCTCACTCTCTACGTTGATCGTGTTGCTCGCCATCTTCATCCTTGGCGGTGACTCTATCCGTTCGTTCTCGTTCGCAATGATCATTGGTGTGGTAGTTGGTACATTGAGTTCTATCTTCCTTGCTTCACCTATCGCTTACATCGTGTTGGGCAAGAAGATCAACCATATGCACGACAATGGTGAGGTTGTAGCTGCCGAGCCAGTCAAGGCATAAACACATTGTTTATATATAAATGAAAAATCCCTGTTGCCATATCGGTAACAGGGATTTTTCATTTATCTTCATCATGATGTCCGTGTTTAGGACACGTTTTGTTCTGTGCCGTGGATTCAGCTTGACTTTCCGGTCACGATCTTCTTTATCTCGTTGAGCTTGTTGAGCGCGTCCACAGGCGTGAGGTTGTTGATGTCAAGTTCAAGAATCTCGTCGCGCACTTGTTTTAGCACAGGGTCGTCGAGTTGGAAAATGTTGAGTTGTACGCCGTCTCGGTCCTTTCCAATGTTTTCCACCTTTGCCTTGCCCGCGTTGCCCACTTCTGCGTTGTCAGCCTCCAGTTCTTTCAACACGTCGTTGGCACGGTTCACGATTGAGCGCGGCATTCCCGCCATCTCTGCCACGTGAATACCAAAGGAGTGCTCCGATCCGCCAGGCATGAGCTTGCGTAGGAAAATCACCTTTCCGTCTATTTCCTTCACCGCCACGTTGTAGTTTTTTATGCGATGGAAATGCTTCTCCATCTCGTTTAGCTCGTGATAGTGGGTGGCAAAGAGCGTGCGCGCTTGTGAGCCATGGTGTTCATGCAGGTATTCCACTATAGCCCAGGCTATGGATATGCCGTCGTATGTGGATGTGCCTCTGCCGAGCTCGTCGAAGAGCACTAGTGAGCGTGGCGACACGTTGTTAAGGATGTCGGCAGCTTCGGTCATCTCCACCATGAACGTGGATTCGCCAAGCGAGAGGTTGTCGCTCGCGCCGACCCTCGTGAATATCTTGTCCACGAGTCCTGTCCTCGCGCTCTCGGCAGGCACGAAGCAGCCAATCTGCGCCAACAGCACGATGATGGCGGTCTGGCGCAGGAGTGCCGACTTACCTGCCATGTTGGGACCGGTTATCATCATTACCTGCTGTTTCTCCGTGTCGAGGTACATGTCGTTGGGTACGTAACGCTCGCCGATGGGAAGCTGAGTCTCTATCACGGCGTGGCGGCCTTGGTGAATGTCGAGCACGGTGGTGTCGTCGACCACGGGCCTCACGTATGCGTTGTCTTCCGACACTTTGGCAAACGAGAGAAGCGTGTCGATATGGGCGAGGATGTTGGCATTGATTTGTATTTGCGGAATAAACTCCTGCATGTCTACGATCAGCTCCGCGAACAGTTGCGACTCAAGCTCCAGTATCTTCTCGTCTGCCCCGAGTATTTTCTCCTCATATTGCTTGAGCTCTGGCGTGATGTATCTCTCGGCTTGCGCCAGGGTCTGCTTCCTTATCCAGTCGGCCGGCACGTGTTCCTTGAAAGTGTTGCGCACTTCAAGGTAGTAGCCAAACACGTTGTTGTAGCCCACTTTCAACGACGAAATGCCTGTTGCCTCGGCCTCACGCTGTTGTATCTCCAAGAGGTAGTCCTTGCCGCCGCGCGATATATGCCTTAGCTCGTCGAGTTGCGGGTTGTATCCCTCGGCTATGACATCGCCTTTCGAGACGAGTTGTGGCGGGTCGGGTTGTATCTCCTTCTCTATCCTGTCGCGCAGGCTCTCGCAGAGGTTCATCTGCTCGCCGAGGCGTTTCAGGCTGTCGTTGTTGGCATACAGGCAAGCCGACTTAATAGGTTGTATTGCCTGCAACGCCGTCTTCAGTTGCACCACCTCGCGCGGCGTTACCCTGCCCACTGCCACTTTTGATATAATGCGTTCCAAGTCGCCGATCCTATGCAGTTGCTCGTCTATTATCTGCCTGAAGTTCGGGGCCTTGAAGAAGTATTCCACCACGTTGAGTCGGTCGTTGATGTGCCTCACGTCCTTCAGAGGGAACACGACCCACCTGCGAAGCATTCTTCCGCCCATCGGGGTAATGGTACGGTCGATGACGTTGAGCAGCGACTTGCCGTCTTCCTGCATTGGCTGCAGGAGCTCCAGCGAGCGGATGGTGAACTTGTCCAACCGCACGTACTTGTCTTCCTCGATACGTTTCAGGGCGGTGATATGGTTTATGTTGGTGTGCTGCGTCAGCTCCAGGTATTGCATTATCGCGCCCGATGCCACGATGCCGTCCTTGAGATGCTCCACGCCAAATCCCTTCAGCGACTTCGTGCCGAAGTGTTTCAGCAGCTTCTGCCGCGCGTTCTGTTCGGTGAACACCCAGTCGTCGAGCTCGAATATGGTCTGCTTGGTGCCGAAATATTTCTCGAAGTCCTTGCGGCGCGTCTTGTCGTAGAGCACCTCCTTGGGTGAGAAGTTCCCGATGAGCTTCTCCACGTAGTCGTAGGTGCCTTGTCCCGTGAGAAACTCTCCTGTGGAAATGTCGAGAAAGCTTATGCCGCACGATGCCTTGCCAAAGTGTACGGCGGCAAGAAAGTTGTTTTCCTTGTAGTTGAGCACGTTGTCGCTCATGGCTATGCCCGGCGTGACGAGTTCCGTTATGCCACGCTTCACCATCTTGTCCATCTCCGTGAGGCCCTTCTTGCCCTTTATCATGGCGCGTTTCTTCTTCGGATCCTCCAGTTGGTCGCATATCGCCACACGCTTTCCCGCCCTTATGAGTTTTGGCAGGTAAGTGTCGAGTGCATGATGCGGAAATCCTGCCATCTCGGCTCCAGCCGACGCGCCGTTGTTGCGTTTGGTGAGGGTAATGCCAAGAACCCTCGCCGCTTCCACGGCATCCTCGCAGTAGGTCTCATAGAAGTCGCCACAGCGGAATAGCAGCAACGCGTCAGGATGCTTCGATTTCATCGAGAAAAACTGGCGCATCATCGGTGTGAGGGATTTGTCTGAGCTTTTCATTATGTATTCTTGTCTGTTCTTTCTTGTTTGTCAAGTTGTGCGAGTCTTATCTTTTCCCTAGTCCAGCCAGCAATGCCTGCGCCAATGGGTTGTCGGCAAACTCGTCTTTCTTCTTCTCTTCCGCGCTGTCGTCGGTGAAGTCGAGCCGTCGCGGGTCGCGTGGCACTATGCGGTAGCACGAGCGTCCGTGGATGCGGCTTCGCGTGAATCCCGCGTCTTGCAGGGCGAAGCCCACGTCCTGGTTCACGTGTTCGCCAGGGGTCCAATAAGGGTATTCCTGCATCAGCCTGTCTATGATGGTGTCTATGTACACGGCTTTCGCTTTCTGTCCCTTGGGAGGGTTGGCGTATAGCAGCCGCACCATCTTCACGAGGTTGTCTGCCTCCTCGAATGGCGAGTTCTGCCCTGCCATGCGCTCGCGCTCTTCATCGCTTAGCGTGAAGTCCATCTCGCTCTCCAGCTCCTCCTTTAGTTGCGCGTAAAGCTGCTCGTAGGGGATGGGCGAGAGGTCTATCTTTCGCCCTGCCTCCACGCAAAAGAGGTGGGCGGCACCTGCGGCGTCGGTCATGGGGTGAAGGTTTCCCGTCGTGGCTATGAAACCGGCATATCGGCGGCGCGGCTCTTCCGTGGTGCCGTATGGTCGGCGAAACACAGGCGTGGAGCGTGAGAAGAGATACCTCACGAGCGGCTCCTGTAGGGTGCTTTCTTGGTAAAACTCATCTATGTTGACAAGCAGGTTAGTGGTCAAGAGCTCGTAAACCTCTGCCGAGTTGCTGAGCTTTATCTTGTCGGTATAATAAAGTCGTAGCTCCGGCGGAAGGAGTTGGTAGCAGAACGACGTCTTGCCATAGCCCCATTGCCCCACTATTACCGGCACTATCACGTCCCTGTGGGGCACGTCCATGTCCATCCAGCGTGCCACGGTCTGCAGCATCCATTTATGAAAGCGCTCCGCCCAATCGGGGTTCGATGTTATGACGCGTTGCGAGAGATCCAGCACGTGATCCTCGCCGTCCCATTCGGGCAGCCCGTCAAGCCATTGCCTCGCGGGGTTCCACTGTTCGATGAGCGTGGAGTGTACAAAACGGTCCAGCGTCTCCTCATCCAGGCTCACGCCGTCGCGCATGGCGTTCAAGATAATGGTGTTGCGTCCCTCTTTCGAGAGCTTGTGCCATCCGTCGGCGTCGGCATAGAGCAGCTCGCCTGTCAACACGTTGCGGCGCAGCTCGTGGGAGTTTTCCAAATATGTTATGGCATCAGTCATCTTCTTCTCTTCTCTGTTGTCGTTTCTTATCTTCTGCAAAGATAAGAATAAAAACCGACATTGCGCAACCGACAATGCGCAACAAGAAAGCCGCAGGCGGAAAATTCCACTTGCGGCTTTCTTATATTCTAATTTCTATGCTAACTCTTATTCTTTTTCCTCCTTCATTTCATGGTCTTAGGCTCTTGCGCTCTTGTCTGTGTGAACGCCTACGAAAGCGATAAGACCGAACATCAATGCTGTTGTAGCGATAAAAGTACTAATTGTCATTTTTGTTATCCTTTCCTGAATTTATTATTTGTTATCCTGCAATTGCACTGCAAAGGTAATGCCTTTGCGGTTTGTGGCAAAGCATGTCAAAGGAAAAATGGCTCAGATGTGTTCTTTCTTGACGGCTGTCAACTGGCTTGACGATGGTCAATTCTTGTCAGTGGGGCATTGTGCCAGCGTGGCATGACACACGAATACAAGGTGCTTCGCGCCCACTGTCGTGGCGAAAATATAGGTGTCGCCGCCGTCTTTCAGCCGCAGTTTGTTTCGCAGCGCGTCGGCTGACAAGGGGAAGTTGCGCGCCGCCACGTTGGCTTGGCTTATGCCTTCCAATGCCTTTCTCAAGTCTTTCTTGTTCATCGTGCTCACGCGGTCTATCATGAACCGCCTGCCCGGGAATTCAGGCAGGTCATGGTCGCTTATATAAAGATGTGAGTCGTGGTCGAGCATGTCGATGCCATATTCTCGTGACAGCTCGCCAAACACGCCGGCTTTCATTATCGAGGCGTTTGGCACGAGAAGGCTCATGCCCTTGGCATCTTCCGTGTCGCCCTGCCAAAGGGTCGGCTTGCAATGTGAGGCTGATGTCTGGAACCGTTGACTGTCGTTAGAGCATACTATCCTTGTGGGCGCCTTCTCGCCTTGCGCCCGAGCTATTACTATCAACAGTTCCTTGCACTCGTTTTTGGTGGATACTATGTGAACCTCGTGGCTTGTTTCTCCCAACACCGCAGGCACGTCGTGGTCGAGCTGGCTGAGCGCCATGTGCCAGTCGAGCATCGGCGAGAACTTTATCATTACCACGTCGGCGCGGCTGAGCAGCGTGTCGCGTATGCCTATGATGTCGGGGCTGCAATCCTCTATGCGAAACACCTTCTTGCCGTTGCCGTCTCTTCGTGCCGGGTCGAGATAGATCACGGTCAACGGCTCTTCGTCGGTCTTCGGTGGAAGCGAACTTAGAAACTCCGTACCGTCGGCGCAGATGGCGGTGACGTTGCTCAGTCCGAGAACGTCGAAGTTGTGGCGTGCCACTTCCACGAGCTGCGCGTTGCGCTCCACGTATATGGCCTTGGCAAACGATTGTGACATTATGGAGAAGTCGACGCCGAAGCCGCCCGTCAGGTCTATGAGCGTGGCTTGCGATAGGTCGTGGCACTGTGCCAGGCACTCGCTTTTATACCTTGCCGTGGCCTCGCTTGAGCATTGCTCCATGTTGAGATGCGGAGGATACACAATGCCGTCTGCCGCCGCCCACGACGGCAGTTTCTGCCTTGCCGTCTGCCAACCCTGTATTTGGTTGAGGGCGAACGCCATGTCCACGTTGCCTTTGGCACCGCCTTTCAAGGCGAGAGTCCTCACGTCGTCAAGACGGTGGAGGCGTACGAAATCGGCGGTTTCATCGGTGATTCTCATGGTCATTTGTATATAAGGGTGGTCATTTTTGCAGGCTCGAAAATGTGGCGCGCCACACGCTGAATGTCCTCGGCGGTCACGGCGTCTATCTCCATGCACGTCTTCTCCACGTCGCGCGCCTTGTTGCGGAAGAGGTACACGCTGCCGAGGTCGAGCGCGAAGTTCTCACGGTTGTCGCAGTCTATCGTAAGCTGCCCCCTAAGTTGTTTCTTCGCGGCGTTGAGTCGGCGCTCCGAAAGGGGGGCTTTCATAAACTTGTCGAGCTCGCGCCTCACGAGGCGTAGGCAGCGCTTAATGTCGTCCTTGTCGCACCCGAGATAAGCGCACCACAGCCCCGTGTCGCCATAGGTTATCATGGAGCTTTCCACGGTGTAAACAAGTCCGTGTCGCTCTCGCAACACCACGTTGAGCCTTGAGTTCATGCCCCTGCCGCCTATGATGTTGTTGAGCAGGTAAAGGCTCATGCGATCGCGCGTCTTTTCGTCGCCCGCGCCATACGACGGGCTGCCAATCATCACGTGGGCTTGGTGGGTGTCCTTGTCGCGAACGATGTCGCCGTGGGCGTTGAGTGTCAGTGCCGATGAAATCGGCATTTTTTGCAAGCGAGGCTCGGCGTGCAGGTCCGAATCTATTGGGATGCTTGGTATATTCTTGCCGCCGTACATGAAGAAGACGGCGTTGTCGGGAGTGTAAAGACGCTTGGTGAACCTGAGCGCGTCGTCGGTGGTGAACGAGCGAACCCTCTCCGTGGTGCCGAGGATGTTGTGGCCCAAGGCATGCCCTTTGAACACTATGTTCTCTAAGTCGTCGTAGATGAGGTCGGCAGGGGAGTCGTTGTAGCTCTCTATCTCGTCGCAAATCACCTCCACCTCCTTGTTTATCTCCTTCTGCGGATATGTGGAGTGGAACACTATGTCGGTCAAGAGTTCCACGGCGCGCCGTGTGTAGCGTTCCGGCACGGCGGCGTAGAACACCGTGCATTCTTTCGTGGTGTATGCGTTCAGGCTTCCGCCAACCGCCTCAAGGCAGTTGAGTATGTTCAGTGCGCTTCTGCGCTCAGTGCCCTTGAAGGTCATGTGCTCGCAGAAGTGGGCGAGTCCCTCCTCGTTTTCTTGCTCGTCGCGAGAGCCTGCCGCTATCTGGTAGCCAAGGTAGACCACGGGCGAACTTGATGGCATGTGGATGGCGCGTAGGCCGCAGGGCAAGACCATTGTGGAGCAATTGTCAGTTGTCATGTCTTTTCTGTAAAATCCAGCATTTTGGGCAAAGGTAGACATTTATTTTGACAAAGAATAAGACAAAGCCGCACATTTTGGAGACTATATTTCAGGCGCGTCGGCATAGCACTGGAATCTCGTCGGCATAGCACTGGAATCCCGTCGGCTTTGCACTGGAATCCCGATGCCTTTTCAGTGCAAAGCCGACGCGCCTAAAATAGCCACCTTATTGGGCTATGCCAAAGGTTATTTTTTTCTCGTCCCACTTGTCCTTTGGCTGCAATGGCTCGTCGGGATAACCGATGATTATGCCGTTGAGCGGAATAAGGTTGCCGGGCAGCTTCAGCGTCCTTGAAATGCCGTTCACCTTCTTCTGGATGGGATAGATGGTTGTCCAGCATGCGCCCAAGCCCATGGCGTGGGCGGCAAGGAGGATGTTTTCTGAGACGGCTGAGAGATCCTGCACCCAAAGTTCCTTGCCCTGCCCCTCTGTCATGCGCGTGGTGTCGGCGCAGACGAAGATGAAGAGCGGTGTCTTCTTGATGTCCTCGGCGTGATACTTGTTGGACGCCGCATATCGCTCGATGTCTTTCTTGTCCTTCAACACCACGAAGTGCCAGGGCTGCATGTCGCCCGACGTGGGCGAAGCCATGCCAGCACGGAGCAAAGCCTCTATCTTGGCATCCTCCACGGGTTGCTGCTTGAACTTGCGAACGCTCGTGCGGCTCATGATGTTTTGCAACACGGTCTCGGCCTGTGCGTCGCCTTTCACCGCCTCTGCCATCTTTCCGGGCAGGGAGGTTTGCGCATTTGCCGAAGCAAAGCTCGCGGCTGCCATGGCAGCCACAAGCAAAGTTCTGAGATTACTCATAAACTTGAATGAACACATTATGATTATTTCTTAAGAATGGTCACAGCCTTGAGCAAGTCGCTTGTGGCAAAGGTCATGAATGCGGTTGCCACGCCAGTGGTGGCGTCGATCTTGTAGATGGTGGGAGTTACGGATGTTGTACTGCCCGAACCGCCACTCATGCTCGTGGGAGCAGCCACTGGCAAATAGTAAGCTCCGGCATAGCCGTCACCCCATCCGAAGGATACGGTAGAGGCATCGGGCAAGCCTGTTACCCATGTCAGGCTCTGTGCGTCCATGTCCACCACTGCCATCTTGCCGGAGGCATCCATGTTGCCATACTTCGTCTTGTCGGTGTAGAACTCCAAGAGGAACTTGCTGCCGCTGATGTGGAACGCCTTGCGGAAACGGTAGCCGTCGGCCTTGCTGAGGATGTCGAACTTGTAGCTCTTGTCAAACTCGGTCTCGCCCTTCTTGATGCGCAGGGCACCCACCTTGCTGTCGGTGGCGCTGGAACCGGAGAACACATACACGTTGCCGTTGTCGTCCAGTCCGCTCTGGGTGTAGCGCACGGAACGCATGGCTCCCACGGATTTGCCGATACGGTTGTCGTAGATCATCTTTTGGATGTTGAGGCTATAGTCGCAGATGGCTACCACGGCAGAGTCGCGATTGCTGTAGTTCAAGACCATTGCCACCTTGTTGTCGCCTAAGTCCACGATGTTGGAGATGTTGGGATTCACCTCGTCTATGGCATACTGTGTCAAGCCCACGGCGATGTTGTTTCCCGCGCCCGTCTGGTCGATGACCATGGCGTAGGGCTTGCTGATCTGTGCGGCATACGAGAAGGTGCCGAAGGTGCCGGTGTTGCCGAAGGCGTCCACCAATACGGGAGAGGCTGCCTCCACCATCTTGCCGTTCTCAACCTTATAGCTGCGCAACCCAGCCTTCTTGCTTCCGAGACCTTGCTCCGAGGCACCGCGGGCGTAGATGTAGCCGGTGAAAATGCCGCTGGTCTTGTTGTAGGTCACCTGGGTGAAACTGTCGTAGCTTCTCACGGCATCGCTGGCGCCATACACGCTCTGCCCTGTCTTGGCAGTGGAGAGGTCGCTATACACTTTCATGTACACACCGCCCGTGAGGTCGCTGGAAGGGTCGCCAGATGTCACCACGAAGCTCATTTCCTTGGGGTCGATGGTTGTAGCACCGCCACCGTTGTCTTCGTTGTCATCACTAGAGCATGAAGTGAAGGTCATGCAAGCCGTGAGCGCCATGAGCGCGGCTGAAAAGATAAACTTTTTCATTTTTTCTCTTGTATTTGTTTTGATGAATATTCTTTTCTGAAATCAGCGTAGAAACTCCTTGTTACTTTAATTGAGCTTACCGATGGTTCTTATTTCCGTCGCTCCCTTGATGGTGATGCCCTTGGTGGCAACGCCCGTGTTGGGATTCACGAGATAGATGCTGGCATCCTGACCAAACTGGGTGAGGGGCAGGTAGATGGTGCCGTCGGCATACATCGGCACGCCGCCCGTCTCCGAGCCTGAGGTGATGAGGTTTTTCGTGGGGATGCCGCTGAGCCAAGTGAACGTCTGGCTCTCCATGTCGATGAGGGCAAACTGATGGCCGGCGGTCATGGTATTGATGGTCTTCTCGTTGTAGATTTCAAGCAGGAACTTGTTGCCCGTCATGTGCCACACGCGGCGGAACTTATAGCCGCCGGCTGGGGTCTGGAGGTCGAAGTAGTAGTCCTTGTCAAACTCCGAGGCTCCCTTCTTGATGCGCAAGGCTCCTGCCTTGAGGGTCGTTGCCGCGTTGAAGGCGTTGGAGAAGACATACACGGTGCCATCATCCGCCTTGTGAACCTCGTGCAGCACCTGCGAGCGATACTGGCCGGCGGCATAACTGATGCGATTGTCGCGGTATACGTGCAGCACGTTCAGATCCTTGTCCATCTTCGCCACCCAGCAGCTGTCGGGATATTTCACCTCGCCCACGCTGGAGCCGTCGCCCGTGCCTGTCTGGTGGAAAGCCGACTGCACCATGGCGGTGAGGAAGGTGCCGTCGCCGTTGTCGATGATGCTGGAGAAGGTGATCTGCTGACCGTTGCCCGTGATGTCCTCCGTCCAGATGGTCTTGGTATGGTCGAGCTTCACGCCGTCGGCGGTCACGTTCCAGAAACCAAAAGTGGCTCCGTCGTTGCGTGTGCCATCGGCAGACACCTGACCGCCCACGCTCGTAAGCAACTGGCCGTTGAAGAATCCGTAGTTGGAGAAACGGGTGTCGATGCGGAACTCGCCGAGCTTGGCGAACTGTGCCTCGTCGGATGTCCAGCGCAGTCCATAGCCCAAGCCGGCGAACTGCTGCTGATAGACCATGCCGATGGCGTCATGACCGCTGAACACCCACGTGTATTCCGTCTGCGGCAACTCCATGATGTTGTTCTTGATGTCGAGGTCGCCGGCCGTCAGACTGTTGGTCTGCATGATATACTCCGTGCCGTTGTCGGTTTTCACGGCGAGGAAATAAGGGCCCTTGCCGTTTTTCACGCCACTGTCGGGGTCGTCCTTCTGCGAAGTGTCGTCGGTAGCAGGATCGCTGCTGCTACAGCCAGTAAACCCCACGGTTGCCGCGAAAAGGCATAAGAGTACCCCCGTCGCTGCCTTTCGGGGCAGTGATAAAAAAGTAGTTTCCATTCTTGAAATGTGTAGTTATAGATGAATTATAATGTGTCCTCTATCGTTTGTAGAATACATAGCGGAACTTGACGGCGAAGTTCCTGCCGGGCTTCTGCAGACTGTAGTTGTCGTAGAGCAAGGCATCGGTGAAGTTGTTGGCCTCCACCGAGATGTTGTACCGTCCGCCGTGTATGGCATACACCATGTTGGCATCGTGGCTCAACTGGTTGGGCACATATAGCTTCGCTCCCTCGCTCGCCCAGGAGCGGAAGAACCGGTGTACATATCTCATGTTCCACCCTATGGTGAGTCGGTTTGCCTTGCCCAGCACGTGCTTGAAGGTATAGCTGGCATCTGCGCCGCCGAAGGAATACGGGAGGTTGGGCACACGGTCGTTGTAAGTCACCGACTCCGCGCCGATGGAGTTAAGGCGTTCCTTGTTGCGGGTGTTCTGCACGGAATAGTTGCCGCCGATGCTCGCCGCGTCCTTATAATAATAATGTGCGCCGAGGTCGATGCCCAATCCTAAGATCTTGCCGTGGTTGGTGCTCACCGCCACGCCTTTCTGCCCGATGGTACGGATGATGTAATCCTGCACGTTGCGGTAGTTGATCCCTGCGTCGAGGCTCAGCGTATGGTCTTCGCCAAAAGTGTGTTGATAACCTAAGTTCAGGTTCACGTTGTCGCTCTTCTCGGGGCGAAGGGTGGCGTTGCCGTCCTCATAGTCGCCGTCGCCGAAGAGTTCGCGGTCGGTGGGCAGACGATAGGTGCGCTCATACGAGAGTTTCACTTGCAGGTCTTTCCGCAAAAGGAAATAGGTGCCTGCCGCTCCCCAACCCAAGGCATCTGTGCCGCGCTTCTGCTCCTCATAGTCGGCACGGCCAGAGGAGGCCACGTTCACGGGGCCTTGCACCTGTGAGTCGTAATACTTCAGGAAAGCCACGAGGTTCCAATGGTCATCGGGGATAAACTTGTACGACAATCCCAATACGTTCTTCCTGTTGACGCGACGCATAAATGTGGCAGCCGTCTGCTGCACACTGTTGGCGGCACTGTTGGTAGTGCGGCGGCGATAGTGGGTGTAGGTGTCGTTGAGCGTGAAAAAGTGCTGGTCACCGATGTGATAAGTCAGGTTGGCCACCCCCGCGAAGGTGTAGCCCTTAAACTCCGCAAGCGTAGGCACTCCCTCGCCCTGATAGGCGTTCGCCTTATACTCCCCCGTCCAACTGTAGGTACGGCTGAGCGTGTCCACATTATTGGTCTTCACCATGTCGTAACGTGCCGACAATCGGAAGTTCAAACCTGGGACACCAAGATTGCGCTTCTCGTAAAGGAGCGAGGGAGCCAAGCCCTGCGCCGTGCGGTATTTTCCGCCAAACACGATTTTCATCAGGTTGGCGTTCTGTATCTGTGCGTATTCGTGGGTGTAGTTCAGTCCGAGCATCAACTTGTCGGCCCACTTCTTGTCCACCACCCCAATCTGGAAGATCACCGCCTCGTTGTGGTAACGGTCGTGGAAGCGGCGGAACCATCCCTCCTCCTCGCTCACGGCATTGGTCTGCAGGTCGGTCCACTGCGTCTTTACCTTGTAGTCGTTGTCCGAGTAGTTCTGGTAGGCATTCAGTCGAATGGTCAGTCCCTGCTTGCCGGTCCATCCCAGCGAGAGGTTGCTGCGATGGGTGTTGAAGGAGCCATAGCTGTAGCTGGCATCCACATAGGTATGGGGCGAGTGGTCGGTCACGATGTTGATGGCACCGCCGAGGGCATCACCACCGAAATCCACGGGCACCACACCCTTATATACCTCGATGCGGTTGGCGAAACTCGCGGGAATGTTGTTGATGCCAAAGCTGGGCGAGGCACCGTCCATCGGCACACCGTCTATGAATAGCTTCACGTGCTTTCCCGTGAAACCGTTGAGGTTGATGCTCACACCGGAGCCCAGTCCGCCGTCCTCGCGCACTTTTACGCCCGACACACGGTCCAGGACGTGCGCCAAGTCGAGGTTGGTGTTGCGCAAGCGTCGTGTGTCCACCGCTGTCACATTGAAAGCCGACGAGTTGACACGCTTCACCTGGTTGCCACGAACCACCACTTCGCCCAGTTGCTGGGTTTTCCTAAACCTGTCACCCTGAACGTGTGACCTTTTCTTAAAATCATTTTCAATGGAGTCTGTGCTATGCTGCGCCACTGCCAACGATGAAATCGTCAGTATGTATAGCGTCCCCAAACCCCTACGCACGTAGTTGCTTCTTATCATATCAAAGTTATTGCCGTTTGATGGGTAATAATTGTGGTACCATAAGGAGTATTGTACGTCGGGCCTAGCACATTCTTGGGGAATATAAAAATACAATAAGGCTCTTCACCTTATTATATATCATAAACCTTGGTAATGATATGGGCAATGACTGTTTCTCGCTTATCCGTTGCCTTTATTCCAACATTCCATGAAATGGAAACGTCACATCTAGCGAATGCAAAAGTACTACTATTTCAGATTCTGTGTAATACCTAAAAATAATGATTTTGAATGAAGGCCGCCACTTCAAAAAAAAGGAGCCGAGTCTTGCGTCGTCTTTAAAAATTGCATTATCTTTGCCTTCGAATTTTAACAAAGTCAATATAATCATGCGCAAAGTAATAGGTATCGGCGAGACAGTTCTCGACATCATCTTCAAGAACGAGCAACCCATAGGCGCTTATCCCGGCGGGTCAGCGTTCAATGCCATCATATCGTTGGCACGGGCCGGCGTGTCCACGGCTTTCATAGGCGAGGCTGGTCACGACCGCGTGGGGCAGAATGTGGTCAAGTTTTTGAAGGACAATGGGGTAGACGCGTCCAACGTGACGGCTTTCCCTGGCTCGAAGTCGCCAGTGTCGTTGGCGTTTCTCGACGACAACAACGATGCTGAATACATCTTCTATAAAGACCATCCTCTCGATCAGCTCGACTTCATCTATCCCGACATCCAGCCCGGCGACATCGTGCTTTTTGGCTCTTTCTTCGCGGTGAACCCCGTGGTAAGGCCCCAGATAGTGGGATTGCTCGATTATGCCCGTGCCCACGGGGCGATAATCTATTATGACGTGAATTATCGCATGTCGCATAAGGACGAAGTGATGAAGATCACGCCCAATTATCTTGAGAACCTTGAGTATGCCGACATAGTGCGTGGCTCTCGCGAGGACTTTGACGTGCTATACAAGCTCAAAGACCCCGACAAGATTTATCAAGCCGAGATAAGTTTCTATTGCAAGAAGTTTATCTATACCGCGGGCGCTAACCCCGTGAGCCTTTACGCGGACAACGGCTTGCGCAAGTCGTACGCCGTGGTGCCTACGGAGACCGTGAGCACGGTGGGCGCGGGCGACAACTTCAATGCCGGTTTTATCTATGGATTGTTGAAAAACAACATCACGCGTGCCGATATTGACAAGGGGTTGACGGAGCAGCAGTGGGACGACTGCGTGGCCTCTGGCCAGCGTTTCTCTGCCGAGGCTTGCAAGACCATCTTCAACTACATACCCAACGACTCGACCCTTTGTAAGTAAGGCAGTATTGAGTCATGGTGACATAATTCATGTGGGATTTTACCTACATGAATTATTTTTAATGTAATATTTGTCTATTTGTAAAAATACTACTACCTTTACCAACAGAAAACTTAAATCAAGGAGGATGTATATATGGATAGGCAACAAACTATACAGGCAATACATGACTACATGATGGGGCAGCCTGTCGTGAAAGCTTGGGTTTTCGGGTCTTTTGCTCGTGGGGAAGAAAGGCCGACGAGTGATATTGATATATTATTTGTGCCCGATTTCAATCATGGCTCTTTTACATTGCTTACCCATGGAGGAATGTATGAGGACTTAAAACAATTGTTGGGCAGAGAAGTTGATCTTGTAGTTGATGGCTCTTTGCGTCCTTATGCTAAGGAAAGCGCAGAACGTGATAAACTTCTGGTCTATGAGAGAGTTAGCTAGGGATAAGGGAAGATTGGAAGACATTGTAGAGTATTCTGCCAATGTCTTGAAAATAATAGACGGTATTGCTTTCGAGGAATTTGAGAGCAACATACTTGTTTATTTTTCTACGATGAAAAACATAGAAATAGTAGGTGAAGCAGCATATATGCTTACAAAAGAATTTAAGTCGGAGCATACCGAAATTCCATGGAAACAAGTTGAGGGTATGCGGCATGTTCTCGTTCATGGTTATTCGCAAGTGCTGCCAAAGATATTGTGGGCTACGGCAAAGGAAAACATACCGGAGATAAAAACACAAGCGGAAAAATACTTGGCAGAGATAGACTGGGACAACTATTGCGATGTTGTGCAAATGAAATAAAACACTTATTGATAGTAGGCAAAATTTCAAACGTTAGCAGGGACGGGCACAGGGCCCGCCCCTGCAAGCGTTTAATGTTGAGTGTTATTTCTTTCCCGCGAGATAGGCGCTCAGCAACACCAGGACGAGCGCCACGGGGATGTCCCACGTCAGGTGGTCCTGCCCAAGGCAAATGGCGGCTATGGCCGTGACGATGGGCTGGAGGTTTGTGTAGACGCTCACCGTGGTGGCCTTGAGGTATCGTGAGGCGAACGGGATGGCGAAGAAGCCGACCACCGTGGCAAGCACCACGATGTATGCCATCTCCAACACGCCGCTCCATTGCCATGCGGCGCTGTAGAGGGTGGAGTGGGTGAGGTCGCTCCACGAGAATGGCAGTATGGCGATGGAAGAGGCGAGGAAGATCCATTTCATCTGTGTCACGGCAGAGTATCTTGCCGACACCTTGCGCGTGATGATGAGATAGATGGCCCAGGTCAGCAAGCTC
This sequence comes from Lachnospiraceae bacterium, assembly GCA_963588155.1. GTDB lineage: Bacteria > Bacteroidota > Bacteroidia > Bacteroidales > Bacteroidaceae > Prevotella. Next base: position 23,350 of record CAVAGT010000002.1, on the reverse strand, counting down.
AGCAATGCGAATCCTATGCCGAGCACGTTGTTCTTGCCGGAGCCGCCTTGCCAGTTCATTGCCACCATGAGCATCGCGCCAAGGATGCCGACTATTATCCCGGCGAATCCTTTCCATGAGCACCGCTCGCCTATGAACAGCGTGGCGCAGAGCATGGTCATGACCGGCGTGAGCGTGAAGATGAGCGACACGTAGGTCGGCGTGCTGTAGTCTATGGCCCATGCCGTGAACGTCTGCGACACGAGGAAGCCTATCAAGCCGCCAATCATTATGACGAAGAGGTCTCTCGCCACCACCTTCTCCTTGGGCATGAAGAGCGAGATGCCCCAAAATATCAGAGCCGCGCCAATGCAGCGGGTCGCCATCCATGCCATGGGTGACACCCAGTTGTCAAGCAGGAGTTTGGTAACGGGCACGCCCAAGCCGAATATGAGGTTGGCGATGAACAGCGCGCCGTGGGCGGCTGCCTTGTTGTTGTTTTGTGTCATGGTTTTATTTGAGCGTGAAGCCCTTTTTGAGAGTTAAGTTGTCTGAGGCGTTGCCAGCGAGCACGGTGAACGTTCCGGGCTCCGCCTTCCATGAAGACGTGGTCTCGTCGTAGAAGCTGAGCGCGTCCTTGGCTATTGTCATCTCCACGTCCTTCGTCTCGCCAGGCTGCAGGAACACCTTTTTGAAGCCTTTCAGCTCCTTGTATGGGCGGTCCACGCTTGCCTTGTCGTCGTGGATGTAGAGTTGCACCACCTCGGTGCCGGCGCGCTTGCCTGTGTTGGTCACGCTGACCTTCACTTTCAAGGTGTCGGTTGGCGTGATGGTGGCGGAAGAGAGGCTAAGGTTGGAGAGCTTGAACGTGGTATAGCTCAAGCCATGGCCGAAGGCGAAGAGCGGACGGGTCTTGTGGGCGTCTGCCCAGCGGTAGCCCACGTATATGCCTTCCTTGTAGTCCTCGTCGATGATCTTGTGGCCGTCGCGCCATGTGCCGGGATACGTGCCGAGGGCATGCGCGCCCACGTCGTTGAGCGAGGCAGGCCACGTGAACGGCAGCTTGCCCGAAGGGTTGGCGTCGCCGCAGAGCACGGAGGCGAGAGCCTCGCCAGCCTCTGAGCCGATGAACCATCCTTGCACGATGGCAGGCACCGTGTCTTTCCAAGGCATGGCCACGGCATTGCCCGAGATATTGACAAACACCACGTTCTTGTTTGCCTTGGCGAGAGCCTTAACAAGGTCGTCTTGCGCATAGGGCAGGCCGTATTGCTTACGGTCGTGACCTTCGCAGTCTTGGTAGTCGCTCTTGTTCAATCCGCCGAACACCACCACATAGTCGGCACCCTTGGCTTTCTCCACGGCGTCGCTGATGAGCTGCTGCTCCGTGCGCGAGTCTTTCAGGTCTTGTCCTGTGGTCACGCCGTTGTAGTTGCCCGTGGTGTCGCCCACGTATCCGCGCTCATATTCTACCTCGGCAATGCCCTTCAGCCTTTCGCGCAAGCCTTGGAGCGGCGAGATCTCGCGTTGCACCTTCAGCGAGGAACTGCCTCCGCCCACGGTCATCATCTTTATGGCGTTCTCGCCAACCACGAGCACCTTCTTCTTGGTGTTGCCGTCGAGTTGCAGCGGCAGCACGTTGCCCTTGTTTTGCAAGAGCACAATTCCGTTCTCGGCAATCTCCTTTGCCGCCTCATAGTGGGCCTCGTTGCATAGGAAGCCGTGGCCACGTTTTGCCATGGAGGTGCGGAAATAGAGGCGGAGCACGCGTCTTACCTTGTCGTTGAGCTCCTTTTCGGTGTATTTGCCGCTGAGGATGCCCTTCTTGTATGCCACGGCGAGATAATAGTTGTCGTAGGCGTTTGACACGCCCGCGCTCAGACCGTTAGTCCACGTGCCGAACTCCATGTCGAGCCCGTTCTTCACGGCTTGGTCGGTATCGTGAGTGCCGCCCCAGTCGCTCACCACGACTCCGTCGAACTTCCAGTCGTGTTTCAAAATCTTGTTGAGCAGGATGTTGTTGTGGCAGTTGTGCTCGTTGTTGTAAAGGTTGTATCCACCCATGAGCCCCCACGTGTGGCCTTTCTCCACGGCAGCCTTGAAGGCGGGCAGGTAAATCTCGTGCAGGGCGCGGTCGGAGACCTTGACGTTGACTTGGAAGCGATACTCCTCGTCGTTGTTGACTGCGAAATGCTTCACGCACGCCGCCACGCCATTGCTTTGCAATCCCTTGATGTAAGGCACCACCATGGTGGAGGTGAGCCATGGATCCTCGCCCATGTACTCGAAATTGCGGCCGTTGAGAGGCGTGCGGTAGATGTTGACACCGGGGCCTAGTATCATGTGCTTGCCGCGATACAGCGCTTCCTCGCCAAGGCTCCTGCCGTAGAGGCATGCCAACTCGGGATTCCATGTGGCGGCGAGGCAGGTGAGCGCGGGGAATGCCACGCACGAGTCGTTGGTCTGGCCGGCTTGCTCCCATTCGTCCCAAAGCACGTCGGGGCGCACGCCGTGAGGGCCGTCGTCGGTCCAGAAGTCGGGAAGGCCGAGGCGTGGCACGCCACGGGCGGAGAACTTGCTTTGTGCGTGGATCACGCCAATCTTCTCGTCGAGAGTCATGCGCGAGAGCGCGTCTTCCACACGTTGATCTATGTCCTTGGTGTCGTCGAGGTAGACGGGCAATGCCGTCTTGGCGCAACAACATTGCTTCTGCGCTTGCGCGGCAGGCGCAAAAGCCGTCAGCATGAAGGCAAAGGCCATCACAAACTGTTGTTTCATATCAACTTATTTTAGTTTAATTGGATACCTTATGGGCTATTGCAAAGGTAGCTCATTTTGATGACTTAGACCATCGTGGAAAATAAAAAAATCTCTCCATGCGTAAACTTTTGGTTTATTCGCATGGAGAGAAGTCTATATGGTTTTATTTGTATGGCTATATTGTGCCTGTCTTATTTGACATAGCCTTCATACTCGGCGTCTGTCTCGCAGTCCCACCACACTGGGTAGCTCCAAATGTCGGTGTCTTCGGCGTGCTTGTTGGCTGCCAGGGCTTGAGTCTCGTTGTAGGAGAGCTCGAGCGTTGCGGGCAGGCGATAACGGCGTGGCCAATACTTTGGATCAGTCTTTGAAGTGCCTTTCAGCTTGTCGGTGCCGGTGAAGAGCACGGAGCGATCCATGCCTGGATACACCACGCCGAAGTCCTTGATGTTGCCGGCGCTGTAGTTGAAGCGGCGCATGTCGTTCCAGTTCTCAAGGCTGCAACCCATGGCCACATACTTTTGCAGCATGATGTCGCTCATCTTCAAGTCGCCAGAGTTTTGGCATACGGCATCGCTGGCGAGGTAAGCCGAAATCTGCGCGTCGTCCATAGGCAGCATGTCTGGATTGGTGTAGCCCTGGCCCTTCCAAGCGGTGAGCTTCTTCTGCATATAGTCGAGGTGTGCCTTGATACCAGCCTTGTAAGCGGCGAGCGCGCCAGCCTTGTCGCCCTTGCGGAAGAGCACCTCCGCCTTGATGAAGCAAGCCTCGTGATAGGTCATGATCTCGAAGTCGCTGACTGGGCGTGTCTGGAACGAGCCTGTGGAACCCACGGCTCCTGCGTTGAGCGCGTCGTTGGTGCTAAAGTACCAATACACGTCTGTCTCTTCCTTTGTCTGGTTGCCCGTGAGCTTGGAGTTGCTGCGCAGAGAGACGTATGCGGTGTCGCCAGCGTAGGCGTAGTTGGTGCTGTTGACATAGACGGAGCCAGCCTGGTAGGTCACCTTGACGGTGTCTTTATCGACTACGGTCTTGTGAATCTTGCCAATCTCGGCGGCGAACTTATCGCGTGCCGTAGCATCGGCAATGTTGTATTTCAACGTCTTGTCGGTGGCTGCCCAAGTGGGAGCCACGATGCTGTTCCATCCCAAAGCCTTCAGACGCTCGCAGTCGCCATGGCAGTCGACGCCCTTGGAGCGTGCCCAGTCGTACGACTGTACCTTGCCGTCAACCAACTTGATGTTGGTCATCACGGCTGGCACGATCTTGGTGTAGCGAGGATCTTCGATGCCAGCGTCGCGCATGTTGGTGAGCAGGTCGGTATAGTATTTGGTAATGCGTTGGGTTGTGCCATAAGCCACGCAGTTCCAGTTGCCGTTGGTCATGATGGGGTCGCCCAGGAGATAGTCGGTAACGTCCTGTCCGCTGTTGTAGCAAGGCATCACGGAGTTGTCGTCTATGCTCTGTGGGCCTTTCGACAGGCAGTCGAGAATCTCGTCTGGTGCGAACTCAGCCTTCTTAGAGAGCTTGAGCAGGTAGCGGGCCTTGAGGCCATAAGCCAACTTGAGCCATTTCTGCGTGTCGCCGCCGTTCATGAGGTCGCCCTTGGAGAGGGAAGTGGCAGTGCTTGGCTGCGCCTTGCTGAGCAGTTCGATGGCCTCGTCGATCTTGGCTATGCAGCCGTTGAAGATGGTCTTGCCGTCGTCGTAGGCAGGCACGGGAGAGTTGCCGAGAGCCTCGGTGTATGGCATTTCGCCGTAGAGGTCGAGCATCTGCATGAAGCCGAGTGCGTGGTAGATGTCTGCCACCGCCATGTAGTGGTATGCGTTCTCAGCCTTTGCCTTGTCGTAGAGGTCGTTGAGGTTGGACGCCGATTCCACGAACCATGTCTGGTATGGCGTAGTGGTGATTCCGTTGGCGAAGTTCCATGTCACGGCGGCTGTGCCTTGAGTGGCGTTGGTGGAGTAGTACGCGCCAGCGATCATTGCAGTGCGGTAGTTGGTGACACCAGCCGAGTACATGTACATGCGCTGAATCCATGGCACGCGGTTGGCCACCTCAGCAGTGGTGTTGTTTGGCTTGTCGGGGTCCACGTTCACGTCGAGGAAGTCGCTGCATGATGTAAGTCCAAGCGTGAGCAGACATCCGGCTGCCATCATATATTTTAAACTCTTCATATATAATCTTGTTTTTGATGTTTAAACAAATGCTTATTCACACGGGGCGGTGGCATTAGAACGTAATGTTCACGCCAAAGGTGAAGGTGCGCACGGAAGGCACGCTGCAATAGTCGATGCCCGTGGCTCCAGAACCGCCTGTTCCGCCTGCTGTGCAAACCTCAGGATCCATGCCCTTGTAGTTGGTCCATGTGAGCAGGTTCTGTCCGGTGATGTTGGCAGAGAGCCTCTTGATGATGGTGTGGCTGCGCAGGAGGCTCGTGAAGTCGTAGCTCAGCGAGATTGAACGCAGTTTCAGCCAGTTGACACTCTGTATGAAGTTGTAAGAGTTGTTGGCGTAGTTGCTCCAGTATTTCTGGATCATGGCCTCGCCCGAATAAGTGGTCTTGCCGAAGGTGTAGGTCTTGCCTGCCTCGTAGGTCTGCGTGTAAGCCTCGCCTGTGGTAGCGTTTATGCCGTCCACGGTGACGCTTTGGCGATTGTTTTGCGTGGTGAGCTTGCTCAAGCCATTGCTGACCATGAATTGCTCTGTGCCGTTGAACACGTCGCCGCCAAGGCGGAAGTCGAGCAGGAACGAAAGGGAGAGGTTCTTGTAGGTGAAGGTGTTGTTCCAACCGCCGATGAGCTTGGGCTCACGGTTGCCCACCACGTCGTTAGAGCCGCTATGCACCTTGTACAATCCTGTTGATGGGTCAACGAGGTATTTGCCACCTTCTATTTCGTTGCCGTCGGCATCGTGCTCGGTCTCGAATCGTGTGCCCACGAGAGCCATGAAGTTGCCGCCGTTAGGCACGGATGCCGACTTCACGCTGCCGAACTGCGCGTCGGTGGGGTAGAACATTCCCACGCCATCGAGGAATTCGCCCAGGCGACCCTTGTTGTAAGAGAAGTTGAGCGTAGACTCCCATTTGAAGTCCTTGCCGTCGAAAGGCTTGCCTGTGATGCTAACCTCCATACCCTTGTTGATGACGGAGCCGGAGTTGATCGACATCAGGATGTATCCGCCAGCGTTGGAGAGACGAGGCTGTGCTATCTGGTTCTTTGTGGAGCTGTGGTAATATGTCCAGTCAACGCCCAAGCGTCCTTTCAGGAAACGCAGCTCGGCACCAATTTCCCATGCGGTCTGAATCTCAGGCTTCAGGCTGCTGTTACCCTTGGTGTAGACGTTGCCCACGCCGGTGAATCCTGCGTAGTTGATGGGTGACGTGAGATATGTCAGAGTGGCATACGGGTCAGCGTCCTTACCGACTTGCGCCCAGCTGGCACGAATTTTGCCGAATGAGAGAATGTCGTTCTTCGGAAGCAACTCGGTGAATACCAAAGCACCGCTCACTGAAGAATAGAAATAAGAACGGTTGTCGAGAGGAAGCGTAGACGACCAGTCGTTACGTCCCGTGAAGGTGAGGTAAGCAAGGCTCTTGTAGGAGGCGCGGGCCTCTCCATAGACACCCACCATACGTTTCTGTGTGGTAGCGTCGGTGAAGAACTTGTTGCTTGTGGCAATGTTTGTAAAGCTAACGGTTCCAGGCGTAACGAAGTCGTAGCCCCAGTGAGTCTGGTTGAGGCGCTCGGTGCCCTCAGCGGTCGTACCAAGCATAAGGCCAAGGTCGAAGTCGCCGAAGGTCTTGTGCAGGTTTGTCATCACGTTGGTAGACCAATACTCATAGCGGTAGTCGCTCTTTGAGAGGCGGCCGTTCTGGTACAGTTCCTTGACCACGGAGCCCGGTGCGATATAAGTGTAGGCATCGGTAGTATAGTTGTCGTAGCCGAAGCGTGCGGTAACGTCCCACCAGTTTGTTATCTTGAAGTTGGCAGACAAGGCACCCGTGAAGCGGTGAGTCTTGTCATACATCTTGTCCTTGTTTATTATCCAGTAAGGGTTCTCCATGTCGTTTGCCAGCTCCCAAATGCCGTCAAAGAGGCGATATTTGGTGCCGTCCTCGTTGATATAATGCGACATGTCTTCTTGCAGCGGCCAGCTGTAGAGAGCCGTCATGGTACCCGTGCCGCCACTGCCATACAGTCCGCCAGAGGTGAGGGTCTTGTCGGTCTTGGAGAGCGAGTAGGTCATGTTCGCGCTGACGGTCAGCTTGCCAAACTTCTGCTCGCCGTTGAAGCGCACGGTGGTCTTGTTGTAGCCCGTCTTGCGCACGATGCCTTGCTGGTCGTAGTTTGACAGGGAGAGGAAGAAGCTCTGGTTCTTTGAGCCGCCCGAGATGCTGACGTTGTTGTCGAGCACCGTACCCGTGCGGAAGAAGTTGCCAATGTTGTCATACAGCGTCTCCGAACCGTCGTAAGCCTTGCCCCATGAGTTGTAGGTCTGGTCGTTGAACACGCCGTTGTCGGCATAGTATCCTCGTCCAAATTGCTTTTGCGCTTCGGGCAGTTTTGTTGCCGACGATGCGCTTATCTTGCCCGAGTAGTCGATCTTCACCGTTCCCTCGGCACCTTTCTTGGTGGTTATGATGATGGCACCATCGGCAGCGCGCGAGCCGTAGAGGGCTGCAGCGGCAGCACCCTTCAGCACGGAGATGTCGGCGATGTCCTCAGGGTTGATGTCCATCACGCGGTTGGAAAAAGTGGTGGCATTGCGCGTCATGCCGTCGGTGCCGGAGTTGCCCACCACGCTTGTGGAGTTGTCGTAGATGATACCGTCTACCACGAAAAGAGGTTGGTTGCTGCGTCCCTCGGCTGTGGAGTTGGCACCACGCATCACGATAGATGCTCCAGCGCCGGCCGCGCCACTGCTCTGTGTGATGTTGAGTCCGGGAACCTTGCCTTGCAGGGAGTTGATGACATTGGTGTTCTTGTTCTTCATGAGCTCGTCGGCCTTCATGTCGGTGACGGCATATCCCAATGCCTTGCGCTCCTTCCTGATGCCCATGGCAGTCACCACCACGTCGCTCAACGATTTTGTGTCTTCGGCAAGGGTAATGCTGACGTTTCTTTGCGCTCCTACCTTCACCATTCGCTTCTCATAGCCTATGCATGAAATCTCGAGCGTAGAGCCATTTGATACGTCTATGGCAAAACGACCATCAGTGTCGGTCACGACACCTTTCGTGGTTCCTTTGATTACGATACTTGCGCCAATGATAGGCTCTCCAGCCTGATCTGTTACGGTTCCTCTGACGGTGTTCTTCTGTTGCTCAGCCGACGGTTTCGGGGTTGTGCCCGTTGTTGCTGAAGCATTAGCAGAAAGAGCATTGCCTCCGAGAAACATGGTGGTCAACGCCGTGGCTGCCAAAAATGACTTCGCATTCAGCGTTCTTTTGCAATTGCTTTCACTCATAATGACATAACTTAAAGTGTGTTAGTGACTGTTGGATTGTCTCAAGAAACGTATCTTAATCCCTTGTCAATTGCAAAGATAAGTAAAATATCGACTCCTGCAAAGTCTTTGTTAGGGTTTTTTACCTTTTTGTTATGTTAAAAATACAATTTGTTACTATTTGCATGGATAAAGTGTTAAAAAATGGCATGGTGTTATCCTATTTGCCAGGTTTTCCATCTTTTGCCATTTTCATTCTGATATTGAGCTGGAAGAGGCTTGGCACGAAGATGAGGAGGGAGCAAACTATTGAGAAGACCACCATTCGCTCGTTGCCATTGAAAATGTCGATGAGGTTTCTGTCGATACATTGTGGCAAGAGGTTGACCAAGATATATGAAATGGTGTTGTTGATCCAATGGAATACGAAGCCGGGGATGATGGAGCCTGTGCGATAATACATCCATCCCAAAAGCAAGCCTATGAGAAAGGCATGAGTGCCTTGCGCCAAGTTGAAATGGATAATGCCAAAGAGCAGGGCAGATATGGCGATGGCCACCCAATGCCTGTTTGGCATCATGCCGAGGAGCTTGCGCAGTATGGCTCCGCGGAAGACCACCTCTTCGGCAAATGGCGCGAGGATGCCTATGGCGACATAGCCAATGGGTTTCTTCATGACACCTTCCATCAACTTCATCATCTGCTCGGGCATCTGGAAGTGCATCCACTCTATGAGTTGCTCAGAGGGAATGATGCTGCCAACGGCGATGAGCGCAGCCCAAACGATTACATCCCATGGACGCGTCTGCATCCAAGAGTTTGACACACGTGTCCATTTGCATTTCAGAAAGATGAAAAGCGTGGCAACACTGCTGAGCGAGGTGGTGGCAATGGTGGCAGTGATGGTAGTGATGCCGGGGATTTTGACATACTGGAATATGGCGCCAATGCCTAGCTGCAAAAGCAAGAAGACTATGACATACCAAAGAATGTCGAGGCTGCTGCGCAAGGTGTTTTTATTATCTGTCATGAATAAGAATATTTTTTATTGGTTTCGTTTACTATCCTTATGGAGTTTCTTCATAATATGTTCTTGGTCTTTCCTCAATTGCTCGGCAAGGCTGTCGGCACTGTCGAACTTGCGGTTGTCTCTCACCCGGCTTACAAACTGCACCTTGACATGCTTGTCATAGAGGTTGCCTTGGAAGCCAATGATGTTAACCTCCAAGGAGAGCCGTGACCCTCCGAAGGTGGGGCGGAAACCAATGTCCATCATGGCTGGCATGAGGCGTGAATGCCCATCCACTGCCGCCCAAACCGCGTATACGCCCTCCTTGGGTATGAGCAGGCTGTTGTCGCCAAGGTCAAGGTTCGCCGTGGGAAAGCCGAGCTTGCGACCTTCCTGGAAGCCCTTCTTTACCTTGCCGGACAACTCGTAAGGCCGGTTGAGACAATGGGTTGCCATCTCTACCTCGCCACCTTCGAGAAAAGAGCGGATGAGTGATGAGCTAACCTTCATGTTGTCGAGGGTGTACGACTTTGCTTGCACTACCTCTATGCCGAGCTCGCGGCCGTAAGCCACGTAGTCGTCGAAACCTTCCGTGCGGTCATGGCCGAACCGATTGTCATAGCCAATGACAAGCACCTTGACATTCAGGCGTTCGGCAAGTACCTGCCTCATGAATTCCTTAGCCGTGAGTGAGGCCATCTCCTTGCTGAAGCGCAGCACTGCCACGTTGTCAACACCCGTGAGCGAGATGAGTTGCAGTTTGCGTTCGAGAGGGGTCAGCAGCCGAGGCTGGTAGTCTTGGTTGAGTACCTGCCGCGGATGACGGTCGAAGGTGATGACGAGCGATGCCAACCCCATGCGTTTCGCCTCTTCCATGACATTGGCGATGAGAAATTGGTGACCGCGGTGCACGCCATCGAAGAATCCTATCGTGGCAACGCAAGGCTGCGAGTTGCTGTTTAAAGTATAGTAACTGTCGTCCAACATTATTTTCTACATCTTTTAATTGCTCGGTACAGTTCTCCACCTCCGAGAACCAGCACGCCCGTGACCACCGTTATGGTGACCCATTCCGTTAGGCTTAATGGGAGCGTGCGGAACATCCTGCCTCCAAAGGTGACGATAATCCATTGACCTGCAAGTATCAGCGCTAACACGAGCACGAGACCGCGGTCGCGCCAGAAATGGCGGAAGGCACTGTGGACACTTCCCAGGCACTTGGCGTTCAGGAGGTTCCAGAACTGCAACATCACGAACGTGGTGAAGAACAACGTCAGCTCATGCACGTCGATGACACTTCCGGCACCATGTCGCTCACACCAAACGAGGAAGGCGAACATGATGATGAAGAAGATGGTGCCTATGAACAATATTCCTCTTGCCATCGGTTTGGTTATGATAAACTGCGATGCCTTTCGAGGCTTGTCGCGCATAACCTCGTGGGAAGGTGGAAGCGAGGCAAGGGCGAGGGCGGCAAAGGTGTCCATGATGAGGTTGACCCATAGGATCTGTGTCACCGTGAGTGGCATTTCCGTGCCTATCACCGAGCCTCCGAGTACGAGCAGCAAAGCCGACAGGTTGACCACGAGCTGGAAGAAGAGGAATCGCTGGATGTTCTTGTAAAGGGAGCGTCCCCACATCACCGCGGCGGCGATGGAGCTGAACGAGTCGTCAAGGAGTGTTATGTCGGAAGCCTGCTTCGCCACCGAAGTGCCGGAGCCAAGCGACAGGCCAACGTGTGCGTAGTTGAGTGCCGGAGCGTCGTTGGTGCCGTCGCCTGTCACCGCTACAACCTCGCCGTGTTTCTGCAACATCTCCACGAGTCGCTGCTTGTCGTCGGGACGTGCCCTGCTCATCACGCATATGTTCTCGCAAAGCTTATAGGCATCCTCGTCGGAGAGTGCCGCCCATTCTGGTCCGGTGATGGCCTCGCCTTCGGTGACACCAATCTGCCTTGCAATCTCCAAGGCGGTAGCCGTGGTGTCGCCCGTTACTATCTTCACGCGTATTCCAGCCGTGCGACATTCGTCTACGGCCTTTGGCACATCGTCGCGCACGGGGTCGCAGATGGCGCAAACGCCTTGAAGCGACAGACTAGAGGCGTTGCCCTCCAAAAGCTCGTTGGTGAGGTCGCCTTCAGCATAGGCGAAAGCCAGCGTGCGCATTGCTTGTTGCTGGTAGTGAAGGAGTTTCTTTTCGTATGTCTCGCGCTCGGCTGCGTCGCAACCACACATGTTGAGCAATATCTCTGGCGCGCCTTTCACGAATGTCAGGGTCTTGCCGCTGACCGTCACCACTGTTGCCATAAACTTTTTCTCGGTAGAGAATGGTATCTGGTTTACGATTGTGTATATGGAGCGCATCGCGTTATAATCGTGGCCTTGGTCCTTGAGCCAAAGCAGCAACGCGCCTTCTGTGGGGTTGCCCACCACCTTGTCTCCATCGAGCTCGGCGGTGGAGTTGATAGCCATGGCGGTGTCGAGCAGATTGGCCGTCGCGTCACTGTTGTCTGCCGATGACTTGAAAATCTCGCTCACCCGCATCTTGTTTTGTGTAAGCGTGCCCGTCTTGTCGGTGCATATTATGGTCACGGCACCCATAGTCTCGGATGCTTGTAATTTGCGCACGAGGTTGTTGCTCTTGAGCATGCGTCGCATGTTTAGGGCCAAGGCGAGATTCACGGCCATGGGCAATCCTTCGGGCACAGCCATGACGATGAGCGTGACCGCCATCATGAAGTAGTTGAGCACGGTTTGTGCCATGCCGAGATAGTTGGTGGTGTGCCAAAGGTCGTTGGTGAGGATGTCGTGAACAAGGAAGATGACGAAAGCCGCGACAGACACGAAGGAACCTACCTTGGATATCAGCTTGGCAAGCTTCGTGAGCTGGATGTTGAGCGGTGTCTTGGTGTTTGTGGCCTCTGTGGCTTTTTGAGCTACCTTCTCTATCTCGGTCATGCTGCCCACTTTCTCCACCACCGCCTCGCCGTGACCGTTCATGACCATCGTGGAACGCAGGATGATGTTTGGTGCATAGGTGGTCGCATGATTGCCGTCACTGTTGACGCTCTTTGTCGTAAGAGTCTCGCCTGTCAGAGTCGACTCGTCTATTTGCAGGTTGGTGGCTGCGATGAGTCGTGCGTCGGCTGGCACCTCGTCGCCGGGTTCCACTATTATTATGTCGCCCACTACAACCTCGCGTCGCGGAATCTCTGTCACCTTGCCCTCGCGCCGCACTTTCACGGGTTGGTCGTCGTTCATGGCGGTGAGCACGTTGAACTTCTTTGCCGCGTCGAGCTCAAAATAGAACCCAACGGTAGTGGCGAGGAATATGGCGAGGAATATGCCAATGGTCTCCATGAAGTCGTGGTTGACAAACGCCAAGCCGAAAGACACGGCTGCGGCAACAAGGAGAATCTGGATTATGGGGTCGTTGTATTTTTCAATGTAGAGTTTCCAAATGGAAGTTTTCTTTGGCGGTGTAAGCACGTTCTCGCCATATTTGGCGCGCGAGGCTACGACTTGCTCGCTGTTAAGTCCATCATGGTTGATTTCTTTTGTCATGTTTCTATATAATGTTATGTATAAGAGACAGGTACAAAGTTACATAAATTTAGTGCAATTTATGGATGGCATCCGTAAATTTCATGGTCTTTGAAAGAATAATAAGGTTTTTTCGATATTTATTAAGAATGGCGCGCAACCTCTGAAACGCTTGTCCCCGATGCTAATACTGGCCTTGCTTTGTGGTTGCTTTATAGTAAGAAGGCTTACGCCATTAGATGGTAGGTGCCGCCGGCGTAAGCCTTTACCATGCCTTTCATCTCCAGTTGGAAGAGCAGGGCGGTGAGGGCTCCGGCGTTGATGCCAGTCTTCACCGATATCATGTCTTGGCGCAGGTCGTTGGCGCGTTGGAGCAAGCCTACGACCTTTTGCTCGTCTTCGGTTAAATCGGGGAACAAAAGCCTTTCTATTCCTTTGCTTCTCGCTTTCTCCAACGTTGCCTCATTCTCCCATCCCATGTCTTGCACGAAATCCTCGGCAGATGTGATGAGGCCCGCTCCACAACCTCGGATGAGGTTGTTGCAGCCCTCGCTGTAGGGCGCGCCCACGGGACCGGGGAAGGCGAACACGTCGCGGTTGTATTCTTTGGCAATGCGGGTCGTTATCAGTCCGCCGCCTTTTCGTGCGCTCTCCACGAGTATGGTAGCGTCGCACAGTCCGGCGGTTATGCGGTTCCGCCTCACGAAGTTGAGCTTGTCGGGTTTCGTGTGCGTCATGTATTCTGTCACGAGCCCGCCTTGGTTCACTATGCGGTTGGCATCGTCGCGGTGCGTGGTAGGGTAGAGCGTGTCGAGGCCGTGGGCTAGCACTGCCACGGTCTTCATGCCGTTGCCCAATGCCTCGCGATGCGCGTGGATGTCCACTCCGTAAGCCAGCCCGCTAACGATGATGGCATCGGGCACCATGGCATGCAAGTCTCTGACGAAGGCCCTTATCAGGTCTTCGCCGTAGCGTGTGCAGTGGCGTGTTCCCACGATGTTTATTATGTGGCGTGCGTTGAGGTTGGCGTTGCCTTTGTAGAAAAGCATCAGCGGCGCGTCGGGGGCTTCCTTCAGCCTGCGTGGATATTCGTCGTCGTTGAGGCACAACGCCCTCACCCCGTGGTCTTCATCCCAAGCCAACTCCTCTTCGGCGCGGTCGCGGATGCATGACGTGTCGTTGAGTTCATTGACAACGCGTGTCGGAAGACCCGGAAACATCGAGGCAAGCTCCTTCGCGTGTTCCATTATGGTGGTGGCGGAGCCTAACTTCCGATATAGCTCAACCATGGTGTTGAGGTGGAAATAGCTGAGCCGTGTGAGTATGGCGGTGTTGAGCCTTTCTTCCCTATTCTGCATTTTCCTTGTCAAACTTCTCTATTACAGGCAAGAAGGCGTTGTCGTAGTCTTCGCTGTTGCCGAGTCTGCCGTTGATGAGCATGACAAGCTCCACGTCGCCGTGGAAGCATAGCTTGTTGTCGGCTTCGCGGTAGATGTCGTGGCTGAAGATGTAGCGCAATCCTTCCTTTCGCACGTTGACGCACGACAGCATGACATCGTCGCAGCGGAGTGGGGCCTTGAACTTAAGGTTCATCCTCGCTACCACGGGGTCAACGTGTTTCTCCTCGTGAAGCTTGGCATAGCTTATGCCCAGACTGTTGATGAAACGGTGACGTGTGTGTTCGGTGTAGTGCAGGTAGTTGGCGTTGTTTACGATGCCCTCGATGTCGCACTCGTAGTCGCGCACTTCCATGCGTGTGGTGAATAAGTATTTTTTCATGGATGTTGTTTTTTATTGTATTCTGTCAGCCTCCCTTTTCCCTTTAAGATATTCATAGCCGAAGCGGCAGCGAAGGCAGTCGCGACGGTCGCAGTATACGTTTTTCAGTTGTATCAATGCCTGGCTGTCGCCCGCGTTGTCAACATCCAGCCCCACGTCTTTCCATGTCCTTGTTATGTGGTTGTCCTCTGCCTTCAGTTGTTCAAGGAAGTCGAACGCCCTGTCCACGAGCGAGTCTTCTTGCTTGTGTCTGCCATAGGCGAACAGCATTGGCACCACGGTGTTTATCAACAAGAGGTTGAGCGACGCTTCCGACAGGTGCTTGCGGTTTGCCTTGCTCTCGCGTCCGAAGGCATAGTGGTTTTGCCAATATTCCGTCACCTCCGTCGCGAGCATTTCTTTCGCCGCTTTTACGTCCTTGCAGTCGATGATTCGCGAAAGGGTCGCCTTGCGATGGAAGTAGAGGTTGGCGAGTTGCGATATTCTTATGTGTGGGAAGTTTTGCGGTCGCAGCCGCAGGAATCGCCATAGGTGGAAGTCTATTGGCGTGAGCGAGTATTTATGTGCCAGGTATTTATACTCCCTGCTGAGTTTGAACAAGTATTCGTCGGCAAGAGCGTCGTCGCGGTATCTCTCAGGCACCGACATGGGGTCGAGCAGACCGGCTTGTCCCATGAAGATGGCCTCTATCTGGAATATGTTGTCGCCGTGGTGAGCCACGTCGTTGAGCGGCACGTTGAGCGCCCATTGCTCCATGGCCTCGGCGTTGATGCCGAACCCGTAGTTTCGCGCCATGGTAACGAAGTAAGCCGCCTCCCATGACCCTTGGCTTTGCTTGGCTCGCCGCTTTATGTCATCGGTCTTCCGCTCCAGCCGTTCCGTCTCCAGCGCGCTCATCCACGAGTGCTTCATAAGTCGGCTCAGTGAGGGTATTATCTTGTAGCATGGAGGATATTTGTCGGTCTTCAGCAGCTCCTCGTAGTTTTTTCTCACATATTCGGGCACGCTTAGCTCCGTCTGCGGTGGCTTCGTTCCGTCTTCCGTCACGGCTTGCGCATCGGCGTTGCCCACCACGTGCAGCACCACATTATTATATTGCGAGTCTTTCTCGTGCCCATGCGTGAACCAGTCGCTTGCCTTGTCGTGTATCTCCACGTTGCCAACCCACATCTGCCCGTTTATCCTCACCTTGGCGTTGAAGAAGTCGGGTCCCGCGTTGCCGTTGTGCAAGCCAGGGTCAACAACCTCCACCTCCTCGCCCTCCGTCGTGCGAAGCCCAGCTATGGGAAAGAGCCTGTGTTTCCAGCAATAGTGCAAGAGTTGTTCCATGTGGCGTTAAATGATAATTTAAAGCACGGCGGCGTAACGTCGGATGTGTTCCAATCGGTTCATGAAAGACTTGTCGGCTTTTGCCTTTTGCATATTATAGTCAGCTTGTAGCCGTAGCCAAATCCCAGCGTCTATACCAAGTACGGCCTCCAGCAATAGCGCGTATTCAGTGGTTACAGGTCGCTTGCCGTTGAGTATCTCATTGAAAACCGTGTACGACACCCCCATCTTCTCAGCGAGTTCTTTCTGGGTTATACCACGAGCCTCGATTTCTTCTTTAATCATCTCGCCAGGATGTATCAAGAGCGAAGAGGTCATGTTGTTTGCGTATTTTATGTTGCTCATTTCGTTATTTTTTATAGTGATTAGACAAATCTAAAACGTTACATATAGTTATAAGTGTATTTTCTTGTTCTTTGCTGACAGTGAATTCAACTCTATATTGGTCATTGGCTTTGATAGAGAACCTGCCGTCTTTGTCACCGTGCAGAGCTTCAAAATGTAGAGATTTGATAGGAAACAAGTCCTCAATTCTTGAAGCCATAATCAAGTATTTTATGGCTTTTTGATAGCCTCGTACAATTTGTGGTTGATAACGGTGTTTTTTGTCATCAGCCTTTCCTATTGTATATAGGTCTTCAAGATATTTCTTATCAAATGTAACGAGCATAGCTTTTACTATTAGCTATAAAATTATATGTGGCAAAGTTAAGCATAAGATTTGATATTCGCAAATAATCGAATGTGTTTTGCTGGGATAGGTATGATATGCAGGGGCGGGCCCTGTGCCCGTCCGCACCCCGTATGGCCAAGATATCGGTCTGCAATGGGTATTTACCCCATGTTGCATGTCGGTCGCCATTCGGGTTGCGGACGGGCACAGGGCCCGCCCCTGCACGTCGCGTGTGGTTTACTTCACCACCTTCTTCACGGTTTTTCCACCTCTCTTCTCTATCACCACCTGGCCGGGCTTTGCCTCGCTGATGCGTTGGCCTTGGAGGTTGTAAAGTTCAACCGTTTCGCTGCCGTTGTCAACAGGCAGGTTGGAGATGCCTGTGGTGGCATTCAAGCCGCCGGCGAAAGTCGCTTTCCAAGTTCCATAATTGGGAATATCGTGAATCGTGATGTCTGCATAGAACTTGTCGCCTATAATCTTGCCGTTAAGGTCTACGGGAACAGTCATAGAAAAAAGTACCAAAACTGTTACTTTTACCTTCTGCCCAGTTGTGGTCAACACGGTGTTGCCGTATCCGTCGTCTGTTGCTTCTACGTCAGTAAGGGTTATGGTGCCCACGTTTAGGCCTTCGTAGGAGAAATTTTTTAGTTCAATCTTATATTTGCCATTTGTTTGCTGGTTAACGGAGACTGTCTTTTGTCCCTGGCTCTTGCCATCAATCACGAGTTCGTCGGTGTAGTCCGTCGCGAAGCAGCTGACAGCCATGAGAACCAGCGTGAATAGTGTAAAAAGTTTCTTCATGATTATTCTTTGTTTTAAAATTGTTTTTGATGTCTTAGAACCTGTAGCCGAAGCCGGCGTTGAGGTAAATGGGGTGCATGGTGAATGCCACGGTTTGGAAGTTCTTCTCGAAGATGTTGTTGAACGCGTAGGTCAAGTCAGCAAACAACGAGAAGTGCTTGTAGGCATTCCATGAGAAGCCGGCTTGCATGCCCCAGTTGAAGCGGCGCAGGTTTTTGTCGAAATTGTAATCTGCCGAGCTGCCGTTCTCGAAAGTCACCTTCTCGCCCGTAGGCGTGCCGTTGCGCAGATAGCCGTCGCTCACGTAGCCGTTGAACTTGTTGTTCCAGCAATAAGAGCCAAACAGTCCGCCTCTCACCTTCCAGCGCGGGCTGACGCGGAAGTTGGCGGTGACGGGCAAGGTGAGGTTGGTGCTTTCATAGTTGGTCTTGTTGTAGCCTGTGAAATATCCGCTTACGCGGTCGCCGTTTTGTATCACCTCCGTCTTGTAGTTTTTCACGGTGGCACCTGTCGCCATGCGCTTGGCCTCAAGCCTTAATCCTGAGCCCACGCCCCATCTGCCGAACCATTTTGTCACCGCACATTCTATGGTGCCGTTGAACTTTGGCTCAAAACTGTCGATGTGGCGAATCTCGCGTGGCAGGCCGAGTGGCGTAGCGCCACCAACGTTGACACCTGCCCTCAGCTCAAGCTCCCATCCTTTCTTGTTCATCTGCTTGAGGTTGTCGTCGCGTTCGCCAATGTTTTCCTGGGCAGTGGCCGAGATGGAGAAAGCCACGAGCAGGAATAGTAATATCTTGCTTTTCATGTTATTCTGCTTCGTAGTTGATGTGGAATTCGTCTATATACAGCGTGCTGCCCACCGCGCCGACAAACTTGCCGCCGTCCTTGCTCGACGAGGCAACGATGGTGAAACTGTATCTGCCGGCAATCATCTTGTCCATGTCGAAGGTCTTGCCGTTCATTGCCTCAAAGGGTATGGTGAACTCCGTCCACTCGTCGGTCTCCTTGCGGTTGGTCAGCTCCGCCTTGAGCACGATGTTGGGGCTTGAAAGCGAGTTGAGCTTCGTGTCGGTGCCGTCGAGCCAAGGCACGTCTTTCGTCACCTCAAACAGCACGGCATAGAGCGCGAAGTCGTCTTTGGCTCCGCTTACCACGTTCGACTTCTCGTCGGTCACCGTTGGGCCTGGCTTATACTTGTAGTATCCAGTCATGGACACTGGCTTGGAGTTGAAGAACGGGATTCCGAAATGGGTCGATGAAGCCATGTCGAGCATGTTCACTGAGAAAGAGCCAAGGAAGATGTTGCCAGCCGCGATGGGCGCGCCAAACATCGCTCCCAGGGCGCCAGTGCTTATCGTTGTCAGCTTGGCGCATTTGTTACTCTTGCCGTTGTCGGCTTGGCTCGTGGGATAGTCGGAAGGAGTGGGGTTCGACGATGCGAGCGTGATCATTGCGCCGGGGTTTCCTGTGCCCCAGTCCACTTGCTGACCGTCATTCTTCTCGTACAAAATATGGAACCAAGGCTCGTCCACACCATCACCGTCACTATCGAACATGTAATAGCGCATGTCGTCGAAGTGGAAATCAGACGGAGTGATATTGTTTGCCACAACCCTTACGGTGTATTTCTTGCTCCAACGCTTGTCTTGGGATGTCACTGTGTACTCCTGCGGCACTGCTTGATTGAAAAACTCGGGTTGCCCGTCGTCTTCGCTGGTCTTTCGCGGGTTTGTCACACGTGTGATAAACTTGCGTTTCGTGCCGCTTGCCGGTTCAATGGTAGCGCCTTCGGTGAGCGTGAACTCCGGCGCGAGAATGCTGTCGTTGGTGTTGAGGTAGAGCGTTACCTCGTTGTTCGTGATGTTGGGGTCACGAAGCAACAAGTCGTCATTGCCGAGTGTCACTCCCGTGATGTCGGCTTCGCTGTTAAGCGCCTCTTCCTTGATACATGAGGAGAGCGAGGCTGTCATCGCGACAGGCAACAGCATGAGGCTCACCCATGTCTTTAGGGTCTTGTGCATAATGATTTGTTATCTTGATTAATCTTCTATCTGATTGTAAATCCGTATACTACACGGGCTGATACGCCCGCGCGAATTCGGGTGTAAAGTTACGGCTTTTTCTTGGATTAAACACTTTTTTAGAAATCAAAAATCGTTAATTAGCGCAAAACGCTTGCATTACGTGAAGATTTATAATAATTTATGCAACACGTGAAGCCCTTTTCGCAATAAAATAGCTAATTTTGCACGACACATTATATAATGTAAGCATATAATATTAATATATAACATCACCGTACAATTATGAAGATAGCATTGATAGGCTATGGCAAGATGGGGCACATGATAGAGCAGATTGCCCTTGAGCGTGGCCATGAGATAGTGTGCAAGATAGACATTGACAATGCCGACGACTTCGACAGCCCGGCATTCTCTTCAGCCGACGTGGCGATAGAGTTCACCAACCCCACCGCCGCCTACGCCAACTACCTCAAGGCGTTCAGCCACAACGTGAAGGTCGTCTCCGGCTCCACGGGTTGGATGAAGGACCACAAGGCGGATGTCGAGGCCCTCTGCAAGGACGGCAAGCAGACGCTTTTCTGGGCAAGCAATTTCTCGGTGGGCGTGGCCATCTTCCAGGCGGTCAACAACAAGCTGGCTGAGATCATGAACGGTTTTGCGCAGTATGACGTCACCGAGACCGAGACCCACCATATCCACAAGCTCGACGCGCCCTCAGGCACCGCTATCACCCTTGCCGAGGACATCGTGGAACGTCTCGACCGCAAGAGCTCTTGGAAGCTCGGCACCACCACGTGGGACGACGGTCGCGTGGAAGGCTCCGAGGACCACAATGCCGACGAGTTGCTCGTCAACAGCGTGCGCCATGACGAAGTGCCCGGCATCCATAGCATCCGCTACGATTCAGAGGCCGACGAGATAACCATCACCCACAACGCGCACTCGCGCAAGGGCTTCGCCCTCGGTGCCGTGCTCGCCGCCGAATACACCAAGGACCACTCGGGCCTGCTCACCACCTCCGACCTCTTCAAGTTCTAAAACAAACAAAGCAATATAATGATTGACAAGGAGAAAGCTTCTCTTAACATGAAGAAGCAATGGATGAAGTTTGGCTGCGCCTTCTTCTTCTACGTGCTGTTTATTATATGGATGTCGCCACGCACGCTGACGGGATGGGTCCTCACGCTGCTCGGCGCGCTCTTCATCTTCGACTGCTACGTGTCGAAGAAGGTCAGATGGCAGTGGTGGAAGGAAGCCGAGGGTCCCGTAAAGTTCATCATGAGCTGGGTCGACGCCCTCGTGTTCGCCCTCGTGGCGGTGTATTTCATCAACCTCTTCCTTTTCCAAAACTATGTCATCCCGTCTTCTTCCTTGGAGAAGAGCCTCCTCACGGGCGACTACCTCTTCGTGTCGAAGGTGAGCTATGGCCCGCGCATCCCGCAGACGCCGCTCACGATGCCTCTCACCCA
Organism: Lachnospiraceae bacterium; assembly: GCA_963588155.1. Taxonomy (GTDB): domain Bacteria; phylum Bacteroidota; class Bacteroidia; order Bacteroidales; family Bacteroidaceae; genus Prevotella. The sequence continues at coordinate 2,531 of CAVAGT010000002.1, read as the reverse complement.
GCACACCTTGCCCGTGGTCAACACCAAGAGCTACGTGGAGTGGCCACAGTGGGACTATCGTCGGCTGAAAGGCTTGGGCAAGGTGAACCTCAACGACATCGTGGTGTTCAACTATCCTTGCGGCGACACCATCGTCACTGAGGAGCGCTATCAGGGCCCCGACTTCTACGGCGACCTTGTCTATCCGCTTGGCATGCAGATATACAAGGAGAACAGTGCCAACCCCGTTGACCCAGCCACGTTGGGCAAACAGCAACAGCTCGACTTCTTCTCCATGATATATGACCTCGGCCACAGCTATATCGCCAACAACCCCAACGAATTCGGATCCATAGACCACAGGCCCACCGACCGCCGCGAGAACTACGTCAAGCGTTGCGTCGGACTGCCCGGGCAGACGTTGCAAATAAAGAACCGCATAGTGTATCTCGACGGCAAGCCAAACAAGGAGCCCGACAACGTGCAGTACACCTACTACGTGAAGCTCGCCACCGACCACCTGCCCGACGAAGTGCTCAAGGATCTCTGCATCTCCATGGAAGACCTCACCACGCTCAACCAGATGGGCTACATGCCGCTGACCAAGCGCGCAGTGGAGTTCCTCTCAAAGCGCAAGGATCTCGTGAAGAGCATCAAGATCAACGCCGATGCCGCGCCGTCGATAAGCCTCTATCCGCACAACATGGTGACGGGATGGACGGTAGACAACTTCGGCCCCATCTGGATTCCTAAGAAGGGTGCCACCGTGAAGCTCAACATGAACAACATAGCCATCTACCAAAGGCCGATAAGCGTGTATGAACACAACGACCTCAAGGTGGAAAACAACCGCATATACATCAATGGCAAGCTCGCCACGAGCTACACCTTCAAGATGGACTACTACTGGATGATGGGCGACAACCGCCACAACTCAGAGGACTCGCGCTATTGGGGCTTCGTGCCCGAGGACCACGTTGTGGGCAAGCCGATCTTCGTTTGGTGGAGTTCCGACCCCGACCGCAAGGGCTTCTCTGGCGTGAGGTGGAGCCGCCTGTTCAAGTTTGTTGACAACATAAAATAAAGTAACGCATTTTTTAGACGGCAGGTTTTGGCACGGCAATTTCTGAAATTCATTATCGCTCTGGCGATAGCCATGACGCTCGTCGTGGTTGTCCGCGTGTTTGCCATCACCATCTACACCGTGCCCGCTCCCTTGGGCCAAAGGCTCAGGACGGGCGACAAGGTGGTGGTAAACAAGCTTGCCCGCGACCGTGCCCTGCAGCGTGGAGAGCTCATCGTGTTCACCGTCAGTGGCGACGCGCCCAAGGCTTCGCTCATAGGGCCGCCGCAGGAGCTGGGCGAGGTGCTCAACCTCCCCGGCGACACCATCACCGTAGACCGTCGTCGTTACGTCATACCCTTTAAGTGCTGCGACCGCTGCCCATGCCGCGACTGTTGTCTCTGCCTTGTGGAGACCGGACATGGCAAGCGGCTCGTGCATAGACATCAGATAGTGGGCAAGGCTGCCCGCCTTTTCAAATGAACAGTCTTCTCTCTTCCACATATTTCGGTCCCGTGCAATGGTATCAGAAGCTCGCCCATGGCGGAGCCTGCATCATTGAGCGGCACGACCATTTCGTCAAGCAAACCTTCCGCAACCGGTGCGTCATAGCCACCACGCAGGGGCAGCAAGCCCTCACCGTGCCCGTGGAGAGCCCGCAAGGTGTCAGGATAGACAAGACGGAGATGAAAGACGTGCGCATATCCGACCATGGCGCGTGGCGTCACCTCCACTGGCAGGCGTTGCAGTCGGCTTATGGCGAGAGCCCTTTCTTCGAGTATTATGTAGACGACATCTTGCCCTTCTTCGAGAAGAAATGGGAGTTCCTCTTCGATTTCAACCTCGCCATCACCCATAAGATGTGTGAGCTTCTCGACATTGAGCCGCATATCGAGCTGACGGAGGAATATCTGCTTGTTTCCGATGGTTGCGCATGTGGCACCAATGCGTCTGATGCCATTGGCAGGGGCGGGTCCTGTGCCCGTCCGCAATCGAATGGTGATGCTGTGGTGTGTGGATGCGGTCATAATGGTTGCGGACGGGCACAGGGCCCGCCCCTGCACGACGATACCGTGGCGTGCGGATGCGATACCCATGCGTGCGGATGTGGCAACATGATTGTGGATTATCGCGATGCCATTCGTCCCAAGCACCCGTTGCCCGACCCCTCTTTTGTGCCGCGCCCTTATTATCAAGTGTATGGGCAGAAGTTTGGCTTCCAGCCAAACCTTTCCATCCTCGACTTGCTTTTCAACGAGGGCAACGAGGCGGTGCTATACTTGTGACACCTAATGTCCGTCTCGTTTGCTTGTCAAAACGAGGCAGGAAAATCATGATGAGGCGGCGGAAAAAGAGCCGGATTTTTGGCGTTCCGGCGTTCCATTGAAAAGCCGTCACTATTCCATTGGAAAGCCGATGGCGTTCCATTGGAAAGCCGCTGAGATTCCAGTGCAAAGCCGAAACGCTGAAATCGTCTTTCGTTTATTAT
>CAVAGT010000001.1:0-92062 GCA_963588155.1 Lachnospiraceae bacterium | reverse complement strand
AGTGCCTTATCGTAGACAAGCCAGAGGAGAAGGCTCCTATGGCTGCTCCACAGCCTGGCATGATGTAATCTGAAACGTCATATAAACCGACATAAAAAGTATCCGCGCATGGTTTTCTGCCATGCGCGGATTTTTTCGTTTTTGATTATCATCTTTTGGGGTTCTGTGTTGAATCGTGTGGGTGTTTTTCTCTTTCACATTTCATTTTTCACACGGATTATAAAGATTTTAAAGATGTCGGCTTCGCCGATTGCGCATACCATAATGCTTTGCAGGGGCGGGCCCTGTACTTTGCTTTTTTACCATCGCGTAGCCGCTTGCGGCGTAGCAATCTTTTAAATCTTTATAATCCGTGTGAAAAATCAGCAAGAAGTATTCTAAAACATCCCTCTACCCACACAAATCAGCATGGCTCCTCTTTTTTAACATTCTGCCTTGTGCTTTTCTTCTTGCACACTTTCTTCAGCGCGCATCCATAGCATGGGTCGCCAGTCTTTACGCTCATTGCTTTTCTTATTCGCCAAAGGGCGTAAGCAACGCACGCTATCAAGACAATGGTTATTATAACGTATTGAACTATCATCATGCAAACTGTTGTTTGTGATTTAAAATTATGAATAGAGTCAACCCACACTTGCAAAATTACGAATAAAATCTTGGTTTTGCAGTTTATTGTCGCTAACTTTGCAATAGCTTTTATGGTTCGCCCTTAATCGGGCGATTAAAAGGGAACCATGTTAGAATCATGGACAGTCCCGCTGCTGTGTGTGGCATTATGGGCAAGCACCATGTCACTGGGAACGTTAGCTTTTAGCAAACTATTCGTTTTGCTGATGCGGATAATCTTGGGAAGACGCTTGTTGTCGGCCACGAGCCAGAAGACCTGCCTATTAGCGTTGATTGTTTCAAATTCTCGAGGAAGGATGCGAAAGTATATTTGTGGTTTATTAATGATACTGTGCCCAATCATGTCGTGGGCGCAGCAAGACAGTTTGCGCCCCCACCAACTTGAAGGAGTGGAGGTGATAGAATCGCGTGCGCATAGAAACCTCACGAGTCCTGTGCCGCTTCATGCTTTTTCTTCAAGCGATATGTTGAGGCTCGGTGTGACCGGCATCACCGACGCGCTTGGACGCATACCCGGTGTCACGGTGCGCGACTATGGTGGCGCTGGCGGAATGAAGACCGTTTCCGTGAGAGGCTTCAGCGCGAAGTACACTGGCGTAGTGTATGACGGGCTCGCGCTTTCCGACTGCCAGACAGGCGAGACAGACCTTTCCCGATATTCCCTGCACAGCGTCGATTATGTTGGCATGACAGTGGGCGACGGTGCCGACATATTCCAACCGGCACGGCAGAGCGCTTATCCGGCGTTGCTGACAATAAGTACCCAACTCAATGCGCCAACAGATTATAAGAGCCATTTTGTGGGTCAAGTGGAGTGGGGTAGTTTTGGGTTCGTGAGTCCTTACGTGAGATACGCCAAGCGATTGTCATCAAAGGTAGACATCTCCACTATGGCGGAATACACTTATTCGGAAAACGACTATCCTTTCACCATCCACAACGTCACGGAGGTAATCCACAAGCAGCGAACCAACTCTCGCATGAACAGTGGGCATGGCGAGGTTAATCTCAGGCTGACCCCGTCGCAAAACAGCTCATTGATGTTCAAGGCTTATTATTACGACAACGACAGGCTGTTGCCAGGCCTCGTGAAATATTACACGGACATCAGTGGGGAGTCGTTGCGTGACCGCAACTTCTTCGCCCAAGCCGTTGGCACGCTCACCAACCGGCGTGGCGACTTGAGCCTGAAGGTCTCGGGACGTTTCAATTGGGTGTCAAGCATATATAAGGACAAGGTGTATTCGGGAGGTGTCAACGACGCGAGCTATTGGCAGCGTGAGAGTTATGCTACCGCGAGCCTGCTCTATGCGCCAAGTCGCCTTTGGACTTTCGACATCTCGGCAGACTATGCTTTCAACAATCTCAACAGCAGCCTCGCCACCGACACCCGCCCTTATCGCCACTCTCTTTGGCAGAGCGTCACGGCAAAATTCGCCAACGACAGGCTGACAATGCTTGCCCGCTTGCTCGGCACCGAAATCTTCAACAATGCACAGTTGAGGGAGAAGGCGCGCGACATGAGCCGCTTGTCGCCCTCGCTTTCATTGAGTTACAGGCTTCTTGAGGGTAAGGACATTTATGTCAGGGCGTCATACAAGAATATCTTTCGCGCGCCCAACTTCAACGAGAGCTACTATTACCACTATGGCAGCACGACGCTTGACCCCGAGTCGACCGACCAGATAAACCTCGGGCTTACGCTTGGCGGTCATACGTCAGCCATGAGCGGGCAGTTGCTGATAGACGCATATTATAACAAGATAAAAGACATGATTGTGGCGGTGCCATACAACATGTTTGTATGGACTTGTGTCAACGTGGGCAGGGTGCGTTCGCTTGGCGTCGAGCTGACGGCCAATGGCAACGCTACCATAGGCCAAGGCCACTCGCTGACATTTCAAGGTTCTTACAGTTTTCAGCGTGTCACTGATCGATCCGACAAGACATCGGCTTCCTACGGTTACCAGATAGCTTATATACCTCGGCACAGCGGGTCTGTGAGCCTTGGCTGGGAGAACCCTTGGGTCAACGTGAGCTTGCACGGTTCAGGCGTAAGCAGTCGCTGGCCTAACAATTCCCACTATGACGGCACTCTCGTGGATGGCTATTGGGACACGGGTGTGACATTGTGGCGGAGTTTCCAGTTGTTTGGTTGCAAATGGATGTCTCGCGTAGACATAAAAAACATCTTCGACAAGCAATACAGCATCGTGAGCCATTATCCCATGCCCGGGAGATGCTGGATGGTGAGCCTGAAGTGTGAGATGTAACATGCAAGACCGGGTTATGAATATATGATGAGAATTATTAATTTAATCAATAAAAACATGAGAAAAAACATTATCAAGTTGAGCCTTGCTTGTGTCGTGGCTCTTTCATTTACAGCCTGTGGAGACGACCCAGTGCAGATTTGGCGTCCCACTGATGAGGTGTCTACCAGCAACGGCTTGTTCGTCGTGGGCAGTGGATCCAAATCCAGTGGCATCAACGGCGACCTCACCTATTACGACTACAATACCAAGAAGGCTACCTTGAAGGCCTTCCAAACTGCCAACGGCAAGAGTCTCGGCGTCAATCCTAACGCAGGCATCACCTATGGCAGCAAGGTTTACCTCACCGTGACAGAGGAGAACGTGATTGAGGTGCTCGACAAGAACACGCTCAAGGAGATTTGCAAAATCAGCACTACAGACCAGCTTGGCACTACGCAAGGCTCTAAGCCACGCCAGCTTTTCGCCATGGACGGATATGTTTATTACACCACCTATGGTGGCGAGAACGGTTCGGTGGCAGAGATCGACACTACCGAATACAAGATGAATCGCAGTTGGACGGTAGGCTCTTACCCAGAGGGCATAACAGGCACGTCGGCTGATGGTGGCACCTTGCTTGTCGCCAACAGCAACTATGCGCAGGGTAATGGAACGCTTTCTTGGATAAACCTTTCCAAACTTGGCAACTACGGCGTTACCACTAAGGCGGTGAAGGGCATCGAGAACCCCACGCAAGTGTTCATCTCCCAGGGTGAATACTATGCGGTAGACCTCGGCCATTATCAGTCGGTGGCTCCTTGGGCACAGACGGGCAACGGCTTGAAGAAGGTCGTGACAAGCAGCTCCGACTATACTTCGGAGACGGTTGCCCCGGCAACGATGGCAGCCCTTGTCAACAACACCTTCTATACTGTTGACGCTCCTTATGGCGCGGATAACGTTTCGTATAACAAATATGTGGGTGGGCAGGTTACGTCAATCTCCGGCATCAGCGTGGATTCTCCATGCGCCATGAACGTGGACCCAATATCAAAGCATATCTTCATTGCCTCATACTCAATGGTAGGCGGTTGGCCAAGCTACACCACTAATGGCTACGTGCGTGAGTTCACGGAGGATGGCACTCCTGTCAGCAAGTTCGACTGTGGTGTGTCGGTTTCCTGCATCTTCTTTAACACCAGCTTGTTGTGGAAATAACAAGAAGACTTGTTTGGCTTCTCGCCCTTCCGCTTTTGCTATGCGCCTGCGGAGGGCGGACAGCCGTTGACAAGAACACCGACCATTCCCAGTTCAGCTATGCCAAACTTCTCACCGTCGATGCCAAGGATGGCACCGTCAGCGTGGCTGACCCTTGGCAACACGGTCAAGTTCTGCAGACCATAAAGCAGGACAAGCCCTTCAAGCGTGTAGTGGTGTTTACCACTTCCCACTGCCAGCTCATGGAATATCTTGGCGTGGCAGACAGGATTGTTGGCGTTTGCGACTCAAAATATATCCTCATCAAGGACATTCAGCGTAGGCTTGCGCTCGCCAAGGGCGCGAAGGGCAAGATAGAGGATTGTGGCAGTTCGATGAGCCCCGACGTGGAGCGCATCATAGCCTTGAAGCCCGATGCCATAATCCTTAGCCCTTACGAGGGTATGAACCTTCAGAAGATAGAGCGCCTGGGCATACCCGTGGTTCTCGCTGCCGACTATATGGAGACATCGTCGCTGGGGCGTGCCGAATGGATGCGCTATTATGGCCGACTGTTTGGACAGGCCGATAGAGCCGACTCGCTGTTCCATGTGGTTGACTCCACATACCAAAGCATGAAGCGTTATGCCGCCAAGTTGACAAAGGGAAAGAGCGTGTTGACCGAGCGCAAGACCGGAGCCGTTTGGTATACCCCTGGAGGCAGCAGCACAGTGGGCGTCACTATCCGTGATGCCAATGGAGGCTACGCTTTCGCTGGCGACAATCACAGTGGAAGCCTCGCGCTAAACTTTGAGACTATTCTGTCGAAGGCAGGCCAAAGCGATGTCTGGGCATTCAAGTTCAATGGCTCGCGCTTGATGACCAAGGCCGACCTCTTGAGAGAGTTCAAGGGTTACGAGGCGTTGAAGGCGTTTAAGACGGGAGAGATATATGAGTGCAATTGCACGCTAACGCCTTATTTTGAGGAAGTCAGTTGGCGTCCCGACTATCTCTTGCGCGAGATGATAATCCTCCTTCATCCTGACGCCAAGCTCGGACGCTTGAGATATTATCAGAAGTTAGGTTGAATATACGTTAAGAGAGTGTAGATACAATCCCTATGGCAAAGTTTATGTCATGGCAGGGGCGGACCCTGTGGCCGTCCGCATCCCGAATGGCTAAGTCCACATCCCGAATGGCTAAGTCCGCATCGCTAATGGCAAAAGGCGGTTTGCTGACCGTTCTTTGTCTGCTCCTGTTCCTTGTCTCGCTGTTTCATGGCAGCGTCGACATTCCGGTTGGGGATGTCTTCAACGCCTTGCGTGGCGAGGAAACAGATACGGCAAGATACATCGTGGTCTTTTCTCGCCTGCCACAAGCCATCACAGCCTTGTTGGCTGGTGGAGCGCTCGCGGCGAGTGGGTTGCTGTTGCAAACGGCTTTCCGCAATCCGCTGGCGGCTCCCGACATCTTCGGCGTGACGAGTGGTGCCTCGCTTGCCGTGGCTTTGCTCACTCTTGCCCCGGGACTTGTGGCTTCGGGTGTTGTAGGATACTTGTCGTCGGTGACTGCGGCTTTCGTCGGAGCCATGGCGGTCACGGCGTTGATATGGTTTTTGAGCCGCAGGGTACGCAGTTCGGTCATGCTCATCATTGTGGGCATGATGGTCGGCTACCTTTGTTCGAGCGTCATCACCTTGCTCAGCTCCGTTGCCACAGACGAGGGCGTGCACGGTTTCGTGGTGTGGGGCATGGGCGACTTCTCCAGTGTGGGCATGGACGACATGTGGCTCTTCGTCCCCTTGACAGTGGTCGCGACCCTTTCCACCCTCCTTCTTGTCAAGCCTCTCAACGCCTTGCTCCTTGGCCCACGCTATGCTGAGAGCATGGGCGTAAACGTAAGGAAGGCACGCAACCTCCTGCTCTTGTTGACGGGCATCCTCACCGCGCTGGTCACGGCTTTCTGTGGACCAATAGCGTTCGTCGCCCTTGCCGTGCCTCATGTGGCGCGCCTTTTCACGGGCACCACCGACCATCGCTCGCTCCTTCCCATAACCATTCTCATGGGCAGCACGATAGCCTTGCTTTGCAATGTCATAACCACCCTGCCGCCAAACGGCACCGTTCTGCCCCTTAATGCCGTAACGTCGTTGATAGGCGCGCCCGTGATCTTGTATGTGTTGCTGAAAAGAAGATAACGGGAGACGACAAACGAGGAATTTGCAGGGGCGGGCCCTGTGCCCGTCCGCAACCAATGCGAAATGTCAATGGTTTTGCCATTCGGGTTGTGGACGGGCACAGGGCCCGCCCCTGCAAGTCGTTCATAAAATGTGTATTTCAGTATCGTTGGATTTCTTTTTGTGACGCTTCGCACAATTGGCGGATTAAATCTTCCTTGTGCGGAAACGATAGAAAACAAAAAGGGCGGTCATGGTAAACATGATCGCCCTTTTTGCTTGGAATATTAATATGCGCTCTTGAACTCGTCGAGGAAGCGGGTGTCGTTCTCAGAGAATAACCTAAGGTCGTTGACACCATATTTGAGGTTGGCTATGCGCTCCACGCCCATGCCGAAAGCGTAACCCGTGTAAACCTCCGGGTCAATGCCGCAAGCGGCGAGGTCGTGTGGGTCAACCATGCCACATCCGAGAATCTCGACCCATCCGGTGTGCTTGCAGAAGTTGCAGCCCTTGCCGCCGCAAATGGTGCAAGAAATGTCCATCTCGGCACTTGGCTCGGTGAAGGGGAAGAACGACGGGCGCAGGCGGATCTTCGTGTCGGGGCCGAACATCTCGCGAGCAAACGTGAGAAGCACCTGCTTGAGGTCGGTGAAGCTCACGCCCTTGTCCACGTAGAGGCCTTCCACCTGGTGGAAGAAGCAGTGGGCACGAGCAGAGATGGCCTCGTTGCGATATACGCGTCCGGGGCAGAGCACGCGGATTGGCGGCTCATGGCACTCCATGTAGTGGGCCTCGTCGCCGGAGGTGTGGGAGCGCAGCAAAACGTTCTTCGTCACGTCGTCTTGGTTTTGTGAGATGAAGAACGTGTCTTGCATGTCGCGTGCCGGATGGTCAGCGGCGAAGTTGAGCATGGTGAACACGTGCTTGTCGTCGTCGATCTCTGGGCCATGGTAAAGCGTGAAGCCCATGCGCTGGAATATCTCTATGATATCGTTCTTGACAATGGTAAGCGGATGGCGCGTGCCAAGGCCGATGGGGTAGGGCGTGCGAGTAAGGTCAAGGCTCTCCTCGCCTGTCTCCGTGGTCTCCACGGTCTCGCGAAGCTCGTTGATCTTCTCGGTGGCTGTTTTCTTGAGCTCGTTGATCTTCATTCCGAACTCCTTTTTCTTGTCTTTCGCCACGGTGCGGAACTCGTCCATGAGCGTGCTAATCTCACCTTTCTTGCTCAAGTATTTTATCCTGAGCTTTTCCACGTCTTCCGCGTTCTTGGCGGAAAGTTGCGAAACCTCCTTCAGGAGGTCGTCTATCTTGTCTAACAACATGATTGTATAATTATCTAATCGTAATAGTCTTGTCTTATATTAAATGTTGTGTGCAAAGTTACTAATTTTATCGCATAAAGGATATTGTATCTTAAAAATTATGCGTAATTTTGCGCCCGTTAATTAGTAGGTTATGAGAAAATCATTACTTTCGATTGTTTTATCGTTTCTCATTTTCATGTTTACAGCTCCCATGGGTTGCACAGACAAGAAACCCCGGCAGGAGAATGACACGACAACCGATTCCGTCTTGACCGACACGTCCTCCATTGACTCTACGGAGGCGTTGATAGAGGAAACCCCAATGCCAAAAGCAGCCGATGAACTTTTCGACGACTTCATATTCAACTTCGCGGCAAACCGCAAGCTGCAGAAGGCGCGAACAGTTTTCCCGTTGAAGGTGTACAGAAGCGGAAAGCTGGCAAGGGAGATACCCATGAACCAGTGGGGAATGGAGCATTTCTTCATGCGCCAGCAGTATTACACGCTTGTATTCGACAACAGGAAGCAAATGAACCTTGTTAAGGACACGGCGGTAAGCCATGTGGTGATAGAGAAGATATTTTTCCGCAAGAACCTTGTGCAACAGTTCCTTTTCAACCGCGTCAATGGCCAGTTCATGCTCACGTCGCTCAACTATGAGTCGTTGCGCACCAATGAGAACGCCGACTTCCTGACCTTCTACGACCATTTCTCGCGCGACTCGGCGTTTCAGGTGGCATCGATGGCAGACGAGGTGGAGTTTACCGCCCCTGACCCTGACAACGAATTCGCCAACATCAATGGTATAATGATGCCACAGCAGTGGCCCGACTTCAAGCCCGCCATTATTCCGCGCGATAAGATATACAACATTATATATGGCCAGAAATGCACGTCGAGGAAGCGTAAGTTGTTTGTCATAAGAGGTATATCAAACTCTTTGGAGATAGAGATGCTATTCAGGAAAGACGGAAACCGATGGACGCTTGTCAAGTTTAACTCTTAACAGGAAAAGAAAGGATGCTGATAGAGAAAGACCATTCACTGCTGCACGACAACACCTTCCATATAGACCAGAAGTGTGACGAATACGCAGTTTTTGCCAATGAAGGCGAGGCTGCGGAACTGGCAAGAAGCTTGAAGGAACCGTTCCTCTTGCTGGGCGGCGGCAGCAACCTGCTGCTGACAAACGATTACCATGGAAAGGTAGTCACGCCGGAGAAACGTTTCGACATTGCCGTGGAACTGCGCTATGGCAGCAATGAGCCCTGCTTGAGATGCTGGGCAGGCACCACTTTCGACGACGTGGTGGCCTATGCCGTGCGCCATGGCTATCACGGCCTGGAGAACCTGAGCCTTATACCGGGCGAGTGTGGCGCGTCGGCAATACAGAACATCGGAGCCTACGGCGCGGAGATAAAAGATGTGTTGCTGGAGGTTGAGGCCGTGGAGATAGGCACGGGAAAGGTCGTTAAAATAAAGGCGGAAGACTGTGGTTACAGCTATAGGCAAAGCAAGTTCAAGCACGAGTGGAAAAACAAGTATATCGTCGTGTATGTCACTTACCAGCTCCATCGCCTTTTCAAGCCGGAACTTGATTACGGCAACATCAGAAGTCAACTTGCCGAAAGGGGAATAGCTGAAAGCCAGCTGACGGGAGAGACGCTCCGCGACATAATAATAGACATCCGCCAGAGCAAGTTGCCCGACCCGGCGGTGAAAGGCAATGCCGGCAGCTTCTTCATGAATCCCATAGTGGATGGTTCAGCTTTCGAGAAACTCAAGGAGTCGCATCCTGACCTTCGCTATTTCGAGGTGCCGCAGCCCGACGGTGAGATGAAATACAAGATTCCGGCTGGCTGGATGATAGACCAGTGTGGCTGGAAAGGCAAGTCGCTCGGTCGCGCGGCGGTATACGACAAGCAAGCCCTCATTCTCGTGAACAATGGAGGCGCGTCGGGGCAAGAAGTGGTAGAGCTGATGAAAGCCGTACAGAAAGCCGTGTACGAGAAGTTTGGTTTGGAGATAAGCCCCGAGGTCAATATCGTTTAAGCACGTTTCAGATTAAAGGTTATGAGGTTGACGTTTCTTGGAACAGGCACGTCTACGGGCATTCCCGTGATAGGTTGCAACTGTGAGGTCTGCAGGAGCAAGGATCCGCGCGACAGGCGTTTCCGCACCGCGGCTCTCCTGGAGTCGGATACCACGCGCGTGCTAATAGATTGTGGTCCCGATATTCGCATGCAGCTGCTCCGTGTGCCATTTAAGAAGATTGACGGGGTATTGCTCACCCATGAGCATTACGACCACGTGGGCGGGCTCGATGATCTGCGTCCTTATTGTTATGCTTTTGGCGACCTCGACATATACGCTAACGCCCGCACCGTGGAGAACGTTCGCCACAACTTTCCTTATTGCTTTTCAGAGAATCCTTATCCAGGCGTGCCGTCGTTTAATCTCAAGGCAGTGGAAAAACATGAGGAGTTTCACATTGGCGATATACCTGTCGTCCCTATTGAGGTGATGCACGACAAAATGCCTATCTTCGGCTATCGATTTGGCTCAATGGCTTATATCACTGACATGAAGATGATGCCCGAAGAGGAGTTGCCAAGTCTTGAAGGAGTGGACACGCTTGTGGTCAACGCGTTGCGATGGGACAAGGAACACCATAGCCACATGCTCGTGAAGGACGCAGTGGCATTCTCGAAACGCATTGGCGCAAAAAGAACCTATCTGATACATGTCACCCACCAGATAGGATTGTTTGATGAGGCTAACGGGCGATTGCCGCAGGGCTTCCAGATACCATACGACGGTATGGAAATCACCGTTTAAACTTGCGATAGAGCTTCCAGCCAAGCATTATGCCATCCAGCAATCCTGCTCCGGTGCTGATGATGCCCGCGATGCGTTGTGAAGGCGTGGCAGGCTTCGACAAGGCCTCTGGCTTCTTGAACAAGGAACGCCATTTTTCCTCTATCTTGGCACCGTCGGCCTCAATGTCCTTTAGCAATGCGGCTTTGCGCAACCTGATTTCCTCTATCGATTGGTAAGACGACTCCGTTGGAAAACTTTCTTTCATCTTCTTTGCTTTTATTGATTTGTGCCTTTCGGTCTCTTAGCTCAAGAGCAGCCCTGACAAGAAACGCACCAATGGCCTTTCGATCCAGCTCTTCCTGAAAATGATGAACAAGAGGAAGACAAGGAAATAAGCACCAGCTACAATGGAGAAAGCCGCCACCAGCCCCAAGCAAGACGAAAGGGCGGAAACCACGGCGAAACTCAGGAATATCAACACGAACACCAAAAGCAGACCAAGGATGGCAGTCATGGCTATTGCCGTGAGAATCCTCACGGTCTTTTCCACGGTGCCAAGCTTGATATACTCTTTTTGCAGGCCAGCGTAGTGTTTGAGCACCTCTACGAGCTGGCCTATGGTCTCAATGTTCTGATCGTTTGAAAACATCAATTCTATGGTTTAAGCCTTCTCTTCCTCAACGGCCTCCTTGATGTCGTCGACAAGATCCTCGGCATCGCTACGGTTGAGTTTGATGTCGTGTTTCTTGCAGAAGTCGTCTACAGTGTCCGCGATCTTGGAACGAACGTCAGAACCCTTCTCTGGGGCAAGCAGCAAACCCACGGCTGCGCCCGCAATAGCGCCACCAATGAACGTGGCAATGTAACCAAATGTCTTCATAGTAAAATCCTTTCTTTAGTAAATGTCCATAATGCCCACAAGCCGTCGAGACCTGTGACTTTCTAATTGCAAACTTAATTGTTTTTTCTAACATATCGACGTTTAAAGACGATAAATGTTGCCAGAACAGTCATAAATAATATTAACCGATTGAAAAATACTTTATTAGTTGAACGTTTAACAAACTTTATGCATGACGGAACGTGCTGTTTATGAAGATTTTTGTAATTTCGCAAGTAAAAGTATATTTCCCACTAAAAAGGAGAATCTAAAACAATTACTTAACAAGAAGTATGAGAAAATATTTGGTAATGGGCGCTGCCCTTTGCGTGGCAATCGCTTTCACAAGTTGTAAATCGCAGGAGAGTGCGTACAAGAAAATGTACGAGAAGGCGAAGGCTCAAGAGGAGCAGCAGACCGCCGCTTCCAACACACAGGAGCAGGCCACTGTCACTCCGATGGTCACAAAGCAGGCAAACCAGACCACGGTTAGCAATGTCGACAACACTCCGGTTCGCTCTGAGGATGTTACGCTCATCAGCGGCTCAGGCTTGAGGCAGTATAGCGTCGTGGTGGGCAGCTTTGGCTTGAAGTCGAACGCCGAGGGCATGCAAAGCCTGTTGAAGCAAGGCGGTTACGACGCGCAAATCGTGTTCAATCCGCAAAACAGCATGTATCGCGTTATCTCAGGCACTTACGACAACAAGAGCCAGGCTGTGCAGAGCCGTGACGCCATCCGTGGCAGCAAGTTCAACAAGAACAGCGATTCTTGGCTTTTGTTCAAGAAATAAATGCCGAGAATCTTATCCATAGACTATGGCAAGAAGCGCACAGGGTTGGCAGTGACCGACCCTTTGCAGCTTATTGCCAATGGTTTGACAACAGTGGAGACGAAAGATTTGCTCGATTTCCTGCTCAGGTATGTTAAAGAAGAGGAAGTGGAGCAAATCGTAATAGGGAAGCCGATGCAGCCAAACGGTCAGCCATCGGAAAATTTCGCGAGGGTTGAGGCTTTCGTAAATCGTTGGCGTAAGGTCTCACCGTCAGTCCCAATAGTTTTTTACGACGAGCGTTTTACCTCGGTACTTGCCCATAGAGCCATTATTGACGGAGGCGTGAAGAAGAAGGCGAGGAGGGAAAACAAGGGTCTTGTGGATGAAGTCAGCGCGACGATTATCCTTCAAGACTATATGAATTCAAAACGATGATATTACCGATTTATACATACGGACAACCAGTTCTGAGAAAAGTTGCCCAAGACATTCCAACCGATTACCCCGAGCTTGACAAACTTTTAGTGGACATGTATGAGACCTTGGATGCCTCTTCGGGCGTGGGTCTCGCTGCGCCACAGATTGGCAAGGCCATTCGTGTGGTGGTTATCGACTTGGACGTGCTTAAGGAAGACTTCCCGCAATATGCGGGATTCCGCCATGCGTTTATCAATGGACACATCATTGAGGCGGACGAAAAGGAAGGCAACGTGTCGATGGAAGAGGGATGCCTCTCCATTCCCGGGCTTAGCGAGGACGTGTCGCGCCCCAAGCGCATTCACGCCACATGGCTTGACGAGAACCTTCAGCAGCACGATGAGTGGGTGGACAATTACTTGGCAAGGGTGATGCAGCACGAGTTCGACCACCTTGAGGGTGTGCTCTATATCGACAAGGTGTCGCCATTCCGCAAGCAAATGAACCGCAACAAGCTCAAGGCGATGGCTCAAGGAAAGTTCAGTGCCTCATACAGGACGAAGCCCATCCGCAAGTAAGACTTTTACAACACAAGCAAGACTTTATTATTAGATGAAAAGCAGGATAATCGTATTCTTAGTGGCTTTGCTGTCTGTGGTCAAGGCAAACGCGCAGTATAATGTCGACCGTCTCATTATGAATGGTGAGGTGGCTTTGCATTATGATGATTATGTGCTTTCCATCCAATATTTCAACAAGGTTTTGGCACTCAAGCCTTACCTTTGGCTGCCATGGTATGACCGTGCCGTGGCAAAGTTTTATCTTGACGATTACATTGGCTCCGAGGGTGACGCGTCGAAAGCCATAGAGCTCAATCCCTATATTGAGCAAATATTCGACTTGAGGGCGATAACCCGCATTCGCCAAGAGAAATACGAGGATGCCGTCAACGACTACAACCGTGCCATCCGCCTCAATCCCTCGGTGTCAAGCTTTTGGGTAAACCGTGCAATATGCCGAATGAACCTGCAAGACTTTGACCAGGCTTTGCTCGATGCCGACACTATAATAAAGCGATGGTCGAACGTCTCGACCGCTTATTCCTTAAAGGCTGAGGTGTATCTTGAGAAGAAAGACACTACGCAGGCTGACCATTGGTTGTCGCAAAGTCTTGACATCAATCCCTACAACGCAGATGCCTGGACCACGAGGTCATACATAGCGTTGAATAGAAAGCAGTGGCACACAGCCGACACTTGCCTTGGCAAGGCCATTCACCTTCGGCCGAAGGTGGTGAACAATTACGTGAACAGGGCATTGGCAAGGCTTAACACCAATAACCTCAAGGGCGCGCTTGCCGATTATGACATGGCGATAGACCTTGACCCGAAGAATTTCCTCGCCCACTATAATCGTGGATTGCTGAGAGTGCAACTCGGCGATGACAATCGTGCCGTGGAAGACTTCGATTTCGTTGTGAACATGGAGCCAAGCAACTTCATGGCAATCTACAACCGCGCGTTGCTCAACGACAAGATCGGGAACCTTCATGCCGCCATTAGAGACTATACTAAAGTCATCGAGCAATTCCCCAATTTCTGGACTGGATTGTCGGCAAGGGCAAGCTGCTATCGTCGGCTTGGCATGACCAATCAGGCGGAGATGGACGAGTTCCGCATATTCAAGGCGCAGAACAACAAGCACCTTGGCATACAGCAGAGATGGAGCAAGGCCAAACTGCAAGAGGTACGCAAACGTTCGGAGATAGACATAACAAAGTATAACGAGGTAGTAGTAGAGGACAAGCCAAAGGTGGAGCACACTTATTCGGGTGGCATCAGAGGCACTGTCCAAGACCGTGAGGTGGAAATGGCATTCTTGCCAATGTACCAGCTTTCTTATTTCTCATACGCCAATGCCGTTGAGGGTTATCAGGCTTACGACACGGAGGTGGACCAGTTCAATGCGAAGTGTGATCCGCTGCGCAAGCTCAACCTCACGTGCAACGCCATGCGCCAACAGCTCACTGCCGTGCAGTCGAAACAGATATTCCAGTTGATAGACGCGCTTACGGCGGGCATCAACGAGGAGAAAGACCGTAAGGCGCGTGCTTCGCTCCTGCTCCAGCGCGCGGTGGCTTATTCTGAGGCGCAAAATTTCAGCGATGCCATTTCCGATCTCGACGATTATCTGTCCGTCGACACGGCGTCGGCGATGGGCCATTGGGAACGCGCCGTATGCCAGCAACTCCTCAACAGCTACGAGGCTTCGAAAGGCACAAAGACGGCAATGAAACTCTCGCAGGTTGAAGGCGATTTCGCCGTAGCCATACAGTTGCAACCCAAAAACGCCTTTACATATTATAATAGGGGAAACCTCTTTGCGGCGGAGAAGAACTATTCGCGCGCCATTGCCGATTACACCCACGCCATAAGCCTCGATCCAAACATTGCGCAAGCTTATTATAACCGTGCAGTGGCTCATTTCCACTCAGGCGACATCAAGGCTGCCCAAAGTGACCTCAGCCGTGCTGGTGAACTCGGACTTTACAATGCTTACGCGCTCAGCAAGAAGATGAGCGAGGCGCAACCAAAGAAAAAGCAATCGCCAACAAAGAAATAAGCGTTTTTGCATATCCTATTAAAAAATAAGTATTACTTTTGCAAGCGATTTAGATAAACTAATTTGTAGCATGGTTAAAATCACATTCCCCGATGGCTCCGTTCGTGAATACGAGAATGGGGTGACGGGTCTTCAAATCGCAGAGAGCATCTCACCTGCTCTCGCCCGTGACGTTGTATCTTGCGGGATTAATGGTGAGACAACAGAGCTCAACCGTCCAATAGACAGCGACGCTGCCATTGAGCTTTACAAGTTTGATGACGAGCAGGGCAAGCACACGTTCTGGCACACGTCAGCCCACCTGCTTGCCGAGGCTCTCCAAGAGCTTTACCCAGGCATCCAGTTTGGTTTCGGTCCCGCCATTGAGACAGGCTTCTTCTATGATGTCATGCCTCCAAAGGGAACAGCCATCTCCGAGAACGATTTCCCGAAGATCGAGGCCAAGATGAAAGAACTCGCCAAGAAAAACGAGCCTGTGGTTCGCTGCGAGGTGGCAAAGGCCGACGCTCTCAAGGAGTTTGAGGCAATGGGACAACAGTATAAGGTGGAGCACATCTCCCAAGATCTTGAGGATGGCACCATCACCACATACACACAAGGCAATTTCACCGACCTTTGTAAGGGTCCGCATCTCTTGTCCACGGGATCTATCAAGGCGATAAAGATCACGAGCGTTGCTGGCGCATTCTGGCGTGGCGATGCCAAGCGTGAGCAGATGACACGCATCTATGGCGTGACGTTCCCAAAGAAAAAGATGCTCGACGAGTATCTTGTCATGCTGGAGGAGGCCAAGAAGCGCGACCATCGCAAGATTGGCAAGGAGATGGAACTCTTCATGTTCTCTGAGCGTGTCGGCAAGGGACTTCCTATTTGGTTGCCAAAGGGCACACAGCTCCGTCTCCGCTTGCAGGAACTGCTCCGTCATGTGCTGAAACCATACCATTATCAAGAGGTTATCACTCCAGGTATCGGCTCAAAGAACCTCTATGTCACCTCCGGTCACTATGCCCATTACGGCAAGGATGCTTTCCAGCCAATCCATACTCCGGAACCTGAGGAAGAGTACATGCTCAAGCCAATGAACTGCCCTCACCACTGTGAGGTTTACGCTCGCAAGCCTCGTTCTTATAAGGATCTGCCTCTCCGCATTGCCGAGTTTGGCACAGTGTTCCGTTACGAGAAGAGCGGTGAGCTGCACGGACTTACTCGTGTGCGCACGTTCACACAGGACGACGCTCACATCTTTGCTCGCCCCGACCAAGTGAAGGCAGAGTTTGAGTCGATTATCGACATCATCCTCAAGGTGTTCAAGATCTTCGGTTTCGAAAACTACGATGCCCAAATCTCCCTCCGTGACCCTAAGGATACTGACAAGTACATCGGTTCTGATGAAATTTGGGAGGAGAGCGAGAACGCCATACGTGAGGCATGTAAGGAGAAGGGACTCAATACCCATGAGGAAATTGGTGAAGCCGCTTTCTATGGTCCTAAGCTCGACTTCATGGTCAAGGATGCTATCGGTCGTAAGTGGCAGTTGGGTACCATCCAGGTTGACTATAACCTTCCAGAGCGCTTTAAGTTGGAATACACAGCAGAGGACAACTCCAAGAAGACACCGGTGATGGTTCACCGTGCTCCGTTCGGTTCTTTGGAACGCTTTACCGCCGTGCTCATCGAGCACACTGCCGGTCACTTCCCATTGTGGCTCGCTCCAGACCAAGTGGCAATCCTGCCTATCTCTGAGAAGTTCAACGATTATGCCAAGAAGGTACAAGACTATCTCGACTCTGTTGACATTCGTAGCTATATCGATGACCGCAACGAGAAGATAGGCCGCAAGATTCGCGACAATGAGTTGAAGCGTGTGCCTTATATGTTGATAGTTGGTGAGAAAGAAGCCGCTGACGGACTAGTCTCCATGCGTAAGCAAGGCGGTGGCGAACAAGCCCAAATGCCAATGGAAGAATTCGCAAAGCGTGTCACAGACGAGGTGAAGAACCAACTCAAGGCCCTTGACGAATAATATAAGATAGTTGGTTAAACATAAATAATAAATGGGGAAGTGTCGGAATGGCATTTCTCCATTTTTTTTAGCATATTGAACCCCGAAAGTTTATCTCAAAACTTTCGGGGTTCATATTGAAAGGCACTCTCCTTATAGCTTATTTAGCCGTATCCTTTGAACTTCTCTTCTCTCTGTGATAACTGCGATATTCATCGAGAGGAATCTCCACGTCAGGCTCTTGCAAAACGCCTTCGTGTGGCAAGCGGAAACGCAAGTAACGAATGTTCAAGCCTCGTTCCATCCACATCCCCTCATAATAAGTGTGAATGTCGAGAAGTGGCGAGCCCTGCAAGCCTTCTGGCGTGGAATGGTATAAGTCCTCAGTGCAATAGTCAATCGGCAGATTGTTCTTCTCCACCAAGAACCGTGTATAAGTGAAGAGGAAGTTGGAATCCGTCTTGAGGTTCACAATGCCTCCGTCGACGAGAAAACGACGATAACGCTCCATGAAGTATGACGAAGTGAGACGTTTGCGCGGATTTTTCATTTGTGGGTCGGAAAAAGTAAGCCAAATCTCCTGGACTTCATCTTTCGAGAAGAACCTGTCGATTATCTCGATGCTTGTCCTTAGGAAAGCCACATTGTCGAGTTTCTCTTCCAGAGCTTGCTTTGCGCCAGTGTACATGCGTGCGCCCTTGATATCAACCCCTATGAAATTCACGTTGGGGTATCTCCTCGCCAGGCCAACTGCATATTCACCCCTTCCACATCCAAGCTCAAGCACGATGGGGTTGTCGTTCTTGAAATATTGCTCACGCCAGTGGCCTTTCATCTCGAATGGCACGTCGCTGATAACAGAGAATGGATATTGAAAGACATTCTTGAAGGCCTCCATCTCAGCGAACTTCTGTAGTTTTCCTTTTCCCATAATGAAGTATAGTTACGACATTAGCTCAATCATGTAGTTTCACGTCGAAGCCGTAAAAGTCTCTTTTAAATTTCCGCGATACACTCAATCTCCACACGTGCGTTTTTGGGAAGGGTCTTTATTGCCACGGCAGAGCGGGCGGGGAATGGTGTGGTGAAGAACGTGGCGTACACCTCGTTCATTTCTGCAAAGTCGCTCATGTCTGCAAGGAAGACGGTTGTCTTTACTACGTGAGCCATGTCGGTACCCTCAGCCTCAAGAATAGCCTTGATGTTTGACAGGCTTTGGCGTGTCAGTTCCTTGATGCCACCCTCAGCGAAATTGCCGGTTGACGGGTCTACGGGCAATTGACCGCTGACGAAAATGAGGTTTCCAGTGCGTATTGCCTGGCTGTAAGGACCGATGGCTCCAGGAGCCTTGCTTGTAACGATAGCTTTCATTTTGTATTGATTTAATGTGTGTTTTGTGTTGTATGTATATAGAATCTATTGTTTGTAGATATGCAAAAGTAATTGTTTTCTTTCATTCTGCCAACATTAATCGCAATAATATTGCTACCTTTGCAATTGAAAAGAAAAGACAAGGTAAGGTAAAATGATTTCAGTAGAGCAATTAAATGTAGAGTTTGGCACTCGTCCGTTGTTTCATGACGTTAGCTATGTCATAAACGATCACGACCGCATTGCGCTTGTGGGCAAGAATGGGGCGGGCAAGTCTACGATGCTGAAAATCATCTGTGGCATGCAGAAGCCAACGTCTGGTACTATTGGCATTCCCAACGAATGCGAGATAGGCTATCTGCCTCAGGTGATGAAACTGTCGGACGACACCACCGTCATAGAGGAAACACGCAAGGCTTTTTCGGGACGCAACAAGATGCAAGAGGACCTGAAGAGGATGGAGCAGGAGATGGCCGAACGTACCGACTACGAAAGCGACTCTTATATGCAGCTCGTAGAGCGCTTCACGCAAGAGCATGACAGGTTTCAGCTCATGGGAGGCGACAATTATGAGGCAGACATAGAGCGTACGCTCACGGGTTTGGGCTTCGACCGCACAGACTTCGACCGCCCCACGCGTGAGTTCTCCGGAGGTTGGCGCATGCGTATCGAACTGGCGAAAATATTGTTGCGCAAGCCCGACGTGTTGCTTCTCGACGAGCCTACAAACCACCTCGACATTGAGTCCATTCAATGGCTGGAGCAGTTTATCATCAACTCTCAAGCGGCCTTGCTTCTTGTCAGCCATGACCGTGCTTTTATAAACAACATTACAAACCGCACGATCGAGATAACATGCGGTCACATTGAAGATTATAAGGTTCCTTACGATAAGTATCTCGTACTTAGGCAAGAACGTCGCGAGCAGCAGATACGCGCTTGGCAAAACCAGCAGAAAGAGATAGCAGATGCCAAGGCTTTCATAGACAGGTTTAGGTACCAGGCCACGAAAGCCGTGCAGGTGCAACAAAAGGTCAGGCAGCTTGAGAAGATAGTGCCTATCGAGATTGACGAGGTTGACAATAAGGTCATGCACCTTAAATTCCCGCCTTGCCTGCGTTCGGGAGATTACCCTGTCATATGCGATGAGGTTGGAAAGGCTTACGGCAACCATACCATATTCTCGCACGTTGACCTTACCATAAAGCGTGGCGAAAAGGTAGCTTTCGTCGGCAAGAACGGTGAGGGAAAGTCAACGCTCGTAAAGTGCATAATGGGCGAGATTCCTTTCACTGGTAAACTCAAGATTGGACACAACGTGGAGATTGGTTATTTCGCGCAGAACCAAGCCCAGATGCTCGACGAGTCGCTTTCTATTTACGACACCATCGATGAGGTAGCTACAGGAGACATGCGACTGAAAATCAACGACCTTCTTGGCGCGTTCATGTTTGGTGGTGAGGTGTCGGAGAAAAAGGTCAAGGTGCTCAGCGGAGGAGAGCGTTCGCGCTTGGCAATGATCAGGCTCCTTCTTGAGCCGGTCAACCTGCTTATACTCGATGAGCCAACTAACCATCTTGATATGCCTTCTAAAGACGTGCTCAAGGAAGCCATCAAGGCATTTGACGGCACTGCAATCATCGTGAGCCATGACCGCGACTTCCTCGACGGTCTCGTCTCGAAAGTATTCGAGTTTGGCGGTGGCAAGGTGAAAGAGCATCTCGGTGGAGTCTACGACTGGATAAGAAGTCAGAACAACACGGAGACAGCCTCGCTTTCAAAATCAGCTACCGTGGTGGAGACTCCCGTAAAACCAGCCGAAAGCCCAACCACAGAACAGGTTGAGCGCGTAGAGTCGTACGCGGAGCATAAAGAGCGTCAGAAGAAGATGAGCAGGGTGAAAAAGGCTATCGCGGAGTCGGAAAAGAAAATAGCTGACATGGAGTCCCGCCTGAAGGAACTCGACACGTTGCTTATGGATCCTAAAAACGCGTGCGACATGAAACTCGTTACAGAGTATACCACTACCAAGGAGGCTCTTGACAAGGAAAACGACCGTTGGATGGAACTGTCCGAACAACTCGAAGAGCTTTAAGATGCTTTTAAACACAGACCATAAATTATATTCCAAATCATATTATGAGAATAGCACATTATTTACCCATGATCATGATGGCTGTCGCACCAATCATTGGCGCGGAGGCAAAGAGCAACGTCTCGAAGTCGGGACTTGACCTTAGCAACCTCGACCGCACCGCGAAGCCAGCAGACGATTTTTACCAGTTTGCCACAGGCGGATGGCAGAAACTTCATCCGCTCCCAGCGGCATACAGTCGTTACGGCTCTTTCGACATGTTGCAAGAGAGCGTGAACAAGCAAGTGAGTTCTATCCTCACGTCGCTTACCAAGTCCAAGTATGCCGATGGAACCACCGAGCGCAAGCTGAGCGATTTCTATAAGCTCGCCCTCGACACCGCTCGCCGCAACCGTGAAGGCTTGGCCCCTGTTGAACCATTCATGAAAGAAATCGAGTCGGCAAAGGGGCTCAAGGATATCCACGCCTTGCAGCTTAAATATGCCAAGATAGGTCTTGGCCAGCCTTTTGGCTCTTATTTCTCCGCAGACGATAAGAACGTGACAAGAAACATCATCCAGCTTTCACAGGGCGGACTCACGCTTGGCCAGAAAGATTGGTATGTCAACAACGATGAGGCTACGGTAAAGATAAGGGAGGCTTATAAGAAATATCTTGTGAAGATGTTCGGGCTCTACGGCTTCGACGCCAAGGCCGCTGCGAGAAAGGCTGCTGCCGTGTTCCGCTTTGAGACAGAGCTTGCGCTCATTTCAAAGAGCAACACCGAGCTTCGTGACCCGCAAGCCAACTACAACAAGATGACCCTTAAGGAGTTTGAGGCCAATTATCCTAATATCCACTTCACGCAACTCGCAAAGGCACAGGGTATTGACGAAAGTTGCATACAGGAGATGATTGTGGGGCAGCCCGCATTCTTCAATGGTCTTGACAAGCTTGTGTCACTTCTTACCGCATCGGAGTGGAAAGCGCTGATGGAGTGGGATTTCATATCGGCATCAGCCACTTGTCTTTCCGACAATATACGTGAGGCGCAGTTCGACTTTTTTGGCCGCACGATGTCTGGGCGCAAGGAGGACTATCCTTTGTGGAAGCGCGCCACCAACACTGTAGACAACGCCATGGGCGAGGCTCTCGGAAAGATGTATTGTGAGAAATACTTCCCGGAGTCATCCAAGCGCATGATGGAAACTCTGGTGAAGAACCTTCAGAAAAGTCTTGCCGAGCGCATAAAGGTGCAATCATGGATGAGCGACACGACAAAGAACAACGCGCTGGACAAGTTGTCAAAGTTCTATGTCAAGGTGGGCTATCCTAACAAGTGGACAGATTATTCAAAGTTGGACATCGATCCCCAAAAGAGCTTCTTCGAGAACATCCTCGCCACTCGTGTCTTTAAGGTAGACAAGCATATAGCCGAGAAGGCCGGCAAGCCAGTTGACCGCGATGAGTGGCACATGACCCCGCAGACGGTTAACGCCTACTACAATCCCACCACAAACGAGATTTGCTTCCCTGCCGGAATCTTGCAGCGGCCATTCTTTGACCCAAAGGCGGATGCCGCTTTCAACTATGGCGCCATTGGCGTGGTCATTGGCCACGAGATGACTCACGGATTTGATGACCAAGGCCGTCAATACGATGCCGACGGAAACCTTCACGATTGGTGGACTGCCCAGGATGCCAAGAACTTTGACGAGCGTGCCACGATGTATGCCAACTATTTCGATTCGATAGAGGTGTTGCCCGGCCTTAACAGCAACGGTCGTTTTACCCTTGGCGAGAACCTTGCCGACCACGGAGGTCTTATGGTGTCGTTCAACGCGCTCAAGGAGGCTACGAAAGACAAGCCCTTGAAGAGCGCTGACGGCTTCACCCCGGAGCAGAGATTCTTCATAGCCTATGCGGGCGTGTGGGGTCAGAATATCACCGAGCAGGAGATACGCAACCGCGTGAAGCGCGATCCCCATGCCCTGGGCGAATGGCGTGTCAATGGCGCGTTGCCGCACATCCAGGCCTTCTACGACGCTTTCGGCATCAAGGAGGGCGACAAGATGTACTTGCCCGAGAGCCAGCGCCTTCAGCTTTGGTAACCAAGACAAGCAAGATCAGGTTTTCTTGTGTCAACGCCTCTAAAAAGTGTTGATGCGATGAATTTCATAGCACGAAGTCACAAATTGACGTTAATTTGTGATTTCGTGCTTTTTTGTTTTTGAGTTAAGGGAAGAATTTGCTACCTTTGCGAGGTAATAAACACTTATATAACAAGAGCATACCACGCTGCCATCAGCAAGGGCGCTACCATTGGATATGAAAGACTTTAAGAAGATAGTGCTGACGGGAGGACCCTGCGCGGGAAAAACCACAGCCTTGGTGAAAATAATGGAGTATTTCTCAAGCAGGGGCTTCAAGGTTTTCACCATCCCCGAGATACCCACAATATTTCTTCAGGCAGGAATGGACTATCTGACGAAAAACGAGCAGTGGTTCTACGAAGGAGAGAAAGACACGTTGAAGGCTCAACTTGCTTTCGAGGACTATTTCTCGGCCATGGCGCAAACCATCGACAAGCCCGTGGTCATAGTTTGTGACCGTGGTGCCCTCGACATTTCCACCTATCTTCCTCATGAGATGTGGGAGAAAATCACGGGACTCTGCAACGTTACCAACCAGCAACTCCTCGATCGCTACGATGCCGTGCTGCATCTTGTCTCTGCAGCCGATGGCGCGGAGCAGTATTACAACACCACCACCAACGAGGTGCGAACTGAGGGAATAGACAAGGCGAGGATGCTCGACCGCAAGGTGGTGCAAGCATGGACGGGTCACCCACACCTTCGCGTCATAAACAATCACGACAATTTCGATACCAAGATAAACCGCGTGCTGAAGGAAATCAGCAGCGTGCTTGGCTTGCCGCAACCCATTACCGAGGAGAGAAAATATATAGTCAAGGTAAATGGCGGCACCATACCCAACGCCGTGGACAGCGATATTTGGCAAACTTATCTCGTGTCCGAGCCGGGCTCCGAGGTGCGCCTGCGCCGTCGTGTGTGGGACAAGGGAAAGTTCATCAACGTTCACACGACGAAGCGTAGAATCAACGAAAACGAGGAGATAGAGACCGAGCGGCAGGTGAGCAATGCCTTGTCGGAGTCGCTACTGGCGCAGGCAGACCCTTATCGCCACACCATACACAAGAAGCGCACCACGTTTATCTACGAGGGCCAATATTTTGAGCTCGACGAATATCTCGACAGGTTGCAAGGACTCGTGATCCTGGAGACGAAGGGAATGGCTGAGGGAGAGACCGTGAAATTGCCGGAGAACATAGAGATTGTGAAAGACATAACCGGCGACAAGAATTATTACAACTATAATCTCAGTTTAAAATAATGCACGTCGTCATTGCGGGAAACATAGGAAGTGGGAAGACAACCCTGGCAAAGATGCTGGCAAAGCACTATGGCTGGGACTTGAGGTTAGAGAGCGTGACATATAACCCGTATCTTGAAGACTATTACAAGGACATGCCACGATGGGCGCTCAACCTGGAAGTCTATTTCCTGAAAGAGCGGTTCAGAGACTTGCTGGAGATAAAAAAGTCGGCAAAGCCTGTCATTCAAGACCGGTCCATATATGAGGGTGTGTATATATTCAGCGCCAACAATCACGACATGGGCAACATGTCGGACAACGACTTTGAGACATACATGGGGCTTTTCAACTCCATGATGATGGTAATGGAAAAACCCGACCTTATGGTTTACCTTCGCGCATCGGTGGCGCATCTCGTGGACAACATCCACAAGCGCGGACGGGAATACGAGCAAAACATGAGGCTCGACTACCTGAAGAACCTCAACGACAGATACGACAGGTTCTTTCAGAGGCAATACAAAGGACCAAAGATAACGGTGGACGTGGAAAACCTCGACTTCCTGCACAACAAGGAAGATTTCGCGGCTATCACCTCTTCCATAAACAAAAAGATAGACGTGAGCAACAGAAGCTTGTTCATATAAAAAAGATTAAGGAATATGCATATTGCTATTGCGGGAAACATAGGAAGTGGCAAGACCACATTGACAAAACTCCTTGCGGCTCGATACGGATGGACTCCACGTTTCGAGCCTGTGGACAACAATCCCTATCTTGAGGATTTCTACCACGACATGAGCCGGTGGTCGTTCAACCTCCAGGTTTATTTTCTCAACAAGCGTTTCAAGGAAGTGGTGGAGATTTCAAAGAGCAAAAACACCATTATTCAAGACAGGACGATATATGAGGACGCTTGCATATTCGCTCCCAACCTTCACGACCAAGGGTACCTGTCTGACAGGGATTTCAATAACTATACAGATCTCTTCCACTTGATGATGTCGCTTGTGAAAAAGCCACAGCTCATGATCTACATACGCTCCTCTATACCAACTCTCGTCAAGCACATTGAGAAGCGTGGGCGCGACTATGAGAAGTCAATCCGTATAGACTATCTCACGGGACTCCAGAAACGCTACGACGATTGGCTCTCCACATACGATGGCGAGCTTATAACCATCGATGGAGACAAAATCAACTTTGAGGATAACAAAGAGGATTTCAGGAAGATAACCGACATGATCGACGCGAGCCTCTATGGGTTGTTCCCCATTGGTTAGGCAGGTAGGGGAGAATGATAATTCATCGGCTTTTTTTAATATCATAAGGATATGGAATTCAACAACTCAAGCATCAACACCATTGCCACCGGCAAGGCTGGCGGCAAAGACATACTGACAATCGGACTTAAGGAAGCCTATGCCTCCAAGCCCAATTGCCAGCGATATATGCGCCAAGAGTATGAACGCGGAAAAGACCTCGACAGCAACCATATATTCAAGTTCATGGCCTTGAACGATGAACCGGGGAAAGGCGCCATGGTGGTTACGGAGTGGGAAGACAGCCGCAATTTGACAGAATGGTTGCTTGAGGGACATTCCGGCGACGAGAGGAAAAAAGTGTTCCGGCAAGTGGCAAGCGCCATCGATTATATCCACTCAAAGGGGCTGGTTCATGGTTGCCTCAACGCGTCGAACATCTTCATCACCCGCAAGGGCGATGATGTTAGGCTTCTCACGTTCAAGGTGCGCTACGCCGACATATTGAAGCAACCACAAGAGAGTCTGAAGTATGCGGCTCCTGAGTCCAAGGATGGCACGGTCGGGCTCGACGCCCGTGCCGACATCTACTCACTCGGCGTATTGCTCAAGATTCTTGGCTTCGGTGCTGAGTATCATAACGTGATAGAGAAATGTTGTCGCTTCGGCCGCAACGAGCGCTTCGACAACATAGCCTCCATGTTGGAAGCCATAGACAAGCATCGCTTCAACAGTCAGTCGGGCGAGCTCACCGATGGTCAACCACTCGTTTCAAGCAACAAGAAAATGGCAGTAATCATTGCCATCATCGTTGTGCTTGTATGTATCGCGGTGGCGCTTCTCGTGGCACAGTCGGGTAGCGACCAAACTCAAAACGATGTCCAGCAGACAGAGCAAACCGATTCCGCCGCACAAGAAAGCCAGGACTCGAACGCAGCGCCGGGCCAGGTGTCAAGCTTTGAACAAGCGCAAGGAGAAAACGAGTTCCTCAACGAGTTGGTGCCACAAATGCATATCGACCTCGACAAGATCTACAATTCTGGCGACGACCAAGCGACTGTCAAGTCACGCGTAGCCGCTTATTACAAGGGCTTGCGTCGCGTGTTGAAAAAGCAGCACAAGACAAGCTCGCAGCTCGATGCCTTCGACAAGGCTTTCGTTGAGTATGTCAACCAAAAGAACCAATGAAGACAACGTTATTCACTTTGATGTTGTGGCTACCGTTGGGTGCCGTGGCTCAAAACTCAAACCCTCTCCGCGACAGCCTGAAGGCTGCCTCGGAGAGGTTGTCGTATTATCCCGACTCTATCGACCTGCGTTTGCGCAAGGCGTCTTGGTATGTGCAGTTGGAGGAGTGGCAGAGCGCTAAAAATGAGTATGACATAGTGTTGCGAAACAATCCCGCCAACGTTGCCGCGCTTTATTATAGGGCGTATGTCAATGACCGGCTTGGGCGATATAAATTCTCGCGACTGGATTACCAAAACCTGCTGACCATAGTGCCAGGCAACTATGAGGCCCGCCTTGGCCTTGCCCTTCTCAACGAGAAAGACAAGCACTTCACCGAGGCCCTTGATGGCGTGAACCAGCTTGTGGATGCTTATCCCGATTCTGCCGTGGTGTGGGCGGCGAGGGCCGGCATTGAAAACGAGCGAGGAATGTTGGAGTTGGCGGAATACGACTATGGTAAGGCAATCAGTTTGGACCCAAACAACAATGACTTTATCTTGTCGCGTGCGGACATACGTATTAAGCTCGGTGAGTTTCAAGATGCCATCAAAGACCTGGATACGCTCGTGAAGCTTGGAACCCCAAGGGCAGCCTTAAAAGAATGGTATGCCAAGGCACTGAATGGAAAAAAGAAATAGAGGCGTTGCCTTTACGCTGAAAAGCCGTTGCCTTTCCAATGGAATGGCAACGGCTTTTCAGCGTAAAGGCAACGTCATTTCAGTGCAATGTCTAATCTCTTTATAATCAAAGCGTTTGACTGCCGGATTTATGGAATCCATTTTCTTGTAATAGATACAATGACACCATTCTTGATTGTCACCTTGGTATCCAATGAGCTAAAGGTCTTCTTGTAATCGGGAAGCTTCTTCAGGTAGTCCTCTTGCCTGGCCTTGATGGTGTCGTAAGGATCCGTGGGATTCTCTCCACAGTCGACCAATATGAAATCTTTTGCCAATGGCACGGTTGCCTTGCCAAGCTCTGTATAGGTGGAATGATCATCCAATTGTGTCCCCCTGTAAGTCCCACCTTGTTTAGCCCTCAAGTCTGCTCCACCTTCCTCTATTCCGCCGTTAACTGTTACGAAACTGTCTTTGAAAACAACATCTTTAACAATTATAGGCTGACCGGTATATACCAAGGTATCGCCCGCCTTCAGCTCACTTATCTCTGTGGCATTGTATAGGTCTTCTGAAAACACGTTCATTGACAATTTGCCATCTTTCCAAGAGAAATCCTTGTATGAGAAAGAAGCTGCTACAGAGGCGTCCTTCAGTTTACCTATCTCATAAGCTGAAGGCAACGGCTTTACCATTTGGTAGGCTGGCTTGTGTGAGCAGCTACATAAAGCTATTATCAATGCGCTGAATAAACATAACTTCTTCATATTCTCATTGTTTTATTATAACCTCAACTTCCTCTGCGGAAAGTCCAGTGGCAATGGCAATGGTCTTGATGTCCATACCAATGGCAAAGAGTCGTCTTGCCGTTTCTGCCTTTTCATTTTGCATTCCTTCTGCTCTTCCTTCCGCTCTTCCTTCCGCTCTTCCTTCTGCTATACCCTCTGCTCTACCCTCGGCTCTTCCTTCCGCCAGACCTCTTGCTCTTCCTTCCGCCAGACCGTCTTGTTTTGCGCCTTCAAGCACCGACAGGGTATCGCGGTATTTTTTCAATCCCACGTCGTATTTCATGCGTTCTTGCCTTGAAAGCGAAGCCACATCCGCAATTTGTTCCAATCTCTTGAACACTGAGCTTTTTGCCGCCCATGGCAATCTTGTTAAGGTCTCCATATTCTTTAGCACATAAATCCATTTGTCGAAATCTGTCTCACATTCGTCTGCCTCCTTGGTGAATAAGGGGAGTTGCATGAATGTCATCCTCGCCTTGTTGGAGAATGTTTTTCCGCTTTTTCTGTCAATCAATCCCACATCTGTGCGAAACTGCTTGTCAAAGTCCATGGGACAGAAATTAAGGAATGCCACGAGATACACCGCGTCAATCTTGTATTGCCAGTCAGCTCCCTTTTCTCCTTGTCTTGCAATGGCTTCAGAAACGTAGTATATGCTTCTGTTCTTGAAATAGGGTTGCGACTTGTTCTGCATCTCCACGATAATGTTCTCGTTCTTGTCGGTTTCACAATAAATGTCGTAGATAAGCGAACGGTCATCCTCGAAGAGGGCTGGTTGTTCCTTGTCGAGGAACGTGATGTTCGTAATGTGTTCCTCGCCCGCCATCAGACTGTTCAGGAAGTCTAATATCAACGGCTTTGATATCTCTTGCCCGAATATTCTCTTGAAGCCGATGTCTGTAAAGGGGTTGATGAATCTTGCCATAATCCGCGCTTCTTTGTTAGTTTGTTTGCAAATATAGACAAAATTCTTTAGTTATCACAACTTTATTATAATTTTCATATTTGTTTTAGTAAATATAAAAAATAATGGCAACGGCTTTTCGGTGGAAGTCATTTGATACCACAGAAAATCCGTTGCCATTATGTTGTTTTATAAGTATAGGGTGTTTAAGCGTAACTGTGCATACCGCTTAAGAAGTAGTTCACGCCGAAGTAGGTCATCACGATGCTTAGGAAGGCGAAGGTGGTGTAAACGTGGTAGGCAAGGGGCTTGCGGAAGATGGGCAGGCTCTGCGTGTGCACCACTACAGCGTAGATCATGAAGGTGATGAGCGCCCACGTTTCCTTGCTGTCCCAGCTCCAGTAGGTTCCCCAACTCACGTTTGCCCAGATGGCACCGATGAAGATGCCGAATCCCATGGTGGTGAGTGCGGGGTAGAGAAACACGCGGCTCAACGCCTGTAGCTCTTCTCCGTGGGAACGCATGCAGATGCCCATGATGCCGCAGATGAAGGTGAGCGAGAGGAGGGCGTAGCTCATCATGATGATGCTCACGTGTATGCTGAGCAAAGGACTGTTCAGCACTGGCATCATCTGACCGATGGCAGGATCCATCTGGTTGATGTGGCTCACGAGGAGGAAAAAGCCGGAGAGCATAAAGCCAAACACCATGACCATGCGAACCCGGAACTGCAGGGCTATGCTTATGAGCATGACAAACCATGCTACGGTCAGCATGCTCTCGTATCCGTTCGACATTGGCACGTTGCCGCTTATTATCCATCTCAATGCCAAGCCAAAGGTAAGGGCAAGGAAACAAATTACCAGTAATGATGGCAACATAAGATTTAGTATCTTGCTCTCCCTCTTCCGGGTCATGCGATAGATGGTGTAGAAGAGGGCGATGAAACCCAATGTGAGGTTCACCATAAAGAGGATGGTGGCAAAGGGGAAGGCGTTGTTGATGCGCTCGGCCTTGTATTGTGTATTGGAGGGTAGCGAAGTGCCAGCGCTAATCTTCTGGTATTTCCTCATCTTGACGAAGAACTCGTTCACGCGGCTCATGTTCCCCGCCTTCACGTCGCTATAGAGCAAGCTGAACACGTTGGTGATGTAAAGGGCATGTTGCTTCTCCACGGCGCGCGGCAGTTTGTCGGTGGGCGAAAACCAGATGGTGGTACCAGCCTTGATGAATGGGTTCTCCTTTGTCGCCTTCACGTTCTTGGGGAAGGTGTAGGGCAATACCTTGAGCGATACGCCGCGGCGCAAGTCCATGATGAGTTGTATCTTTCCGTCGATGTCGGCGGCTTGCTTGTGCAGCTTGTCTTGCGAGCCATTGTAATAATCTTGCACGTATTGCCCGATGATATAGCCGCCCATGTCTCGGTTGAAGAATTGGTTCATGCTGCAATAGTCTGGCAGTGCCATCGCATTTTTCAGTTCTCCGCTCTTGACCTTGATGAAAGGCTCCCTGCCCCACACGTCTCCATAGAATATCCAACCGGAAAGCACTTGTTCGGCGGTGAGGCCCTTGTAGCTTCGGGCACCATAGATTTTCTTGCAGAAATCGAGCGCGTAGGTCTGCAATGGACAGATGCGGTCGTTGTAGAGGATGTTGAGTTCGCCGAACTTCTCTGCCGTCTCCTTGGGCAGGACGGCGCTTTGGAGGTTCTCGAAGGTAGATTCCGCTTGGATGCTCTGTGGGAAACCGAGTCCGCATATTAGCGAGATCATCAAGGCTCCCTTTTTGAGCAATGGGCTCTTAAGCAGTTTACGATAACTCCCCTTTGGGTCGATGAGCATCCAGATGAGGGAGATGAAGAGTAAGGCATAGCCTGTGTAAGTAACGGGGATGCCATAGGGGTCGGCGTTGATGGCAAGGACACTACCCTTGCCGTCTTCATCGTAGGACGACTGATAGAAACGGTAGGCGCGATGTGAGTAGATGTTGTTCATCGACACCGTTCCATCGCTCTTCTCGTTGCCGTCGATGACGGTGAACTTGGAAGAATAGTCTGCTACGGCATTGGTGCCATCGTGCATCTTCGCTTCAAATTTCTTCAGGCAGAGCGAGAAAGGAAGTTTTTCCTCAGCCATGCCATGTTCTCCGTCGGATGTTACGTAGGTGTTGGTGGGCTGACCAATGCGTAGGTGTATCATGCCTCTTTTGGCTGAGACATGAGTAAGAAGAGCGCCTGTCAAGATGATGACGAACGACAGATGGAGGGCGAGGGTTGAGGCAGTCCTGACTTTCCTCATGAGGATGTAAAACACTCCGAGGACTGTAAGCGCAGCCCAAATCAAAATGAACCACCATGCACCATAGTAGTGGGCATGGACGTAGTCTGTGCCCTGGTTCTTCTCCACGATAGTGGCGGAGGCCATGACTATGAGCACGAGGATGTAAAGGGTGGATATAATTTTCTTAACCATTAAACATTCATTCTGTAGAAAATAACATCAGCAGCCAAGTTTTGTAAAACTCGGCTGCTGATACGATGGTTTTGGGCTTATATGGCCTCGATGAATGCCACGACGGCATCACGATCGGCCTTGTCCAACTTGTAGAAGTTTTGCACCGACCAGTGGGCATCGCTCTTCGAACTGTAGCCATGCCACATGATCGCCTCTATGACGGTGCGTGCACGACAGTCGTGCAGACGGTCGTCGGCACCGGTGTTGCTCTTCGACAAGCCACGTCCCCATAGTGGGGTGGTGCGGCACCAACCGTTGATGATGTCGTTCTCCATGTACAGGCGGTGCTGCACGAGGTCGGTGTACGGATAAATCTTTTGGTTGGGATAAGTAGGCAACTTGCCCAAGCTGTTCACGTAGTCCGTAGCCCAATAGTTGTCAGAGCCTGTGGTCCACGACGGACGGTGGCATGAGGAACAGCCTATCTGCATGAACACTTCCTTGCCTCGCTGCACGGTCTTGCTATTCAGGTTGCGGGCACGGGGAACTGCGAGACCTCGCTGCCATACCATGAAGTCGTAATACTGCTGGTCAGACATTTCCTCACCGAATTTCTCAATGAAGTTCTTCTCGTAAACAGGAGCGTCAGAAGCTGAGTTCAGCCCCAAGAGTTGTTCTACCTTCTTTGCGGTTTCTTCCTTGGTCTCTCCGTAGTAGGGACTGAGCAGTGAGTTGGGGTCCTTGCCGTTCTCCATGATGTAGTTGATTACTTCTTCGCTCTCGCTGTTCGCCTTCGCCCATTCCTTCGTGGTGTAGAGGTAGTGCAAGTCCTTACGAGTCACATTGCAAACCTCCCAAATGGCATAGTCTTGCTGCAACGAAGCGCGAGAGAGCTGGTAGTTGAACTTCTTGATGCCCTTGCGCCCGTTAGACAAGTCCATGTAGGCTGTGGAAGCCCAGTCGTTGGCAGCCTTGTCCCACATCATCGGGTTCAGCTCGGCATGGGCGGCCTCCGATTGATACTGTTTCTTGATGGAGTCGTCGGGGATGGCGTCGATGAGGCAGGCACCGCCTATTCCGATGGTTGACTCCAGCCGGATGGTGAATCCCGCAGCGGGCATCGGACTGGTGTGGATGGCGTTCATTGCCACGCTCACCTCGGGATAGATAAGATCGTAGGTCTCTCCATCGGCGAACTTGTTGCCATGCTCGTCGGTGGCGTGCTTCCACTCGATGTTGATGCCACTCTCGTCAATCTCGGGCAAGAAGGGCGACATGGTGCGAGTCTGCGGCACGCCTGTGATTTGGCTCACATAGGTGTCCTTGTCGTAGGTCTTGCCGTTAGCGTCGGTTGTTCCTGCCGGATAGAATAAGGCGAGGAGATAACCGTTGCCTATAATGTCGGCATTGTAGGTGGTTTGACGCTTGCCGTGGCCATAGCTTGGATGGCAGTAGATGCACGAACGGCGTGAGAAGAGTGGCCCCAATCCTTTGTAGGGATTGGTGTTCCAAGTATACTTGTGCTCGAATACAGTCTCTCCGTCTTTAAAGGCCGCCGTATATCCGTTTAGGGTCACAGACGGTGTCTCGTCCTCGTAGCTGTTGGTGGAGGTGTTGTCTGTGGTGCCGAGCTTGCCGGCAGGATACCATTCGTCGGCAGTGAAGTTGCCAACGTCTTTGCCTACATAGTTTGCATCGGTCTCCACGATTTCAGTGTTGTCTGTGTCGTTGGAGTTGTCGCTACAGGAGGCGAATACCAGGATGCCGCCTATTAAGAGTAGTGTTGTCTTGTTTACTGGATTCATTTGCTAGTTATGTTAATCAGATGGATCTGATGAACTTCACCACTGCGTCTCGGTCAGCCTTTGGCAAGTTGTAGAACTTGAGGGCTGAGCTGTAAGCTTGGCTGTTCTTGCTGTATGCGTGCCACATGATAGCCTCTACCTCGTTGCGGGCGCGGGCATCATGCAGACGGTCTTCAGCACCACTGTTCAACAGTGACAGGCCACGTCCCCAGAGCGGAGTGGTGCGGCACCAAGACCCATGAATGTCGTTTATCATGTCCAGCTTGTGCTGGATGAAATCTGAATAAGGATAAATCTTTTGACCAGCGTATTGTGGCAATTTCTTGCCTTCGATGATCTTTGAACGCCCGTAGTTGTCGGGACCTGTTGTCCAACTTGCCTTGTGGCAGTTGGTGCAGCCCATGCTGAAAAACAGTTCCTTGCCACGTTGCACCTGTGAGTTGTTCAAGTCTCTGGCGCGAGGCACGGCGATTCCTCTGTGCCATACGATGAATGAGTGATACTGGTCATCGGTCATCTCTGGCTCAAAGTTGTAGTACTTATTGTCGTAGAGGTTCACGTCGTCGTTGGGTGACAGCAGGTAAGATAAAGCCTCTTTCACGCCCTCCTTCGTTCCATCGTAGTAGTAGGGATGGAGGTAGTGTGAAGCGTCCTTACCGTTTTTCAGGATGGTGTTGATGACATCATCGTTCTCTGACATTGCCTTTGCCCATGCTGTAGTGGAACAAATATGCTTGATGTCGGAGCGCAGGATGTTCAGCTCGTCCCAAAGTGCCACGTCGTTCTCAAGACATCCTTCCAGAAGGTCGTAGTTGAATCGCTTCACGAACTTCTTGCCGAAGGCATCCTCAGCGTAGGCATCGTCTTTCAACTTCTTTGCCGAGTTGTCCCAAAAAGCGGGGTTCAGCTCTGCGTGTTCGCTTTCTGCCTTGTACTGTGCCTCCAAATCCTCGTTGGAGATGGCATCGATCAAACCTAGTCCCTGGAAGTTGCACGATGCAATGAGGCGCACGGCATAGTTCTCGGGTCGTGGGTCAACGTTGAAGGCATCCTGAGGTATTGACACCTCGGGATATCTCAGCGAGAAGGTCTCGCCATCGGCAAACTTCATTGCCAGTCCGCTTGGCATGGTTGTCACTTCGTGCCAGCTTATGTTCACCTTGTCGGGGTTCAGCGGTGGGAGGAAAGGCGACTGTGCCATGGTCATGGTGAAGGTGGTGAGCTGGTCGATGGGTTCGCCGTCGTTGCTGCCTGGAGCGTCAGGATAATACACTGACACGATGTAGCCGTTGCCCATCACTGGGTCGAAGTTGTTGCGGCTGTGTCCGTGGGCATAGCCACCGGCGTGGCACTGCTCGCAGGCACGACGCGAGGCACATGGCCCCCAACCTCTATAGGGCTTGGTGCTTATCGTGAACTGCTTGCTTGCCAATAGGTCTCCCTCTTGGAAGCGGTCGGTGAAGCCTTGCTCAGTCACGGCTGGCGTCTCGTCTTCATAGCAGTTGGATGACACGTTCTCGGTGGTTCCGAGCTTTCCACCAGGGTACCATTCCTCGGCTGTGAAGTTGCCCACTTCCTTGCCTACGTAGGCTGCGTCAGTCTCTACCGACTCGGTTTTTTCAGTGTCCTTATCGTTACATGCAGAAAGGGTGAGGATGGAGGTCAGTAGTAGAAATGATGTCTTGTAAGCTAGTCTCATAAATATCCTTTATTTGGTTGTTGCTTATAACGCATAATTCTACCTCCGGATTTCCCGAAGGTAGAATATGCAATGATGGTTTAGATGGAGCGCAGGAACTTAACCACCGCGTCGCGGTCAGCTTTCGAAGCCTTATAGAAGTTAAGGGCAGAACTGTAAGCGTGGCTCTTCTTGCTGTAGCAGTGCCACATGATTGCTTCCACCTCGTTGCGTGCGCGACAGTCGTGCAAGCGATCCTCGGCACCTGTGTTCACAAAGCTAAGTCCGCGTCCCCATAGTGGAGTTGTACGGCACCATGAGCCATGGATGTCGTTCTTCATGTAGAGCTTGTGCTGCACGAAGTCGGAGTAAGGATAGATGGTCTGGTTTTGGTAGCGTGGCAACTTCTTGTCCGCGATATACTTGGATGTCACGTAGTTGTCATCGCCTGTCTGCCACTTTGCCCGATGGCAATTGGCACAGCCCCATTCCATGAAAAGCTTCTTGCCCTGCTGTACGTCAGCATCGTTGAGGTTGCGTGCACGAGGGATTGCGAGACCACGGTGCCATACCATGAAGGCATAGAAGTCGTCCATGCTCTGTTCGGGCTTGAAGTTGTAGATGCTGTTGTCGAATTGGTTTGTTGATGGGTCGAGCAGTGTTGCCACGGCGTTCTTGATACCCTCGTCTGTGCCGTCGGCATAATAAGGAGAGGTCGGGTCCTTCTTTATTGATGCAATCACGCTAGAGTTCTCTGACATTGCCTTTGCCCAAGCTGTTGTGGTGTAGAGGCAAGGACGGTCTTGGCGGCTAACGTTGGTGATGTTCCAAATAGCATTGGCACCGGGACCATCCTGCAATGAACCGCGAGTAAGGGCGTAGGTGTAACGCTTCAAGAGCTTCTTGTTGCCGTCGGTGGTGTTGGGGTCAAAGGTTGTGCCGTCGGCGTGAACACCGCCCGTGGCGTATTTACTATCCCTGCCGAATGTTGTGTAGTAAGCACCGGCTGTCATCTCCATCGTGCTTCCGTCAAACATGCTTGGGTTGATGTATTCGCTAACGTCCAGGCCTGCATTCTTGAAGTATGTTGCCTCCGACTTATACTGTGCCACGATGTCCTCGCTGGGGATGGCATCGATCAAGCCTGTTCCGATGATGCCGATGGTGGACTCCAGGCGAACGGCATAATTACTGGGCACGGGGTTGGTGTTGAAGGCTGTTGTCGGTATGCTGATTTCTGGATAGATGAGGTCAAATGTCTCGCCGTCGGCGGGGAATTTCATGGATGGGATATCCTCTGTCTCCATCTTGGTGACGTGCTGCCAGCTCATGTTGATCTGGCTTTCGTCGATAGGAGGCAAGAAAGGTGATTGCGCTTGTGTCTGTGGCATGCCAGTCACCTCTGAGATGTAACTTCCGTCGTTTGAACCCTCTGAATTGGGGTGGTAAACCACGAGCAGATAGCCGTTGCCATTGCCATAGCGCGTCTCATATTGGTTTGTACGCTTGCCGTGGCCGTAGCTTGGGTGGCAGTCGAGGCATGAAGTGCGCACTGAAGCAGGGCCAAGGCCCTTGAAGGCTCCTGTGTTCCAAGTGTACTGGCGCTCAAAGAGCTGCTCACCAGTCTTGAATTGCAGTACCATGTTTGCATCTGCTAAAACAGCAGGAGTCTCGTCTTGATAGCAGCTGGAGGAGGTGTTGTCGGTTGTGCCTAACTCACCGCCTGGATACCACTCATCTGCCGTGAAGTTGCCAACGGCCTTGCCTATATATGCCGCATCGGTCTCTGTGATTGTACTGTTGGAGTCGTCATTTTCGTCCTTGCAACTTGCTGTTGTCATTGCCAAGGCAATGGCAAACGACAGGCTGGCGTAGTTCCTGAAATTCCTAATCATAATGCGTTTTTATATATTATTCTTTATATCAAAATGCGTAGCTCTGTTTTCAGGAGAGAAAACAAAGCTACGTAAATGATAATGTATACGTGATGCTCGATTAGTTGTTGCTAACCTTCAGCGTGCTGAACCATTTGCCTGCATTGTTCAGTTCTTCGTCCAAAGTGGTAATCTTATCGATGCAGGTCTTTACCTGTGCGTGCTTTGGATCATCTACGAATGCTATGCCGCTGTTCTTTGCAGTCTCCAAGGCTGCGATTGCTTCGTCGAGAGCAGTGCTCAATGCGCTATAACCGCTGTAGTTGTACTTCTTCATGATGTACATCATAGAGTTTGTGTTAGGCTCTTTAGCGGTGATGTCGCGAGTTCCGTAGAGTGAGTTCTTGATGGAGTAGATGTTGTCCTGGTAGTCGATGAATGAACGCTTGCTGTAAGGAGACTCGATGTAGTCGATAGACTCTTTCTCGCCATCCTCAGTTGTGCCACCCTGACCTGTTGCCACACGGTAAGCCTGACCCAGCTTCTGGTAGTAAACCTCGCTGCAGATGTCAGAGCAACCGCCCTGCAGAGCGTTCTGGAAAACCTGCTGCCATGTTGGGAACCATGCGTCGGTGCCAGTGGCGTTGAGAAGGAACTGGCCGTATCCGAGAGATGATGTGGGAAGACCATTGTTCTTGAGGTCTTTGTTCACCCAATTGCAGTTGTTGCTCAACCATGTGGCGAGTGACGAATCAGCGTTCCAGCCATACTGGAGCAAGGTTGTCATATTGTAGATGTCGCCTGCTGTGGCTGCAGCGAAAGCAAGTTCGTCAACACCTTTTACAGTAGTCATGTCCTCGTCTGTGTCGTTTGCCATCAGCATGGCTGCAGTACGGGTTTTGCCCTCACGGAAGATAACGAACTCCAAACCGTGGAAGCCGATTACTGACTGGAAATCACCGTTTTTGCTATAGATGAACTCGGCAGGATTGCTGCCATGGATGCCGGCGAGGAGGGTAGCGTCGTTGAGAGCCTTCACAAGCTGGTCTCTGTCGAGTGGCCATGAGTCGATGTGTGGGTCGATCTCGTTGTTTGTGGCTGCGCCATAGAGGAAAGCCTCGCTGCGCTCCCACTCGCGACGTGCGTTCTTGAACGCTGTGGCGCAAGCTTCCATGTCTGCGTCTGTCAGGCTGCCTGCCTTGGCGTGAGCGTATGCTGTTTCGCAAGCTGTCTTCAAGTTGCCGGCGTTGGTGCGCAGGTCTCCGTATGTGGCATAGACGATGTCGTTGACATAAGTGGTGGCTGCAGCTTTCAATTCTGATGCGGGCACTATCACGTTTTCAGAGTTGTTCTCATCGTCGCTGCATGATGCGAAGCCCATTGGCAATGCCAATGCCATTGTGAAAAGGATTGCTTTCCTGAAAATCTTTTTCATTTGTGTCTTATTATTAAAATGTTGTTACTTTGTTTATCTTAAAACTGTGGGGAAATTCCTCTGATGTATATTAGAGGAAGAATCCCTGATAGGCTATGCCGATGTTGACGGCAGGCTCGTTGTTGTAGCCTTTCTTCAGGATGCGATTGCTGTATTCTGCCTTCACGCAAATCTGTGGCAATGGGAAATAGTTGATGCCAGCTGCCACGATCTTACGCTCTGTCCACTTGGCTGTAGAGTTGTGGATGGAAGAGTCGTAGTACTCGAAATGGCCGAACACATACATCTTCTGATTATGCGCGCGAAGGCTTCCTATCTGCGAGAACACGTCGTAGCCGGCCTCTAGCATGGTGGCTATGGCGTGGCTGCCGAAATACTTGCCACTGCCCGACTCGTTTGGCTTCACGTTGGAAGTGCCAGGGTAAACAAGTGCTGTGATGGCAGCTGCATCGCTTACGTAGCCATAGTCAGCGTTGCCCCTGATTTTCCAGTTGTGGTTGTTGTATGTGAAGTCGATTGCTCCCACGTATACGTTGCCTTTGATGTTCTTGTAGTTTACATCATTAGGCGTGGTGTTGCCCACCGACTTGCCGTAATAGCCGCTCAAGCCAATGCGCAGACCAGGTATGCTATAGTTGTCCACACGGGCGGAGACGGCATACTTGTTTGCCACCTCGAATTCATAAGGACTGTGTGCGCCGTTCTGAATCCAGTTGCTGCGGCTGAAACGATAGGCGTTCAAGCCTCCAAGGAACTGCGCCTCGTAGCGGAATGGTCCCATCTTGCCCCAGAAGCTAATACCTGTTTGGTGCCATGTGCAAGGCAGGATAGTGTTTTCGCCCTCAGGACGGTAAACGGTAAAGAAATTCAATGGCTCGTGGTAAGCATTTGTCAAGCCCACGGGCACAACGATGTGACCAGCCTTGATGTTGGCAAATTTGCCGAAGGATTTCTGCAGCCAGAACTGTTCCAATTCCACCTCACCACCTTTCTCGGTCTCCTGCTCGTATTCGATGGCTTCTTCTGCCTCGTATTCGATTGACTGGCCTGTGCCGCCATGCTCAAACTCGATCTCTGTTCCCATAGTCCATCCCTTGCCGAAGTCGTAACCTAAGTAGATTACGGCGTGGGGAATGTCGAAACGACCGTGGTGGGGAGAATTCTTGTAGGCAGACGCGTTGGAGTAACGCTTGCCTGCATCTGTATAGAAATTACGTGACATGGCTACCTCGCCGTATCCACCTACGCTAAGGCGGTTGCCCTTTGCATGGTTCATCACCGAATCGGCCGCGTTTTGCTGCGCCTTGACACTCTGCGAACCACCCAATAACATTGATGTAGAAAGGAGTGAAAGAATAAATTTGTTCATCGCTATTGATATCCTTAATTTTCGAGTGCAAAGGTAAAAGTTTGTTTAAACCCACGCAATACTCAAAAGTGGGTAAATCACACTCTGAACCCTATCATCACTTTTGGGTATAGCGGCACAAACACGAAAGGTTAAGATACAAATAAAGAAGGGCAGAAATCACAATCGCTGCTTTCTGCTCTTCTTGATATAGTTTTACGCGATGTGGACCTGCGGGGAGTCGAACCCCGGTCCGAACAAGGAAGCCATATGCTTTCTACACGCTTATTCCAGCCTTGATTTTCGTACGGCAGCAAGACCTGGACCACCAACTGCCGTCTTATCCTCTAAAGCGTTTCGCCAAAAGTGCGAGGCCACTGATGACTATTCCCGATTTAGTCTGCACCGCTTGATCTCTGGATTCGGAAAAACATCCTCGGAGCGATGTCTCGTCCCCGCGCCTTGCGCAGGGATTAAGCCAGTAACCTACTGTACTTCAGTTAGGCAGCGAGAGCGTAGTTGTTTTCGCCAATTAAATTGTTGTTCACTCAGATTATGGAGCTAGCCAACGAGGCTCCGCGTGCTTACATACAATTTCGTCTTGCCGTCAAATCCATACAAGCCCATTGTAAGTAAAGTTTAGCAAAGTTACGCTTTTTCCGCGAAACCGCCAAATTTTTTATCCGTAATTTCTATCACAAATCAATGTCCAGCTCTACAGGGCAATGGTCGGAGCCGAATATCTCGGTATGGATAGAAGCGTTGGTTATGCGCTCGCGCAGGCGGTTGGAGGTTAGGAAATAGTCGATGCGCCATCCCGTGTTGCGCTCGCGAGAGCGAAAACGATAGCTCCACCACGAATAAGTGACCTCATCGGGATGAAGCGCGCGAAACGTGTCGGTGAAGCCATTGTCCAGCAATGTCGTCATCTTGGCTCGTTCCTCGTCGGTGAATCCCGCGCTAAGGTGATTGGTCTTTGGGTTCTTGATGTCTATCTCCTCGTGGGCCACGTTCATGTCGCCACACACTATCACTGGCTTCT
The DNA here is from genome assembly GCA_963588155.1 of Lachnospiraceae bacterium. Lineage (GTDB taxonomy): Bacteria > Bacteroidota > Bacteroidia > Bacteroidales > Bacteroidaceae > Prevotella. Next base: position 51,709 of record CAVAGT010000001.1, on the reverse strand, counting down.
TCTCGTCGAGGCCATGGAGATAAGCCTGGAAGTCGTCTTCCCACTTCATGCGATAGGGCAGTCGACGCGGCTTGCCTCCCTTTGTCTCAGCCTCCTGCGAGTTTGGCGTATATACACACACGAGATAGAAGTCGGGCATCTCCAGTGTGACAACGCGTCCCTCGTGGTCGTGCTCCTCGACGCCAATGCCATAACTGACACTCAGGGGCGTGTGGCGAGTGTAGATTGCCGTTCCGCTGTAGCCCTTTCGCTCGGCATAGTTCCAAAACGATTGGTAGCCATCAAACTGCAAGTCGAGTTGTCCCTCTTGCATCTTGGTTTCCTGAAGGCAGAAAAAGTCGGCGTCAAGCTCCTTGAAGTAAGCCTCGAAGCCCTTGCTCTTTATGTTGCCCTCGTCGTCGGTCTTTGGCTTGACGCAAGCGCGAAGGCCATTGACATTCCATGATACAAACTTCATCATATACGCTTTGCCTCGCCTCTAAGAAGACTCATGAACTCCTCGCGCACCTTCATCGACTCGAACACTCCGCTGTAAGCCGATGTCGTGGTGACGCTGTTTTGCTTCTCCACGCCTCGCATCTGCATGCACATGTGGCGCGCCTCGATGACCACCATCACGCCTTGTGGCTTGAGGGTGTCGTTGATGCAATTCATTATTTGCTCGGTGAGGCGTTCCTGCACCTGGAGCCTGTGCGAGAATATGTCGATAACCCTTGCTATCTTGCTGAGTCCCGTGATATGGCCATTGGGGATGTAAGCCACGTGGGCCTTGCCATAGAAGGGCAGCATGTGGTGTTCGCACATCGAGAAGAAGTCGATGTCCTTTACTATTACCATCTGGTCGTATTTCTCCTCGAAGAGGGCGTCGGTGAGCACCTTGTGCGGGTCTTGGGTATAGCCTCGCGTGAGGATCTGCATTGCCTTGGCTACGCGCATGGGGGTCTTCTGCAGTCCCTCGCGCTCTGGCTCCTCGCCTAAGAGCGAGAGTATGGCCTTATAGTGGGCGGCAAGCTCGTCGAGCCCGTCACGGAATTCTGTCTCTGGATTCATTTTGAAGTATATATAATAATGTATATATAATATATAATGTGTGAAATGTCGTGTGATGAAAGGTGTGCCTTACGGTGAAAGGTGTGTGTGGGGGTGAATTAGTCGAACACGGTTATTTGTCCTTTCACGATGACTGCTGCCTTGTAACCCATGCCTTTAATGGCGTTGAGCATGTGCTGAGCCTCGCTGAGCGACCGATAGTTACCCACTCGGCAGATCCATCTTGGCGAGTAGAAATGCACATAGATGGGTTGGTCGGGGAATCGCATCTTTATGTCGTTTCCCGCTTGTTGAGCCTTGGTCTTGTCGGCCCGCGTGTTTCCGCCCGCGAAAGCCTGCACTCTATATCCTGTCACCTTGCGTGCCCCTCGCATGACCTTCTTGCGCATGTCTACGGTGGGTATGTGCAGTTCCGCCTCGGCTTCTTCCTCCGAGGCTGTCTTCTCCGCTATGCGTCTTTGCAAGGCCAAAGCCTCATCCACGGCATTCTGATGAGCCTTTTGCGCCTTGAGCTTCTCTTCTTGCTCGCGCGCTTTGGCTTTCTCCAGGCTGTCGTTCTTGGTGGCACTGGCAACAGTGTTTGTCGTCGTGTTGATGTTTTTCTTTACCGTCTGCTTCTGTGCCTCCGCCGTTGTCACGCCTTGCGAGACATTGCCGTTTACGAGCGCGTCTATCTCACGGCTTTGCGTGATGGAAACCCTGCCCTTGCCTGCCTGGCTTTGCTGCAAGTGTTGCGTGAAAGTCTGCGCTTCCACCGATGCCATCGCGCTGACGGTTGACAAAAAAAGAAAAACAAGTCTCTTCATTAATTAAATGCGTTTTTGGTAGTGATGATGCGGAAAGAGATGTCCGCTATGCTCCTCCTTTTTTTAATTACAATGCCGATGATGCCTGCGGGCGATTGTTCCCCACGGCATCATCGGTTGTATTAACTTAGCGTTAACGTGGCTGATTACTTCTTCCAAGCGTCGATGATGCCCTTGAAGTCAGCAGCCTTCAAAGAAGCGCCACCGATCAAGCCACCGTCGATGTTTGGCTTGGCGAAGAGCTCAGGAGCGTTTGAAGCCTTGCAGCTGCCACCGTAGAGGATAGTTGTGTCCTCAGCAACCTCCTTGCCATACTTGTCGGCAACGATAGAGCGGATGTAAGCCAGCATCTCCTCAGCCTGGTCAGATGTAGCGGTCTTGCCTGTGCCGATGGCCCAGATTGGCTCATAAGCCAGCACGATGCTCTTCCACTCCTCAGCAGAGAGGTTGAACACGCTGCCGTCGAGCTCTGCCTTCACAACCTCGTTCTGCTTGTTGGCCTCGCGCTCCTCCAGAGTCTCACCGCAGCAGAAGATGACCTTCAAGCCGTTGGCAAGGGCGAGCTGAACCTTCTCTTTCAGGATCTCAGCAGTCTCGTTGTAGTACTGGCGACGCTCAGAGTGGCCGAGGATGACATACTGTGCACCTGTTGACTTAACCATGGCGGCGCTCACCTCACCCGTGTAGGCACCCTTTTCCTTGTCGGCGCAGTTCTCGGCACCGAGAGCCACGATGTCCTGGTCGATGACCTGTGCCACGCTTGCCAGGTGGATGAATGGTGTGCAGATGACAACACCGCAGTTTGGCTTGTCAGCTGTCAAAGCCTCGTTGATTTCCTTTGCCAGGGCTACGCCCTCTTGCAGGTTCTCGTTCATTTTCCAGTTGCCTGCTACGATTTTCTTTCTCATGATGATTAATATTAATATTAAAAAATAAAATGAGCTATCAGTTTCTCCGCTTCCTCCTCAGGTATTTTGTCCAAGCCCATGTGCGGTCTGCCAAGACGAGGAGTATAAGCGGGATGAAGAACCAAAGCACTACCTTCATGATGGTCTTGCCCAAGCCGCCCGACGGCATGGCGCCGATGTCGAGCTTCGACAAAGGCGCGTTCAGGCTCGCGCTTGAAGGCAGGTCGTTGTGGCTCCATTTCTGTATTATGGTTCCGTCTTTCAGCAGCAGCAATCCAGGGTTGCTGCGTATGATGGTCTTGAGCGTGGTCTCGTCGGTGAAGCAGAATGGGTATTCCGCGCCGGTGATGTCCGCCCAGTGGTCAATGTCTTTCTTTTCGGAGGCGGTGAGACAATAGAAGGGTATCTTCTGCTCTTGGCAATACTCGTAGAGAAGGTCTATGTCGCCAAAGTTGCCGTCGTCGGCATTCTCAAGGTGTGGCGACACGAGGAGGAACACGTAGCCCTTTGCCGTGAGCACGCTGTCGGTTATGTCGTCGCCGTTGGCTTTCTGTATCGAGAAATCGTGTATTGGCGGCACGTAGCCTTCTTTTGTCTGCACGGTCTTTGAGTCGACAAACTGCCACGACGAGTCGGGATAGTTGTCGAGCGTGAACTCTTTCTTCACGCCGTTTTTCTCGAGTATGAAAGTCGTGTCAAACTGTGGTTGCGGCGCGCCTGCCGGTATCTCCATCCCTTTCTTGATATTCATGCCTATGTGGTATGGACGAAAGTCGATCAGCGGCAGGTGGTATAGGCAGTGGGCACTGAGCAGCAGCACGAAGAGGATGGTGTAGTTGACGGCTATCCACTGCGTGGAGCGCGTGAGGAAGCGATACATCTGGAGCGGCTGCCAAGCCAGCACTATGGAAGCGGCGAGGAGCACGATGTTCTTGAGCAGTGTCTCCACGTTGGTCAGGCGCAAGGCGTCGCCGAAGCAGCCGCAGTCTTCCACGGGGTTGAACAACGCTATCCACACCGTGATGATGGTCATCACGGTCATGAAAGCCACGATGATTTTCGACACGAGGTGGCGTCGGATGGCAAACAGCACGAACACGCCGAGGCTGAATTCCAACGCGGCCAATGCCAACGACGCGAGAAGGGTGACGATGTCGGGCACGAATGCGCCCATGCCCACAGCGGAGAGATAATCCTGGAGCTTGTATTGCGTGCCAATAGGGTCTATCGCCTTCACAAAGCCGGAGAACACGAAAGTGGCACCGAGAAGGATGCGGCATACATTCACCAACACGGTCAACGCTACTGCCTTGACCTTGCCTTGACTGTTTTTCGTGCTGACCGTTGTCATTATTTTAAGCGAATTGCCCCAAAAACTGAATAATTGATGATGTCGAGCAAGTTGGAGTCGATTCCCTCCGATGCCAATGCCTTTCCGGCTATGTCCTCAAGCTGCTTTATGCGGGCTATCTTCGTGAGGATGAAGTCGGTGTAACTGCTTACGCGCATCTCTCGCCACGCCTCTCCGTAGTCGTGGTTTTTCCTTGTCATCAACTCGAATGCCTCGTTGGCTATGCTGTCATACAGGGCTAGCGCGCCCGTGGCATCCATGTCGGGTGTGAGCACGGAAGGATGAGCGAGCTGTATCAGGCCAATGATGCCATAGTTGACCAAGCCAATGAACTCCGGGCGTATGCCCTCGTCGACCATTGCCTTGCCCGTGGTCTCAAGGTCGCGTATGCGACGGGCCTTGATGAAAAGCTGGTCGGTGAGCGACGATGGACGCAACAAGCGCCATGATGCCCCGTAGTCGTGGAGCTTCTTGGCGAAAAGGTCGCGGCACTCGTTCAAGGTGTCCTTAAACTCTTGGTTTGTATCGTGTTCTGCCATAACGGTATCTTCCTTTAGGCTGCAAAGTTACTAATTTTTTAAGAGTGTATGGCAGAAAACTCGTTTTTTCTTTTTAGCCTGCTTTGTCTCACTCTCCGGCCTGCCTCTTGTGTATCACCCTGACAGTGCCGCAAAGCGCGTCGTAGCGCACTTGCAGGGAGTCGCGTTTCACGCCGAGCATGTTCTTCTTGTAGAGGTCTTTCTCCTCGCCGTATTGCGCGATGGTGGCTTGCAGGGCCGAGTCGGTGCGGGCTATGTCGGCCTGTGCCATCTTGAGCGAGGCATCTTGCCATATCCTTAGCGCCTTCTTCCGGCTCTCTACCGCCTTGGGATGGTTGGCGCGCAGCTGCGTTATGGCGTTGAGCGTGGCTTGGTAGTTGCCGGCGTTATAGAGCGAGTCTATCTTGTTCATTAGTGGCGCGGCCTTTTCGTCCTCGGTCTTCTGGCACGATGCCATCAAGATGGCCAAGGCAGCGAGCGTGAGCAATGTTATCTTTTTCATTTTCGATTTCAATTCGTTCAGTTATTTTATTGTTCAATTGCGGCGAAGCCTTGTTCCCGTCATTTCTTCACCAACAAGGCAGAAAGCTCCCAAAGAATGTAGATTGGCAAGAAGACCGCGAACAGCGTGAAGGGATCCGACGATGGGGTGATGAATGCCGCCACTACAAGCAGCACCACGATGGCATGGCGACGGAAGCGGTTGAAAAACGAGCGGTGGAGCAACCCCAGTTTCGACAGAAGCCACGATAGCACCGGCAGCTCGAATATGATGCCCATCATGAAGGTGAGCATCAGAAAATTGTCCATATAGCTGTCGAGCGACAATTGGTTGGTGATTGACGGCGAGAGCTGATAGGTATAGAGAAAACGCAATGTCAAGGGGAAAACGAGACCATAGCCCACCACGCAGCCGGCATAGAAAAGCACCGTGCCGAGGACGAAGGTGAACCTCACGCCTTTTTTCTCGTTGGTATAGAGTGCGGGGCACACGAAGCGCCACACCTCGAAGACGATGTAGGGGAAGCTGACCAGCATCGCGAGCCAAAACGACAACTCGCATTGAAGGAAGAATTGGGAAGCCAACCGGAGGTTGATTACCGACACGTGGAACGGCTCCACGAGGTCGCTTGGCACTGCCACGAAATGATTGGATAACGACACGAGCCAGCGGTAGAGGAAAAAGTCGTTGGAGGCTGGCGCCATCACCACGTGGTCGAACAGCCACGGAATGAAGGCGAAGCCGATGATCAGCACTGCCGCCCATACCGCGACGACGCGCACGAGCATCCACCGCAGCACTTCGAGGTGGTCCCAAAACGAGGTCTCGCCATCAACGCTTGTCGGTGTCTGTGGCTGGCTTGTCGGTCTTGTCATCGGCATTTACGGTCTTGTCTACGGCGTCGTTGATGCCGTTGACTCCATCCTTGAAACTCTTGACGCCCTGTCCCATGGCCTTCATCAGCTCGGGAATCTTCTTGCCGCCAAAGAGCAACAACACGACGATAAGTATTATTATGAGCTCGGGCGTGCCAAGGCCGCCGATGAGCATGAGTGTTGATAATGTCATTTCCGTTTGTTATGTGGTTTATGCAAAGTTAAGGCATTTATTTTAAACACCCAACTTTTATCGTTTTTTTTACAAAACTTCGGCCTTTCGGCATAGCACTGGAATATTGTCTTCATTCTAGCGTAAAGCCGATGGCATTGCAGTGCAATGAAGCCGACATTCCAGTGCTATGCCGAATGCCCTGTTGCCGGCGGTAAAACCAAGGCCGCGGCTTGCCCATGTTCGGGTTGGAAAGATGGGGAATGCGCCAAAGATTTATCCCGTCCATGTCTTGTGGGGAAATGAAATTTTTGTAACTTTGCACAAGTCATGTTAATAGTTAAACACATATTTATAATGAAAAAGGTAGTATCACTCATGTTGCTCCTTGCGGCAATTGTCACTACGGCGGTTCTCGCGTCCTGTGGCAACGACAACGATAATCCATCAACGGCATCCGTGGCTGGCGTATACAGTGGCAACGACGCCCTTAAATTCTCTTTCCAAGGTCAGGATTATTCCACGACTGCCGTTGGCGCGAAATATGACATCTCGCAAAACAAGGACGGCTCATTGAATATAGTTTTCCCCGAGGAGACGTTCGATTTCTCCACGCAAGTGCCCATGGTAGGCAAGATAGTGCAAGGCAGCTATGTGGTCAAGAACGTTCCTTTCGACAAGGCGAAGAATGCCTATTATCTTGACTATTCAGGTACGGCCAAGGCCGATGTCACGGTGTTTGGCAAGACCGACAACTATGAGCTGACGGTGGGAGAGGTGACCGTCACTTTCAACGGCAGTAATGTAAAGGTCGTGAACGACCACAAGTTTGGCAAGATGCCTTTCCAAATGTGCAATACCTTTGATGGAGCAAAGTAAAAACGTCTCCAAGAAATGGGGAGCGATGGCATTGACGGCGGCGTTGGCGTTTAGCCTTAACGCCTCAGCCCAATACGCATGGCAGCGTGGCGTTGGGGCAGGGGAGGCGCGCCCGTTTTCCAATGTGCAATACGAGGCTGAGCTTCAAGGCTCGTTCTCGTCGGGTTCCACACCGTTGTGGCTCAACGCCAACAAGCATGGGCTCAGCTCGCTGGAATCTCGCAACGGCTATCTGCGAGGGGCGTTGTTTCGGCCCCTTGAGGCGGACTCTGCCCGTCGTTGGGGCTTGGGCTATTGTGTTGACGCGGCAGTGGCAAGCCATTATTCAAGCAGACTTTTCGTTCAGCAGGCTTACGTCGAGGGACGTTGGCTACACGGCGTGCTTACCGTTGGCGCGAAAGAGTGGCCGATGGAGCTGAAAAACCAGCGGCTCTCCAGCGGCTCGCAGAGTCTTGGCATCAACGCGCGCCCCGTGCCGCAAGTGAGAATAGCCGTGCCCGAATATTGGACTGTGCCCGTTCTCGGTCGCTGGTTCGCCGTCAAGGTTCACATGGCATACGGCATGTTCACCGACCAACGCTGGCAACGCCAGTTTACCAATGGCGGAATGTCGCCATACAACGAGAACGTGCTCTACCATTCCAAGGCAGGATACTTGAGGATAGGCAAACCGGGCGAGAAGCCGTTGAGCCTGGAACTGGGCTTGGAGATGCAGGCACTGTTCGCGGGCTCGAAGATTGCCATGAGCGACGGCAAGCTTACGGAGATGAAACTTGGCGGCAAGGGGGTGAGGGACTTTTGGCGTGTATTCATTCCCTCTGGCTCAGACATCACCGATGGCGAAGGCTATGGCAACATAGAGGGAAACCAGAGCGGCGCGTGGCTTGCCCGTGTCAACTACGACGCGCCGGCGTGGAGCGTGTCGGTGTATGCCGACCATTTTTTTGAGGACCACTCCCAACAGTTTCACCTTGACTATGATGGCTATGGCGAAGGTGCCGACTATCAGAAGAGACAGACCAACCGATATTACCTCTACCCCCTGAAAGACATATTGCTCGGAGGCGAGCTCAGGCTCAGGCGTTGCCAATGGCTGAAGGGCGTGGTGGTGGAATATCTGCACACCACATACCAGAGCGGCCCCGTGTATCACGACCGCACGTCGACTATCTCCGACCATATAGGAGGTCGCGACAACTATTACAACCATGGCAACTACATGTGCTTGCAGCATTGGGGACAGGTGTTGGGCAATCCGCTATACCGTTCTCCTGCCTACAATGCCGACGGATCCTTGCGTGTGGCCGACAACCGTTTCGTGGCGTGGCACATGGGCATAGAGGGGACGCCCCTGCCGCGTCTCGATTATCGCGTGCTCGTGAGTTGGCAGCGTGGATATGGCACCTATGATGAGCCTTACACTTACCCACACCACAACACCAGCTTCTTGGCGGAGGCTGAGTATGACTTGAAAAAAGGTTGGGCGGTGAAAGGAGCCTTCGGGTTCGACAGAGGCTCTCTGCTTGGCAACAACCATGGCTTGCAGTTGACAATATCCAAGCGCGGGTTATTGCGTTGAGGCAATGGGTTTAAGGCAGCGCGGCATAAAAATAAAATTCCCCATCCCTTGGTCTCACGACTTGAGATGGGGCACCTTTTAACCTTTTAAAAACTAACCTAAACCTATTGAAATGAATTAACTCGACAAAAATAGCAAATTATTTCGATACTATTGTCAAACTTCCCGAAAATCTGCTTTTCGAAGCGAAAAAATAAATTCCTTTCACATTTTTCATCATTTTATAATATTGAATTTTCAAGTTGGCACAGTTATTGCAAATCATTAGGCGGAAAATAAAAACAAAAACATAACTGAACAAAATGAAGAAAGGCAATATCGGGGTTACTACCGAGAACATCTTCCCCGTAATCAAAAAGTTCCTCTACTCAGATCATGAGATCTTCCTCCGCGAGATGGTGTCCAACGCAGTGGATGCCACGCAGAAACTGAAGACGCTACAGCAGAAGGGTGACTTCGCTGGCGAGGTTGGCGACTTGACAGTGCGCGTGAAGCTCGACACCGACGCCAAGACGCTGACCATCAGCGACCGTGGCATTGGCATGACGGCGGAGGAGATAGACAAGTATATCAATCAGATAGCCTTCTCTGGCGTGACCGACTTCCTCGCCAAATACAAGGATGAGGCAAACGCCATCATCGGCCATTTCGGACTTGGATTCTATTCAGCCTTCATGGTGTCCGACAAGGTGGAGATTGTCACCAAGAGTTATCGTGAGGGTGCTCAGGCCCAGCATTGGACTTGCGACGGCTCTCCAGAGTTCACACTTGAGGAGACTGAGAAAGCCGACCGCGGTACCGACATCATACTGCATATCGCGGACGATTGCAAGGAATACCTGGAGAAGAACAAGATACAGGGGCTGCTGACCAAGTATTGCCGTTTCATGCCTGCGCCAATAGCCTTTGGCAAGAAGATGGAGTGGAAAGACGGCAAGGAAGTGGAGACGGAAGCCGACAACGTGATAAACAACGTTGAGCCGTTGTGGACAAAAACGCCTTCCACGCTGAAAGACGAAGACTACAATAAGTTCTATCGTGAGCTTTACCCCATGCAGGACGAGCCTTTGTTCTGGATACACCTCAATGTGGACTTCCCGTTCCATCTCACGGGCATACTCTATTTCCCTCGCGTGCATAGCAACATCGACCTGCAACGCAACAAGATACAGCTCTATTGCAATCAAGTGTTCGTGACCGACCAGGTTGAGGGAATAGTTCCCGACTTCTTGACGCTGCTCCATGGAGTAATCGATTCACCCGACATTCCTTTGAACGTGAGCCGCTCTTATCTTCAGAGCGATGCCAACGTGAAGAAGATCTCTACATATATCACGAAGAAGGTTGCCGACCGCCTGCAGCAGACTTTCAAGGACGACCGCAACGACTATGAGAAGAAGTGGGACGACTTGAAACTCTTCATCAACTACGGCATGCTGTCGCAGGAAGACTTCTACGATCGTGCCAAGGACTTCGCCCTCTTCAAGGACGTGGAAGGCAAGCACTTCACTTTCGAGGAGTATAAGACCCTTATCAAGGACAGCCAGACCGACAAGGACGGTTACCTTGTTTACCTCTACGCCACGAGCAAGGAGGAACAGTACAGCTACATCAAGTCGGCGCAAGACAAGGGCTACAGCGTGTTGCTTTTCGACGGCGAGCTCGACGTGCCAATGGTGAGCATGCTGGAGCAGAAGTTTGAGAAGAGCAGGTTCTCGCGTGTCGATGCCGACATCGTTGACCGTCTCATCGCCAAGGAAGACACCAAGAAGGATGAAATGGCGCAAGACGACCGTGACAAACTGACAGAAGTGTTCCGCTCGCAAATGCCAAATGGTGACAAGGCGACATACGCCGTGGACGTGCAGTCGCTGGGCGAGACCAACGCGCCTGTCATCATCACTCAAAGCGAGTATATGCGCCGCATGAAGGAAATGAGCCGCTTCCAGCCTGGAATGAGCTTCTACAACCAGATGCCAGACTCTTACATGGTGGTGCTCAACTCCGACCACAAGCTCGTGAAAGAGGTGCTCGATGACACAAAGGACAGCGTGGAGCAAGAGCTGAAGCCCATAGAGAGCGACTTGAAAGGTCAGGAGGCGCGTCTTGCCGCATTGCGCCAGAGCCAGTCGGGCAAGAAGCCAGAGGAAATCACTCCGGAGGAAAAGAAAGACGTGGAAGACACCGAGAAGGTAATCAACGACGAGCGAGAGAAGAAAAACAAGATTCTCGCCGACTATGCCAAGGGTAACAAGGTCGTACATCAGCTCATAGACCTTGCCTTGCTGCAAAACGGCATGCTGAAAGGCGAGGCTCTCGACAAGTTCCTCAAGAGAAGTGTGGAATTGATTAAAAAATAACCTTATATTTTAAGGCGACATAATAGGGTAGGCGACAAACAAACCCGAATGGGGTGTTGTTTGTCGCCTGCCTTCTTTCTTGCTCACGCCAGCGTTTCCAACCCCTTTTTTCTCTGATTCAACGTCATAGACGGCGTTGCGTCGAATAAAAACATTGTTTTTTTTGTCGTGACGTTTTTTTTGTATATCTTTGCATATTGACAAGTCAACCCCATAAGTCAAGGCAAAGACATGACGAGAAAGGAGAGATACGCGTATATCATAAACTATTTCAAGGAGTACCAGCCAGAGGTAACGACCCAGTTGGACTTCGGCTCGGCGTTTCAGTTGTTGTGCGCCACGCTTCTCTCCGCCCAATGCACCGACAAGCGCGTGAATGAGATCACGCCAGCCCTCTTCCGCCAATACCCTACCGCGGAGCTTATGTCCGAGGCTGAACCAGAGGATCTGTTGGAGTATATCCGCAGCGTTAGCTATCCCAACTCCAAGGCGCGGCATCTCGTGGAAATGGCAAGGATGATAGTGAGTGACTTCAATAGCGAGATTCCAGACAGTACCGCGGAGCTGGTGAAGTTGCCAGGCGTGGGGCGCAAGACTGCCAACGTGCTGCAGGCCGTGTGGTTTGGCAAGGCCGTGATGGCGGTAGACACTCATGTCTATCGGGTGGCACACCGCTTGGGACTAGTACCGCCGACTGCCAACACGCCGCTGAAAGTGGAGGAGGTCCTTGAGAAAAGCATACCTACGGAAGACATACCCAGGGCGCATCATTGGCTGCTTCTGCACGGCCGATATGTTTGCCAGAGCGCCAAGCCCAAGTGCGACAAATGCCCATTCGATGACATTTGCCCAAAACTTTTGAAGGGAAGTAAACTTGAATAGACATGAACATCAAATTGATACAAAAGTTTCTCGCTGACATAGCCGCCAACAACAATCGCCCTTGGTTTCAAGACCATAAGGCGGAATATGAAAGTGCGAAGCAAGAGTTTGAGGGCGGAGTGCAGATGCTCCTTGACGAGTTGTCCACATTCGACCCGGAGATAAGCCACCTCACGGTCAAGGACTGTTGTTATCGTTTCTACCGCGACGTGAGGTTCTCGTCCGACAAGTCGCCATACAAACGTCACTTCGGGGCTTATATATGTGCCCATGGCAGGAAATCCTTGCGTGGAGGCTATTATTTGCACGTGCAGCCTGGCCATTGCCTCGTGGCGGTTGGCTCTTATTGGTTGCCCACCAACATTCTCACGGCAATGCGCAACGAGATAATGGGAAACATAGACGAGTGGAGAAGACGGGTGGAAGACGGAAAGTTTATCCACTATTTCGGCTATCCCAACTCCTCCACGTGGGAAGGTGACGTGCCAGCGGCGGAGAAAGGATTCGGCATTGCCTGCCTGAAGAAGGCGCCAAAGGACTTTCCTAAGGATTATGAGTTTCTTCATTACTTGAGGATGAAAGACTATTGTGCTTGGCACAGTGTGGATGAGGCTATATTCGAGAAGCCAGACTGGGTCGGCAAGGTCGTGGAGATATGCAAGGCGGCTAAACCGATGATGGACTTTGTGAACAGCGTTGTCGACGATTACGAGTAACGACGCTTCGGATAACCCACTATCAACTTATACATGACAATTCAATCTGAATGCAAATGAATAATTTTCTGAAAAACATCTTGGCCACTTTCGTAGGCATAGTCCTCTTTTTCTTTGTGGCATCGGTCATCAGCGTCGTTGGTGTCCTTGGAATGGCGGTGACGGCAGCTTTCACGCCAACCGTAAAGGATGGCAGCGTGCTTGTGCTGAACTTTCAAGGCACGCTTGCGGAACGAGCCACCGAGGCTTCGCCGCTAAGCATGCTTCAAGGCGACGGGACAAGTAGTCCGGGACTTGCTGATATGTTGTCCGCAATAAAGAAAGCCAAGACATCAGACAAGATAAAGGGAATATACATTGAGGCAAACTGCATGGGGTCGGACTTGGCTCAGGCTCAAGAATTGCGCGATGCCTTGGCTGACTTCAAGAAGTCGGGAAAATGGATAATCGCTTTTGGAGAGCAGTTCACTACCTACGATTATTATATAGTGTCATTGGCGGACAAGATTTATGTCAACCCGCAGGGAGGACTCGACTGGCAAGGACTGGGCACGAAGCTCGTGTTTGTGAAAGACCTGTACAAAAAGGTTGGCATAAACACCACGGCTTTCAAATGCGGTAAGTATAAAAGCGCGACGGAGAGTTTTACCGAGGATAAGATGAGCGACCCAAGCAGACAGCAGGCACAGCGATACCTCGATGGCTCTTGGAACACAATCTTGGCGGCAGTGTCTGAAAGCAGGAAGATAAGTAAGGCGCAGCTCAATCGCTATGCCGACGAGATTATGGCGTTTGAGGATGCCAAAACGCTTGTCAAGTACAAGTTCTTCGACGGACTCAAGTATAATGACGAGATAAAGGACGTGATAAAGGAAAAGCTCGGCATTGACAAGGACGACGACATCCCGCAGGCAACCGTTGCAGAGCTTTGCGCAGAGAAGAGCGATGACAATGGTGGTAAGATCGCGGTTTACTATGCTAGTGGTAACATAGTGAATCAAGAGCCTTCAAGCAATATTTACAAAAACGCTGATTACATAGTTGGCAATGATGTGTGTGAGGACATGGAAGACTTGGCAAAGGACGACGATGTCAAGGCCGTGGTTCTGCGTGTAAACTCACCCGGCGGTTCGAGCTATGACTCTGAGCAGATATGGCATGCGATAGAGCAATTGAAGAAAGCTCACAAACCTGTCGTGGTGTCAATGGGTGGTTATGCCGCCTCTGGAGGCTACTATATAAGTTGTGGTGCGGACTATATCTTCGCTGAGCCAACAACTATCACGGGCTCAATCGGTATCTTTGGATTGTTGCAAGACGGCGCGGAAACGGCGCGGAAGCTTGGGTTGAAGTTTGATGGCGTGCAGACCAACCGTAATGCCACAATGGGAATGGGTGCTTTCGGCATGTTGCTCTCTCCTCTCAACCAAGAGCAAGGAGCTAAACTCCAAGCCTCGGTAGATCGTGGTTATATGCTCTTCAAGTCGCGTGTGGCAAACGGAAGGCACCTCTCCATGGATGCCGTGGAGGAGCGTGCGCAAGGACATGTGTTCTTGGGCGAAGATGCCTTGAAGTTAAAACTCGTTGACGGCTTGGGCGGCATGGACAAGGCCGTGGCAAAGGCAGCACAGTTGGCAAAACTGAAGGAGTACCATACGGTGGATTATCCAATGCAGAAAAGCTTTCTGTCTAAGTTTATCGATGGCAGTAGCAAGGCAAAAGGAACACTTCTTGATGAGCAGTTGAAGCAAGTGCTCGGACAATATTACATGCCTTTCATGTTGATGAACCAGGTGCAATCCATGGGAAGGATTCAGGCACGCTTGCCCTATGTCATAATAAACAATTAGAAACATGGAGGGAGACTTGATAAAGACACGCGATTGGCTCTCGCCGCTAAGTTGGCTTTATGGCTTGGCGGTGAGCTTGCGCAATTGGCTTTTCAATGTCGGCCTGCTTCATCAACAGAGCTACGACATACCAGTCATATCGGTTGGCAACATTACTGTCGGTGGCACGGGAAAGACTCCCCATGTGGAATATCTCGTGCGGCTACTCTACAAGTTGGCCAAGGTGGCTGTGCTGTCGAGAGGATACAAGCGTAAGACTAAGGGTTACGTATTGGCAGACGACGACTCCACCGCAGCGAGCATAGGAGACGAGCCTTTCCAGATGAAAACGAAATTCAAGAATATATATGTAGCCGTTGATGCCAATCGTAGGGAGGGAATAGAGCGTCTGACCACAGATCAAAGTACCTGCGATGTAGGCGTAATCCTTCTTGATGACGCTTTCCAACACCGTTATGTGAAACCGGGCATAAACATCCTGCTTGTGGATTATCATCGTCTCATTATCTACGACAAGTTGCTACCTGCCGGACGATTGCGTGAGCCGTTATCGGGAAAGCGGAGGGCGGACTTTGTGATAGTGACGAAATGCCCTGCCGATTTGAAGCCCATGGATATTCGCGTATTGACCAAGGCAATGAGTCTGTACCCTTATCAGGAACTTTTCTTCACCACTATGGAGTATGGGGAATTGTACCCGTTGTTTGATAAAGGGAAAAATAATGAAGTTCCTGCGCTTAAAGGTCATAATGTGCTTATGCTCACGGGTATAGCCTCGCCGGAAGAGATGGCAAACGACATCAGGATTAAATGTCGCTCATTGAAGACGATGGCATTCCGGGATCATCATGCGTTTACCGCCAAGGACATTGAGGCCATAAACGATGCTTTTGCGCAAATGGAGTCGCCCAAAATAATAGTTACCACGGAAAAAGACTCAACCCGATTGCTGCAAACGCAACTGAACGACACCATCAAGTCCGCACTCTATGTGCTTCCTATACAGGTAAAGTTCATGCTGGACCAACACGAAGAATTGTTTAATAATAAGATAATAAGCTATGTACGAAAAAATTCAAGAAACAGCATCCTGGCTAAGGGAAAGAATGCCCGCTCAGCCAACGACCGCAATAATCTTAGGCTCAGGACTGGGACAATTAGCTTCCGAGATAACTGACACCACGGAAATTGCTTATAAGGATATTCCCAACTTCCCTGTTTCCACAGTGGAGGGTCATGCGGGCAAGTTGATCTTTGGCAAGCTTGGCGCCAAGGACATCATGGCAATGAATGGACGTTTCCATTTCTACGAGGGATACGACATGAAGGAAGTGACGTTCCCCGAGAGGGTTATGTATGAACTTGGAATCAAGACGCTCTTTGTCAGTAATGCCGCTGGAGGCATGGACCCAAGTTTCAAGATTGGCGACTTGATGGTCATTGACGACCACCTCAATCTTTTCCCGGAGCATCCATTGCATGGCAAGAACTTCCCTACAGGTCCCCGTTTCCCCGACATGCACGAAGCTTACGACAAGCGACTCCGTGACCTTGCCGATGAGATAGGCAAGGAAAAGGGTATTCAATTGGTTCACGGTGTTTACGTAGGCGTGCAGGGACCAACATTCGAGACACCTGCCGAGTATCGTATGTATCACCTCCTGGGAGGCAGTGCCGTTGGCATGAGCACCGTGCCGGAGGTTATCGTGGCTCGTCATTGTGGCATGAAGGTCTTTGGAATCAGTGTCATAACCGACCTTGGCGGTTTTGACGTTCCCGTGGAAGTGAGCCATGAGGAAGTGCAGGAAGCAGCCAACGCGGCACAGCCCCACATGGCGGAGATTTTCCGCGAGATGATTAAACGTTGCGATTAAGAGATGGAGATAAAGGAACTTGGCGAGTTCGGCCTCATCAACCGACTCACTAAAGACTTGCAGCCCAAGAACGCGTCTACGCTGAAAGGCGTGGGCGATGATTGCGCGGTTCTGACTTATCCTGACAAGGATGTGCTCGTCACCACTGACATGCTTATGGAAGGCGTGCATTTCGACCTTACCTACAATAGCATGGCTCAACTGGGCTATAAGAGTGCCATGGTCAACCTTAGCGACGTGTTTGCCATGAACGGCACTCCACGCCAACTGCTTGTGAGCATCGCGCTTGGCAAGCGTTTCAAAGTTGAAGACCTCGACGACTTTTACGCTGGACTTCGACAAGCTTGCGACAAGTGGAACGTCGACATCGTTGGCGGTGACACTTGCTCGTCGTTGACAGGACTTGCCATAAGCATCACTTGCATAGGCGAGGCCCAGAAGAAAGACATAGTTTATCGCGGAGGCGCAAACGAGACAGATCTTATCTGTGTCACAGGCGACTTGGGAGCCGCGTATATGGGCTTGCAACTCCTGGAGAGGGAGAAGGCGGTATACTACAAACAGATAGACGATCTCAACGCGAAAATAAGGCAGGCGAAGAAAGACGGCAACGAAGAGCTTGTGAAGCATCTCCAGCAAGACGGCATGAAGATAATAGACTTCCAGCCTGATTTTGCTGGACGCGAGTATTTGTTGCAAAGACAACTGAAGCCGGAGGCACGCGGAGACATCATTCAAATGTTGCATGAGAACAATATCCACCCAACTGCCATGATGGACATATCCGATGGCTTGTCGTCGGAGTTGCTGCATATTTGCCAACAAAGCCATTGCGGTTGCCGCATCTATGAGAAGAATATTCCTATCGACTACCAAACGGCGGTGACGGCAGAGGAGTTCAACATGAACGTTACTACGTGTGCCATGAATGGTGGCGAAGACTATGAGCTGCTCTTCACGTGTCCTATTGGAGACCATGACAAACTTGACGCTCTTGAGAGTAAAGGTATCAAGCAGATAGGATATATCACCAAGGAGGCGCTTGGCTGCCGATTGATCTCACGTGGTGACGGACAGGAGTTTGACATCACCGCGCAAGGGTGGAACCCCTTGAAATAACAGTCGCTGAACAGTAATACAGAATAAACCGAATGGCGGGGAACGTCTTTAATAGACATTCCCCGCCATTCGGTTTTTATATTTTCAAATCAACAAATCTACTTGACATCTCACTTCAACAATACAAATTCATTGTCTCAATTTCAATGACGCCAACCTATCAACTTGTCAACTCATGTCCAATGACAACAACTTGTTATCTCAAGTCTATGACATCGGCCTTTGGAAAATCTTTCTGGTTGAAAGAAAACTTGCTGTCTGGTTGGTTCTTTGCCTCGAAATTGGATATAGAGATAGTTGTCCAATCGTTGCCTTGTCTCATTTTTACGGCAGAAGGCTTGTAAGAACCTTTGTTTATCGTGATATAAACCTCTTGCACGCTTCTTTGCTTGTTTTGTGCCGTCATGTGCACAACATAGTTGCCGCCAGAAGTGGTCATCGACAAGTCGTAGCCATTCTTGTACATCGACATGAACGTGTAAGGGTTCATGCTCATGCGCTTTGCCTCATTTGGTGTGGAGATGTTCACCTCGTTGGTCATCTTGAGATAGCTCCATTGTGTCTTGCCGTTGAACCACACCATGGCCTTGCCAGTGCGAGCCATGAACATGTTGCCCTTGATGGCAATAGTGCCCGACTGCGTTCCTGTCTTCTTTCCCGACACCGAGAAATTGGCCTCCGCGCCTCCCTTTCTTCCAACTATTGCGGTGGCCTTGTCCAATACTTTCTTTGCCTGTGAGCTTTTTTGGGCAAACGCGCCCATGCAAAGCGTCAACAGAATGCTGATAAACAATACTTTCTTCATAACCTAAATAAGTTATCCTATATGTTTAAACTATGTTTTATCCCTTCACGCGCCATGGATTCTCGCCAGATGCACGTTGAGGCTCGCCTCGTCTTGCAACAGTACCTCGCGAGGCTTTGAACCTTGCGCCGCTCCCACGATGCCGGCTTTCTCCAATTGGTCCATCAGTCGTCCTGCACGGTTATAGCCTATGGAGAAGCGACGTTGAATCATGCTTGTTGAGCCTTGTTGTGATATGACTATCGCATGGGCTGCCTCATCAAAGTATGGGTCGAGGTTCTTGGCGTCTCCCTCAATGCCTCCGCCAAATCCTGCTCCGTTGGGGTCGTCTGGCTCAGGCAGTTCCATTGCGTCTACGGGACCCGGCTCTGCGGCGATGAAGTCGTTAACTGATTCTATTTCTGGCGTGTCGATGAACGCGCATTGCACACGCACGGGTTCGCCACCACCAAGGAAGAGCATGTCGCCACGTCCCACGAGCTGGTCGGCACCAGTGCGGTCGAGGATGGTGCGTGAGTCGATTTGCGAAGCCACACGGAACGCCATGCGCCCAGGGAAGTTGGCCTTGATATTGCCAGTGATAATCCTTGTGGTAGGTCTTTGCGTGGCTATTATCATGTGTATGCCCACGGCGCGGGCGAGCTGGGCTATGCGCGCTATAGGTGCCTCTATCTCCTTGCCGGCGGTCATTATAAGGTCGCCGAACTCATCGATTACAACCACGATATAAGGCATATACTCGTGGCCGTCGGTCAATCTAAGCTTGTGATGAATGAACTTGTCGTTGTATTCGTCAACCTTCTTCACGTTGGCAAGCTTCAGCATGTCGTAGCGATGATCCATGAGCTTGCAGAGCGAGTTGAGCGTGCGCACCACTCTCTGCACGTCGGTGATGATAGGCTCGTCCTCATTCTCTGGCAGTGCCGCCATATAGTGGGGAGCTATCTTGTTGTAGATGCTGAACTCCACCTTCTTTGGGTCCACGAGCACGAACTTCAGCTCATTAGGATGCTTCTTGTATAGCAGCGACGTGATTATCGCGTTCAATCCTACCGACTTACCCTGACCAGTGGCACCAGCCACAAGCAGGTGTGGCAGTTTGGCAAGGTCTACCATGAACACCTCGTTGGTGATGGTCTTTCCCAACGCCATGGGCAACGCCATTTTCGTTTCCTGGAACTTCTTGGTGTTGAGCGCGCTTTCCATCGACACGATTTGAGGTTTCTTGTTCGGCACTTCTATGCCAATGGTGCCTTTGCCGGGGATAGGCGCTATGATACGAATGCCAAGTGCCGACAGGCTAAGGGCGATATCGGCTTCCAAACCACGTATCTTGCTTATTCTCACACCCTCAGCTGGGGTTATCTCGTAGAGCGTCACCGTGGGGCCAACCGTGGCGTTGATCTTGCTGATCTCCACTCCGAAGCTCTTCAGCACCTCCACGATGCGAGCGTTGTTCGACTTAATCTCCTCCATGTCGATCACAGGTTTGCTGTCGTATTTCTTAAGCAAGTCCAGTGTGGGGAACTCGTATTTCGTGAACGGCTCCCACGGGTTGATAGGCGTGTCGAGATCGGTCAGCGTTGCCATGTTGCTGCCAGATGCCTTTGGCTCGTCCATCGATTTCTCCACCGTCATCTCGGCAGGTTCATCGCCTTGCCCAGCCGAGGCCGTGGCTTGTGGCTCGTTGGCGTCAGGTGATGGTTTCGACTTTGTCTCAAACTGGCTCAAGTCGGTGAGGTCAACCACGTTGGGATTTGTCCCGCCATTGTTGTCTTGGGCGTTGGCCGTGTCATTGCTCTCTGCCGTGTTCGCATCAGGCTCAATGATATCGGTCTGCAACTCTCCGTCTTTCGTCACGGGGTGGTTGTTCACTGTAATCTTTACCTTGTCGTTAAAATATTTCACGGGGTTGAGAATCTTTCTGACAACCTCAATAGTCTCGTGGCTGAGATAGGTTAGAAACGCTATGGCGGTGACTATGAGGACAGCAATGAATCCGGGCGTACCCACCACGTCCTCAATTCTTTGCACGCACATCAAGCCATGCATGCCGCCGGGGTTATAGACCTCGTCACCCATCAATGGTGCTATGAACTTTGCGAGAAACGCCGACAGCCATATCATGGCAACTGCCAGGCAGAAGAACCATTTCAAGAGGCTTACGGAGTATATTCTCATGAGCTTGAGCGCCGCGAGAATGAAGAATAGGGGAATGGCAAACGCGGGCAAGCCGAAATTTACGGTAATGAGGAAATAAGCGACAATGGCGCCGAGCGAGCGGCACGTGTTGCTGAACTCGTGGTTGGTATTGAAAAAGTCGGCTGGCTTCAGCGATTCCAGTAAGCTCTGGTCTGCCTGGCCCGTCGTTAAATAGCTCACCATGGCGATGACAAGGTATACGGCTATAGCGAGCATGACAAGGCCAACGAAGAAGTTGACCGTGTCACTTTCAAATCTGTCTTTTATACCTATGGCCTCGCTGAAAGACTTGGGCTTGTTTTTTGAACTCCTCTTGCTCATGGTTTATATTTTACCGTGCAAAAGTAGTCTTTTTATTGCTAATCGCAAAATATAAACGTCATAAAAAAAAGCAAAGGCGTGTGCGTTTATATGCCGCATGATACACGATCGCCTTATCAGTGTAAAGCCATTGCCTTTGCACTGATAAGGCGATTCGATTTCAGTGAAAAGCCATCGTCTTTTCACTGTAAAGCCGAAGGGCATGATTTTTAGGTCTTTCCATGCCCTCATGGCTCATGTTTGTTATGGTCTCACGGGGTCGGCGTAGCCGTTCTCGCCCTCGAGCTGTCTTATTTGCATAGAAGCGAAGTACAACGTGTTGGGAGCCAAGACGCTGAGGCCGTCGCGCACGATCCATGCGGCACGTTTCTTCGTGGCTTCGTCGCAGTTCTTGAACAGCTCGGCGAAAGCCTCTGCATAAAATGTGCGGATATCTGAAGGCAGCTTGGTGAAGTTCTTGTGGGCAAAGTCGATATATGCGTTTATGTCGCCCTTGGCATAGGTGCGAGCCATGGCGATAGGCAGGTCATACTTGCCGTCTTGGTTGAGTTTCAAGAAGTTGATGTCGTTCATGAGGCTGTCGAGCCCCGCGTTGGTGCAATTGCCCGTGCATACGGCCTCGTTTATACTGTTATTATAGTTTGCCTTGATGATGCTGTCTGCCTCTTCCTTGAAACTTGGTGCGAACTTGTCGAGGTTATGGATGAGAAACTGCATCACCGGGCCGCTCACGTTTCTTGCGTAAGACTCATACACAAACTTGTTGTCGAGGTTCAGCTTTTGCTTCGAACTGAGTTTTGCGAAGTAGTCCTCCACGATGCTGTTTGCCTCGGTCATGGCTTTCGTCAATTTCTTGCGGTCACCGCTATTGTAGGCATCGTCATATATGAACGACGCGTATGCGTTGATGAGCTTTGGCGTGCGCTCTCCCTTGTCGTAGCGTGCCTTGAGTGCCTCAAGGGTCATGTCGGGGTTGGTGACGCGTTCCAGCTCGTTGATCAGCTGCGTGCCCGGGCGGAAGCCTACCACGTTTCCAGCCTCGCTCTTGTCGGTACGGATAATGGTCATCGTGGGATATGCCTTTATCTTGTAGGTCTTTGCCAGTTCCACGCCTTCGCCTTTCTCGGCATCGATGGCGAGGCACACGAAGTGCGAGTTCATGTATTCGCCCACTTGCTTGTTGGGGAACACTTCCTTTGCCATGCGCTTGCATGGGCCGCACCATGAGGTGTGGAAGTCTACAAACACGAGTTTGCCCTCCTTCTTGGCAGCCTCGATGCCCTCTGCGAAGGTGATCTTTCTGAAGTTGGTCTGTGCCGTGCCGCTCAAGCCAACGAGCGAGACCAGAATGGTGAAAATGAGTTTTTTCATTGCTTCAATGATTTTGTTGTTTTATTTTAATTGTTTTGATTATACATCGGATATCCAAACATCCAATAGTTAGAATTGAAACCGTTGTGCATATACTTCACGCTTTTCACGTTGCCCGTACCTTCTGCGGTGAGCACGGCCTTTCCGTCGGGCGCACCGCCCACGAGGTTGAAGAAGTAGATCTTGTAGTGGTCGCCATTCTGTGTGCCTACCACGAGGTAGTTGAAGTCGTCGGTGTAGTAGTATTGGTTGCCTACGTACGTGATTGTTTCCCCTGCTGGGATTTCCGTGGGCACCTCCACTTCCGACAACTCGTCGCCGGAGAACACGGTAGCGTAGATCTTGTTGTCGTCGACGCAGTAGATGTATTTGGCGCTCATGCCGTTCACCGAGAAGGTGCTGGCTTTGGCCAGGTGGAAATTGGATGGAATCTTGGTCCTGCTCTTTAGGTACATCAGTATACGTGACGTCTTCGTTTGGTACAAGTATCTCTCTCCCGTCGTGTTGTTGTTGAGGATGAACACCGCTGTGGCTTCACCGTTCATCAGGTTGTAGCCGGCTGCGAGGCAGTCGTAGCCAGTGAGGTTTTGCGTCACGTCGCTGCCGCTTTGGTCTTCGTAGAGCAGTGGCGAGGAATAGCCGTTGTAGTCTATGGAGTAGAGTCCGTGGATCTTGCTGTCCCATACAAATACTCCACCATACGACTTTACGTCGTGGCAGAAGAACGAGGCACCCTCTATGTCGTTGAGCGGGTTGCCGTATTTTCCGCTGTTGGCATTGCCGCTATAGTCGGGTCCGGTTGCGTTTCTCGGTCCGGCAGACGTGAACATTATGTGTCCCGTCATCATGGTGTAGGTGAAGCCGTAGACCTTCTCGTTGGGATCCATGGTCTCAAACAACACGTTCGACCTGTCGAAGATAGGTTGGAGGTCGGTGTTGCGGTATATGGCGAAGTTGTTGGCATCCGTTGTCACCGAAACCGCGTCCGTCGTCTCCATGTCGTTTGTCTCGTCGTTGATGAAGCAAGAGTTGTAGTGTATGCAGAGGTCGAGCGGCTTTCCGGTCATGGCGCTGCCCGAAGTCTTCAAGAGGACGTCTTGCGAGAGCGTTCCGTCCTCGTTGAGCACGTCGATGTCGGTGTTTCCGTCGGCTGTTTGCTTCATGATGTAGAATCCGTGCGAGAAAGCCGTGCTTACCGTGAGCGAGGCATATTGGAAAGCCTTGATTCCTGTTGTCTTGTCTGTGGCCTGCAGGCGCAGCTGGTAGTTGCCCGGCGCGAGGTTCACCTCGTAGTCGAGGTTTTTCTCATGTCCAATGATTGTGGGCTGGATGGTGTCGCCATCGGCCGTTGTCGTTCCCGTCTTCGAGTTGATGACATACCATAGGTAGTCGAGGTTGCCGCTCTCGGTCACGGTAGGCTCTATTTTCAGGCGCTGTCCGGTGTATGCGGTGGCAGCATAGTTTTTTTCGAGCCCCGTAATGGTTATCTCCTTTATGGAGTTGTCGCTCAAGGTGCTGTCGTCGTCGATGCATCCGCCAAGGGCGAAACTCGACAAAAGGATGAGAAGTGTCGTTATCTTGTTTTTCATCATCTTTTGCTTTTAATAAGTTCAATATCCGAACGACACCGGTGTGCCGTCCTCCTCGCACAAGTCGGGCAGCCCCTGTGCCTCACGCTCGGCGTTGGTCTTCGTGAGTTCGGTCTGCAGCTTGCCATATATGAAGTTGAGATAAGTTTGGTCGCCCAGCATGAAGCTCTCTATGAATTCGTCGTCCCATGCTTTGCCCGTCACGTCTATCATGAACTGGTGCTTCACGGCACCCCATTCACCAACCATGTCGTAGAGCGAGTAGGTGTAATAGCCAAAGTCGAAAGCCTTCTTCCAGTAAGACGGTTCCGAGAGCCTGTCGGTGATGGCGAGCGACCGTGTCTGGAACACGCCGTAACCGCTCTCAAAATAAGAGTTGGGCTTGATGCGGTATTTCAGCACCACGGTCTCCTTCTTCAAGGATGCGTCGCGAAGAATCACAATAGGAACCTTCGTGCGAGCCTTGCCTGCCGGCATGACGTAGTATTTTGCCATCGATGGATCACTGAAGGCAATGTAGTGCTTGCCTGGCACTGCCATCGTGGCGGTGGTGTCCATCTGCTCAAGCTCTATGGGACGGTCTTGTGCCGACAATTTACCCATCGACTCGATTTCCACCCATACTGTGTCTTGTGTCACGTCGCCTTTATATATGAAGGAGAAGCTGCCCTGTGCATACTCGCTCCTGAAATTCTTGGTGGTCTCCACGTTGTCGTAATAGAAGTTCAAACGGCACGTAGGGTCATCGAATACTTGCAGGTCTTTCTCGCACGAGACATTGACAATCAGTGTCAACGCCATGCTTATCATCATTATTGTCTTTTTCATTGCTCTTACTGTTTTTGGTCGGGGTCATATTCTGATGACGGCAGGGGCAAGATGTAGTCGTCCTCGGTTATCTTGCTGTCGTTCCATTTCATTTGGGTCTTGTTCAGACGCTTGTAGACATAAAACATCTGTCCTTCGCCGATGAACTCGCGGCGATATTCGTTCACCATTTCCGCCTTCACCTCGTCGAGCGATGTGAACGGCGTGTAGAGCGTGAACTCGCGGTCGGTCATGTAGGTCTTGTAGAGGCTCAGCGCCTCTTCCAGCGAGGTTGTGGTCTCCATGGCTATGAGATACATCTCCGAAATCCTTAGCATTGGCACTATCTGGTATTCGGTCGTCAAGTCGTAGGAACTGGCGTTGTCCTCGTCGTACCAATACTTCTTCAGTGCCGGCATGGTGACGTTAGACACGTTCTTGCATCCTCTGTTCCACAGGTAGATATACCTGTTGTGCGACGCGGTGGCGTTTGGTATTGATGCGAAAAGCTCCGCCAGCATGTCTTGGCTCAGCAGGTAGTTGGAGTAGCTGGCGCGTGTGTTGTTTCCACCTATGAGAAGCTTGTTGGCATATGTGTTTACGTCGTATTTGCTGAGGTAGAAGAGACATTCTCCAGGCAAGCCGTTGTAGCCATTGTGCAGGTCGCTCATGCCGCATAGCGCCATTACCGATGACCCGTCTGTGGTCTTGGCGTTTATTATCTCCATTGCCATGTCGTGGGCTTCCTGAGTCTTGCCTATGTAGAGATTCATCCTCGCGTGCAATGCCCTCACTGCCCAGTAGTTGAGGCGCGACTGCCTGTATTTCAAGAAGTCCTCGTCCGAGCTGCTCGACGTGTTGAGTTTTCTGAGAGGCGTGTCCATAGCCGGGTCTGTTGCCTTCAGCAACGTTTCTGCCTTTTCGATGTCGGCGGTGAGGTTGGCGACGTAGGAGTCGAAATCGTAGTATTTCGGCATCTCGTCGATGCTCGTCGTATAGCTGTAGGGCAGTGACACTTTCTTCGTTCCTCCTTGTGGCAGTTGGCCGAAGAGCCGGAGAATGTCAAACTGGCAGAAGGCGCGTATGGCCAGAGCCTCGCCCTCTATCATGTCGCGGGTATTGGCCGAGGGGATGTTGCCGCCTTTCTCTGTCAGGCCCTTGAGCAGCACGTTGGCAGAGGATATGGTTGTGAAAAGCGTGCCATATATGGTCTTTATGGCCGCGCGCGCCTCGTCCTTGTCGTATTTGTGGTTGCTGAGCTCATATTGCAGAGGAGCCTGCGTCTCATACGATGAGGTGCAATACCAATTGTCGGCAAGGTTTTCGATGTCGGTCATGGTCAGCTTCTCGCCGTAGATGTCGGCAGAGCCCATGGTCATGTAGCAACCCACGAGAGCGTCGCGAAAGCCTTTGTAGCTGTCATATTGGTCCTGCTCTTTCTGTATGTTCTCACCGCGCACGTCGAGCCAGTCGCTGCAACTTGTGGAGAGCAAGGCGAGGGCCACGACGGGCATGGCAATGTGGAAAAGATATTTCTTCATGGTTATGGTGTCTGATTAAAAAAGTAACTTTATGCTTCCCTGCACGTTTCGGGCGTAAGGATAGCTCGTGCCGCGCTCCATGCGTATCGTGCCCCAATGGAAGAGGTCGCTCATGTTGATGGCGAATATCGCGCTTTGCAGTTTGAGGTTTTTGGTCAGCCAGTTGCCGTGCAACTTGTATTGCAGGCTGACGCTTTGCAGCTCCAGCACGTTGTTGTCCATGACATACCTTGACGTGGCTTTTGAGCTCTCGTTGCTGAGCTTCTTGAAGAACACCACGTCGCCAGCCTGGTACCAACGCTGCTCAAGCACTCGCTTGTCCACGTTGTAGCTTGCGATGCTGTTGAGCGTCACCTCCACGCGGTCGCGCAGGGTAGAGTTGTAGGTCTTTCCGCCCCAGTAGTAGCCGAAGGAGGCGTTGAAGGTGAAGTCTCTCCATTGCACCATCATGTTGAGGTTGCCACGGTAGAGGGGGTCGCTGCTTCCGCAGTAGACCTTGTTGGACGCTTTCCATTGGTCGGTTATGTTGCCGTTCTTGTCGAGGTAGATCTCCTTACCCGTGCTAGGGTCTATGCCAAGCGACCTCACGGCGTAGATGGCGTTTTGTGGCTTGCCCTCATAGAAGAGGTTTTGTATGCCCGAGGCGTCATCGTCGTCGGCGTCTTTCTGCATATAAGTCTCGTTCTGCTGCTTTATGGCGTCGGAGAGCTTGGTTATCTCGTTGTGGTTGTATACGAGCTGACCTCCTATCATCACGTTGAGGCGGCGCGCCTCGTCTCTCAGTACATACACCTGCAAGGCTCCTTCCCAGCCCTTGTTCTCTACCTCGCCGATGTTTGCGCGATATGTGCTGAAACCCATCGACAAAGGCATGCTCATGGAGGAGAGGAGGTTGTCGGTACGCTTGGTGTAGACCTCGAAACTACCCTTGATGCGGTTGTCGAAGAATCCGAACTCGGTGCCGATGTTCAGCTCCTTGGTGTTCTGCCAACTGAGATTGGGGTTGCCGAATCCTCCGAGCACTGCGCCCATCCAACTCATGTAGCGGTTGTCGGTCACATATTTATAATATGTATAGGCATCTGTCTCCGACGCTCCGCTTGCCGCGCCGGTCTCACCATACGAAGCCTTGAACCTCAGCATGTTCACCACCTTGTTGCCTTTCAGGAACGCCTCGTTGTGCACGTTCCAGCCAATGCCGGTGCTCCAGAAGGAAGCGTATTTTTTAGAGCTGCCGTAGGAGGAGTTGCCATCTACGCGGTAAGACAGGTCTATGTAGTATTTGTTGTTGTAGGTATAGTTCACGTTGCCCGTGACACCGAAATAGCGCATCTTGGAGTTGCTGCCCGACGGAAGCTCGGTCTTTGAGTAGTTTCTCGCGTTGGCGATCTTTGCCAAGTCGTCGTTGGCAATGCCCTCGAAAGTCGCGCTGAAGCTGTCGTAGTTGCTCTGCTCGGCTGTCCAGTTGACGCCCGCGTAGAGGGAGTGAACGTCAGCGAAGATCTTGTTGTAAGACAGTGTGGCGTTGGCGTTGTAAGAGAAGGTCTTGCCGTTGCCGTAGCGGTAAAGTCCACGACGCAGGAATCCCTCGCCAGTTTGGTATTCTGATCCCGTACTTGAGTTGGTATAGTAACTGTCGTCAGGAGAGCGGAAATAGTTGGTCTCCGTGTCGTTCTTGGTTATGCCTACCTGTCCCCTGAATGTCAGTTCGGGCAGGATGTTCCACTCTATCGAGAAGTTGTTGGTTATTTCCAGGTAGTTAGACTTGTCAAACGAGCCTAATGTGGCGTTGTAGAGTGGGTTCTCCGGGCTTGAGTTGAAGCTGGTGAATGGGTCCAGGAGCTTGCGTATATTGCCCTCGCTGTCGTATGGCGAGTCATAGGGCTCAAGCTGGGCATAGTTGCTGAAGGAGCCGTAAGGACTTTCCTTCGCATTGTTGACACCCACGGAAGTGTAGTTTCTGAAGGTCAGGTTCTTGTATTTGTACATCAAGGTTATAGCACCGTTGAAGTTCTTTCTGTAGCTTCCCTTCATGGCACCTTCCGTGTCCTTGTATTGCAAGTCTGTGGCCCAACGAAACTCCTTGCTGCCGCCCTCAAACCTCAGGTTATAGCGTGAACCCACGCCGTTGCGCAGTGGTTTGGTGAGCCAGTTGGTGTTTTGCCCTGAGAGCACGGCGCGCAGACGCTTGTTGTATGCTTCCTTGTAGAGCAAGTCAAACGAGCTGCTGTTGCTTGAGGTGGAGTAGCGATGATCGTAAAGTCCTGCCCTGCGCTCCAGTTCCAGTTTCTCGGCGGCGTTCATCAGATTGTAGCTTGAGAGGTCGGGAAGCTCCAGCTGCAAGCCCACCTCGGCGTTGACCTTCAGTTTGCCGGGCTCCGGTTGCTTCGACACAATCACGATGACGCCGTTTGCGCCCTTACTGCCGTAGATGGCGGTCGCGGCGGCATCCTTCAAGATGTTGATGCTCTCTATCTCCTCGTCGTTGTAGTCCATGAGCTTTTGGAGGGAGATCTCAAAACCGTCCATTATGACAAGTGGCGTGTTGGGGTTGTTCTTCTCGCCAGAGTTGAACGCCTCCACGCTCATAGGCAGCGACGAGTTGCCACGGATGTTGATGTTGGGCAGGTTGTTTGGGTTGGAGCCGTTTACGTTGTCGATGGTGAAGTTGATGCTGGCATCCGCGTTTTTCAACGTTTGCAGGAGATTCTGCCCGCGAAACTGCTGCAGCTGCTCTTTGCTCACCGTGCTCACGCTTCCGGTGTAGCTCTCCTTTGCCTTGCGGAAGATGCCGGTTACCACCACGTCTTGCAAGGTCTTCGAATCCTCCTTCATCGCGATTTTCATCTGGCCTTTCAAGGGCACAACGCTTGTCTGCATGCCTACATAGCTCACTTGCAATTGCTGGTTGCCATGGAGATAGTAGTCGAAGGAGAACGCGCCGTTGATGTCGGTCACGGTCACGATGTTGGTGCCTACAATCTTGACCTGTGCCCCTATGATGGGTTCTTTGGTCTTCTCGTCGTAGACATATCCGCCCACCGTGCGCATCTTGTTTTTTTCGACCTTGTCGTCAGCCTTCTTGCCCTTGACAATGTTGATGAACTTGCCGTTGACGGTGTAGTGGAGTGGCTTGCCCTTGAGGACGTAGTCCACTATCTGCAACAATGTGGCGTCTTTCACCGCGCCGTTGACACGATACTCGTTCACATCTTCATAGGTGAACAGGAATTTGCAACTCGAATTTTGTTCAAGCCTCAGAAATACAGAGGGAAGAGGCTCGTTGCGGAAGGTCATGGACAGCCGCACACCGTTCTGGGCCAACATTGGCAACGAACTGATGAGCAACACTATGGCCAACAGCCATTTCTCGCATTTGTGTTTCATAAGCATTCTTTCAATAAATACTCTCTCTTATTATATGTTAACTTTGTTTTGATATTATACGTATGAATTAAAATTAAGGGTACGCTTTTGATAGAAAAATTGCGTGATTGGGTAAAAAATGTTACCTTTGCCTATGCTTTTACAAAAAAGATGACACAAAATATCGCAACCATAGACTTCGACTCGCTGTTTCGGGAATATTATGAGCCGCTATATTATTTTGCGCTCAGGTATGTGCCCGACGATGACGACTGCCACGATATCGTGTCGGGGGTCTTTGAGCAATTGTGGGGCAACCTCTCTGAGGTTCGTGAGAGCACCGTGCGCGCTTTGCTCTACACCCAAGTGCGCAACAGGTGCATAGACAAGCTTCGCCATGACAAACAGAAGGTGCAATATGCCGACTATGTGGCGGCACACAGCGCGAGATATATCGAGGCAATGGAATATGACCTGCAAGAGGAGCGCGAGCGAATAGTGGAAGAGGTGCTCGACAGCATGGGCGAGCCTACCCACAGCATACTTGTGGCGTGCTATGTTGACGGCTTGAAATATAAGGATGTGGCAGAGAAGATGCAGATTAGCGTCAATACGGTAAAGAAGCACATTATGAGGGCTTTGCGCATAATAAGGGAGAGAAAGGAGAAAACAAAAATCTAAAAAATCATAACGCCGTACCCTTTTGAGGTTGTCGTGCGTATAATGAATAAGAAACCAGGAAAAATGCAAGACACACATATATATAATGACGATGCCACATGGCAGGACATGGCCGACTTGAAGACCGTCCTGCTCAAGCAGTGCCGTCCGATAGACGTGGAGCAAAGGCTCGCCATGTTCAAGGCCCGTCATGCAGAAGGCGAGACCGATGATGCCATGAAAGCCCACGCTCGCGCCTTGAGCGGAAGGCGTATTGCCGTTGTCGGCTCGTTGCTTGCCGTTGCCGCTTCGCTTCTTGCGGTTTTCATTCTCCGTTACCAAACCGTCGACGGCGATGAAACGCAGTTGCCCAAGCGTCTTGCCATGACCACGGCGGCGCGTCATGCCCGCCATGCCACCATAAGCAACGGCTCAGACACCACCCAAGCCTTCACATCGACAAGCACCCGTCTTGCCATACCGCGCGAGGCATATATGCTCAAGCAAGCCGATGCCAAGCCACGACTGCTTTCAGTGCCCTATGGTTGCAGCGCAGACATCATCCTGCCCGACGGTTCGATAGCTTATGTACATGCGGGAAGCGAATTGTCGTTCTCGCCTCATTATATCAACGACAAGCGTGTGGTCATCATCGATGGTGAGGCCTACTTCAAGGTGAAGCACGATGCCGAGCATCCCTTTGTGGTACAGGCTGGCGACGTGAGCACCACGGTATATGGCACGGAGTTCAACGTTAACACCCACGGCACCCATGGTGTCACCGTGACGCTCGTCTCGGGTTGCGTGGGTGTGGCATCGCCTGGCTATAGCCACCGCATGACCCCTGGCGACCAGGTGGCGTGCGGACGCGACGGCGTGACCTCGAAGAAGGTTGATTTGCTGCCCTACACCAACTGGCGCGATGGCTACCTCTACTATGACCGTTTGCCGCTATCAGAGATAGTTGCCGACATAGCCCACAACTATAATCTTGAAGTTCGTTTCGAAAACCGCGATGCCATGACAGGCATAACCCATTTTGTGTGCGAGCGAGGGGCTGAGGTTCAGGACGTGGTCGCCATGCTCAACCAGATGGGCAAGGCCAAGGTGCGGCTTGAAGGCAAGACGCTGGTGGTGAGCGAATAAGAATGGATTGGTTGGTATTTCACGTTGCTCTATATATGATGAACCCCGGGAGTTTGATTCGTAAACTCTCGGGGTTCATCTCTTTTTTGACCTTCCTGTAATGAAAGGGTAGGGGGTTATTTCTTGATGTGTTTCCACAATTGGTGAAAACTCTTCGGCGCGAACTCTGGCATGCTATGGCCTATGCCCCACGGGTTGAGGTTGGAGAAGTGGGTCATTGAGTCGGGCACATAGTTGGCGAGTGGTGCGAAACCAACAGCCGTGTTGTAGAGCGACGGATGATTGAAAAGGACGCTCATGCCTTGCGACATCATTTTCTTCATTTTGTTGGCCTTGCCAATACTGTCGAGGCTCTGTCTCCATACGTAAACCTGTGAGCCGGGGGCGACTTCGGCGGGGCATACGTTGTCGCAACTCATGCAGAGCGAGCAAGCCGACACGTTGTCGGAATAGCGGCGTGGGTCTTTCAGCATGCCGAGGTTGATGCCGATAGGCCCGGGTATGAAGAATGTGTAGCTCGCGCCCGTGGAGCGGCGATACACGGGGCAGGTGTTCATGCAGGCTCCGCAACGAATGCATTTCAGCGTCTGCCAATGCTCAGAATCGGCTACGGCATCGCTTCGCCATCCGTCGAGCAGCACCACGTGCATCTCGGCTCCCGGCCTTGCCTGGCGGAAGTGGGAGGTGAAGGTGGTGGTGGGCTGCCCCGTGCCGCAACGGCAGAGCAGACGCTGGAAAACGGCGAGCGAGTCGTAGTCGGGCACGAGTTTCTCTATGCCCATGGTGACGATGTGCAGTTTAGGCATCGACGTAGACATGTCGGCGTTGCCCTCGTTGGTGCATACCACGATGTCGCCAGTCTTTGCCACGCCGAAGTTGCAGCCGGTGAGACCCGCTTGCGCTTCCTCAAACTCGTGGCGAAGGCTCTTGCGGGCACAATAGGTGAGATATGTAGGGTCGCAGTTGCCTTTCTCGGGACTGATGCCTTCTTTCTCGAAACACTGTGCCACCTCTTCCTTGGTGATGTGGATGGCGGGCATTACGATGTGGGCGGGCTCGCGCTTCATGAGCTGCAAGATTCTCTCGCCAAGGTCGGTCTCTACCACGTCGATGCCACGGCTTATGAGATAAGGGTTGAGGCCGCATTCCTCAGTGAGCATCGACTTCGACTTCACCATCTTCTTCACGTCGTGACTTTTAAGTATGTCGTAGACGGTCGCGTTTAGCTCCTCCGCGTCTTTTGCCCAGTGCACTATCACTCCTCTGCTCTCCAGCTGCGAGGAGAACTGCTCAAGGTAGTCGGCGAGGTGCGTTATGGTGTGCTTCTTTATCTGCGAGGCGTGGTCGCGTAGCGATTCCCATTCTGGCAGGCCGTGCATCATGCGGTCGTGGCCCTGCCGCACGCTCCAGAAGGTTGTGTCGTGGCGCGTCACCTTGTCATGGTTCTTAAGAATGTCTTTAGCTCTCCTTGAATGCTCTGTGCTCATAATCCTGCTGCTAATATCTCCGCTACGTGAATAAACTTGATGTTCTTGTGCTCTTTTTTCGCTATGCCTTGCATGTGCATGAGGCACGACGAGTCGGGTCCCGTGACGTATTCAGCCCCTGTTGCCATGTGTCGCATTATCTTGTCTTCGCCCATCCTGGTGGAGACATCGGGCTCCTCCACGGCAAACATGCCGCCGAAGCCACAGCACTCGTCCTTGCGGTCGGGCTCATAAACCGTTATGCCCGACTTGAGCTTGAGAAGGTCTATTATCTTGTTGTATGACGGGATGTTTCTTTCCGACGGAGACGACAGGCCGAGCTCCCTTACGCCGTGGCAGCTGTTGTGCACGCTGACGGCATGATGGAACTCTCCTGGAAGCTCCTTTATTTTCAGCACATCGTGGAGGAATTCCACTATGTCCATTGTCTTCCTTGGTACCGTGAAGTGGTCGTTGCCGCATTTTGGCAACTGGGGGTGATAAAGTCGCACATAGGCGGCGCACGATGCCGATGGAGCCACGACGTAATCAAAATCCTTGAACAATGCCTCCATCTTGTCGGCGAGAGGCTTGACCATCTTCTCAAACCCCGCGTTGCCCATGGGCTGGCCGCAGCAAGTTTGCTTCTCGGGATAGTTGACGTCGATGCCGAAATGTCTTAGTAGTTTATATGTGGCAACGCCGACCGAAGGGTAGAGCGCGTCAACGTAGCATGGTATGAAAAGACCGACTTTCATAATATCTTTGTGGTAATATCATATGTTTTCTTTCGGTCAACAAAGTTACGAAAAACCATTGGTTCTTTGTGGCTTTCACGCGCTTTATTTCTCATTTTTCTCATTTTGTGCAATTGTTGAGCGCCATCCAAGTGTTTGGGGACGGAAATGACTCTTGATTGTTGCTATTTCGGAATAGTTGCCGCAGAATGAGCAGAATATACAATTTTTTGTAAAAAATATCCAACCTTAAGGCATCTTTTCGTGCTAATTTTGCAGCAGGAACCAAAAGATATGCCAAGTGTCAGGCTATGCGGTGGCATGGCTTCGTTTCAGTCATTGTGTCACGGCATGGGCGGTCAGAAGGTAAATAGTATCAAAACTCTAACATATGAAAACAACAACAAGAACATTCGTGGCAATAGCCTTCATGTTGGCTTGCTGCACAACGTCAAACGCACAGTTTGGCAATCTGCTCAAAAAGGCAAAGAACTCCGCAAAGGAGAAAGTGAAGAATGAGGTTGAAAACAAAGTGGACGAGACCAAAAGCAAGGCGACAAAGAAAGCAAAAGCTGCCGCTGGAATTGAAACGTCATCCAGCAGTAACGAACAGCCGGGGTTCAATCCCGACAAGACTTATAAGCTGAGCAAGGAGGCTTTGGCAGCCGACCCGCAGGCCAACGACACAACGGTGGAAAAGGGCTTCACCAAGAGCATAGGGCAGATACACGCCTGCTTTGAGCAATTGGCCGACTATTCGCTTTACAAACCTTATTACACTGCCGACGCCCGTCGCTTCTATGGCATCGGCAAAAACACTTCGGCAAATGCCTACAGGCAGCTCTTCTCCTATTTCTGGAACTCACAGAAGGTGATGCGACCCGTTTACGAAATGAGTGAATATGCACCCGTGTCGCTTTCCAACATGCAAATCGTGGTGCCTGCTGATGAACTTGTGGCCAACTGGTGGACGCTGCGCTTCGTTGCCGACCCGAAATCGGAGACGGCTCTCAAGGAATTCATGTACGTATATACGCTCTTCGAGAACCTCGTGCTCAGGGCAAGCTATACCTATTGCATGAAAGACGAATTCTCTGGCACGGTCAACGACAATGCCATCCTTGCGTCCGACTACAAGGACATGAAGTGGAAGCGCACGGCTCTCGGCTATGAGATGGTGATGACCTACACACCGATGGAAAACCTGCTCAAGCTCGCCAACGAACTGGCTGCCGGAATCTCCGCCACCAATGCCACATCGTTCTCGCGACTGCTCAATCACCATGTGCTCACCACGCTGATAAACGAGGTCATAGCCAAACGTGACGACAAGCCGGCTGACGACCAGCTGCGACTTTTGAAACTCAAAATCGAGTCGCCCACGATAGGCGAGCTTACCCACGCTTTCCAAAGTGATAACGGCACGCCCGTGGCAGAACCCAAGGGCGTGACTGTCGATGCCAAGACGCGCACCGAGGGCACCAAGGCTGCGAAAGAGTTTGCGGGCGGCGAATTTGAAAAGGTTATCTTCCTTACCAGTTCGTGGACAACGCAGAAAGAGTCTAAATATCCCTATCGCATAATGGGTTACAGCATGAAGATTGCCATCGTGACCAAGAACGGAGGCAAACGCTATCTGCAAAACTGTCTGCTTGGCAAGAAGCCCGACGGCAAGACCTATTTCGTACAAGCTGGTTTGGGCGACGCGCAGAAGCACCCCATCAAGTAGCAACCCGAGAGGCTTGCTTTCAAGGTGTGGCTCGCTACTCATTACTCCATTTGGATAGCGTTTCATCAAGTATCATAAAAAGCCCCTGTAGGGCGCGCGTATTTCAACCAAATATAATGAATTATGCGCACACCTACAGGGGCTATGTTGTTATCCAATTAAAAGCTATATAATTAAGTATTGTTAAATAATCACTTCGTTTGCTCCGAAATAAGAAAAGATGCCCTAATTTTGCAAGAATATATTACACACTGGTGTCGGGTGTCCTATATCTAGAATTAATCATCAAAATACTTTATTATGAACAAAACTCTACGCTTTGCATTCTTTGCGGTGCTGATGCTGATTTGTGGCAAAATGGCAGCGCAGCAAGTCACGCTTGACTTCTCTACCAACGGATGGAACATCCCGACCGAGAGAACGACAGGCGATGCCTCTTACACCTACAATGGCTACACCGTAAACATTCATGTTGGTACCACTGGAGACTATCGGTATGACTCTAAGGCACACAACTGCTTGATATTCGGAACCAATGAGGCCACTCTCACATTGCCGGCTTTCGACTTTGCCGTCTCAAAGATTGAAATTGTTGGAGGCTGGAACAACCATGCGAAGTTGGCACAAAACATTTACGTGGGAAATGTGCCAGTAAGCACGCAGACGACAGGCTACGATGCCAACATCTCCAACACATATGACATCGATGAGAACTATCAGGTGGCTGGCACTACATTCACGCTGAAAGTGCTGGCACATTACTCAACCATCAAGAAGATCAATATCTACAAGGTGGCAGACGGCTCTAAGAAGTCTCCGGCGTTGCGATTCTCTGCCAAGAGCGTAGACTACACCATTGGCGACGTGTTCAACGCCCCCACGTTCACCAAGCAGACCACTGCCGCCGTGACGTTCTCCTCCGACAACGAGGAGGTGGCTACCGTAGATGCCAACGGAAAAATCAGCGTGACGGGCAAGGCTGCTGGCACAGCGACCATCACAGCCAAGGCTGCTGCCAATGACCAGTATAACGCTGGCACAGCCACCTGCACCATCAACGTGGCTGCCAAGGAGTCGGTAGCCACTTACAAGAAGGTGACCACCATTGAGTCTGGAAAGAAGTATCTCATTGTGGCTCAGAGCGAAAACAAGACATACTACGCACAGTATATGGACAAGACGGGCACTGCGGGTAACGGTGTCATGTCGACAGAAAGCGTTGAGGGTTATGTTGATGAACTGAAGGTGGATCCTGCCTACACTGGCACATACACGATTGAGAAGACAGACAAGGGCTACACCATCAAGGACAGCCAGGACCGCTACCTGAGTCTCAATAGCGAAACCAGCCAAATCACAGCCCGTGCTGGCGAAAAATCTTCTTTCACGATAGAGCCACAGTCAGACGGCACGTTCAAGATTGCCATGGATGGTCGCTTCATTGTCTTGGGTATCACAAGACAGCCAGACAAATTTGGTGCTGTTAAAGAGCTGAAAGATGGTAACACAATGCCCATGCTCTACATGCTCAGCGATTCATCAACAGGCATAAGCAACATCTCGGAGAACAAGAAACCTGCAAACGATGCCATCTACAACCTCGCTGGTCAGCGCGTGGGCAAAGACTACAAAGGCATCGTGATAATCAACGGCAAGAAGACTGTGCAGAAATAAAAACAGTAACCACGAGCTGCGAAACGCTCAATAAGCGTGCAAATAGAAGCCGATGAAGTGACAACTGTTCGGACGCTATTTGTAAAATACATCTATTAAAGGGAGTGCTAAACGTTAGCTCTCCCTTTATTTTTTTGTACCTTTGCACCAAAGAGAAAACTCATGATAGTTTGTATAGCAGAGAAACCGAGCGTTGCTCGTGACATCGCGCGTATCCTTGGAGCCAACGCCTCGCGTGACGGATACATGGAGGGCAACGGCTACCAGGTGACGTGGACTTTCGGTCACCTTTGTGAGCTGAAAGAGCCCAACGACTATGAGGGCAACTGGCGCTATTGGACCTTGGCGGCATTGCCAATGATACCGCAACGGTTTGGCTTGAAGCTTATTCCCGACCGTGGCATCGAGAAGCAGTTTCAGACTATAGCGAAACTTTATGCCAATGCCGACGAGATAGTGAATTGCGGTGATGCCGGACAGGAAGGTGAGCTCATTCAGCGTTGGGTGATGCAGATGGCTCAAGTGAAGTGTCCCGTGAAGCGCCTATGGCTATCGTCGCAGACTGATGAGGCGATACGCGAAGCCTTTGCCAACTTGAAGGAGCAGAAGCACTATGACCGGCTTTACCTCGCGGGGCTTAGCCGTGCCATCGGCGACTGGCTCTTGGGCATGAACTGCACGCGTCTCTATACTCTTATGTATAGGCAGCAATCTGGCCAGGTGCTCTCCATTGGCAGGGTGCAGACGCCAACGCTCGCGCTGATAGTGAACAGGCAGAAGGAGATAGACAATTTCAAGCCCGAGCCTTATTGGGTGCTTTCCACCGTTTATCGCGATACGCTGTTCACCGCCACGTCGGGCAAGTTCACAACCAAAGAGGAGGGTCAAAGCGCGTTCTCATTGATTGAGGGCAAGCCTTTCGAGATAGTATCTGTGCAGAAAAAGCAAGGCAAGGAGCCGGCAAGGCAACTCTATGACCTGACGTCTCTGCAGGTAGACCTCAACCGTAAGTATGGCTTCTCGGCTGAGATGTCGCTCAACCTTATACAAGGGCTTTATGAGAAGAAACTCACCACTTATCCGCGTGTAGACACTCAGTATCTCTCCGACGACATTTACCCTAAATGTCCAGGCATACTGAATGGCGTGAGCCAATATGCAGAGGCTGGCAAGAAGCCTTATCTTGAGATGATAAAGAATCTTGCGGCAATAAGCAAGACCTTGCCAAAGTCTAAGCGCGTCTTCGACACGTCGAAGGTGACCGACCACCATGCCATCATCCCCACGGGACAAGTGGCATCAGGTTTGACCGACGTGGAGAAGAAAGTTTACGACTTGATAGCCCGACGATTCATTGCCGCGTTTTATCCAGATTGTCAGTTCTCGACCACTTCAGTAGTGGGAAAGGTAGACAAGGTGGAGTTTAAGGCATCGGGCAAGGAGATATTGTCGCAAGGGTGGCGAGCCGTTTACTCCAAAGACGACTTGAGCGATTCTTCAGCAAAGAACGATACGGCAGACAAGATACTTCCCTCTTTTGTCAAGGGAGAGTCGGGACCGCACAAGCCAACCCTCACCGAGAAGATGACGGTGCCGCCAAAGCACTACACCGAGGCCTCACTCCTCAGAGCGATGCAGACTGCTGGTAAGCTTGTTGACGACGAAGAACTCTCTGCCGCCATGAAAGAAAACGGCATTGGTCGTCCATCATCGCGTGCTGGCATTATAGAGACTCTTTTCAAGCGACATTATATCCGCCGTGACAAGAAAAACCTCGTTGCCACACCCACGGGCATTCAGCTCATAGACACTATTCACGAGAAGTTGCTAACGAGTGTGGAGTTGACTGGCATCTGGGAGAAGAAGCTTCGGGAGATAGAGCGGAATGAGTATGATGCAGCAACGTTTATCAACGAGCTGAAAGAGCAGGTCGCGAGAATAGTAAACGACGTGATGCATGATAATTCTGGTCAACAGATTGCCTATGGCGAAGACAGCAAGCCGAAAGAGAAGGCGAAGTCTGCCGAGAAGCCAAATGCTAAGCAGACTGCAAAGCCAACTGTGAAGAAAGCGCGAAAGACAAAAACAATAAAAGTAAAGGATGGCGACGTATGCCCGAAGTGCAAACAGGGGCGTATCATGAAAGGAAATACGGCTTATGGCTGCTCACGTTGGAAAGAAGGCTGTGATTTCCGGGCACCGTTTGAATAATGAAATTGGTTATGAACATATTAAGAGACTTTTTTATTGTTGGCATCGGTAGCTTCTTTGGTGGAGGAAGTCGTTTCCTTGTGTCAAAACTTGTAGGTGCGTTTTGCGCCTCCTCGTTTCCTTTGGCAACATTTATAGTCAACCTGCTTGGCTGCATGCTGATAGGTTTTGTCTCAAGCTTGCCATCAACGTTGTCATGGCTTTCGCCACAGTCGCGCTTGCTCTTGACCACTGGTTTTTGTGGTGGATTAACCACCTTCTCCACCTTTATGAATGAGAACCTGTCGTTGGCAAACAATCAAGACTATCTTTGCCTTTTCTTTTACCTTGTAGGCAGTTTTGCCCTTGGCCTTATATTCGTGTGGGCTGGAGGAGCCTTGGCAAGGGCAATGGCAATCTAGATGCCTCGACATAATTTATCTAGAAGACGATCAAATAGCAGGAAAATAAAACAACAACGCAGCCTATTAAGGCTGCGTTGTTTGTTTTATTCGGCTTTTTTGGCTGCCTTTTTACTTTCTTCGATTTGCTTGAGCCTTGCTCTCGCGCGTTTGTGCGAGAGGATGATCTGGTAGCGGTAGACGAGGCAAGCCGTAAAGAAGTAAAGGAGGGTTTGAATCCAAAGGGCTTGATATTCCACCCTAATGTCGGGCAATGTGGCTCCCATTGATGAGATACGCAGGAAACCACGCACGCCAAATGTGGAAGGGAACAACCACGAGAATGCCTCCCAAAACCAAGGAATGTTTGACTGTGGCCAACTCACACCGGTAAGGAAAAGCAGTGGCACCGACGTAAACACCACGAGCAACATCACGTTCTCACGATACCTTACCAGGCACGAAACTGTCAGTCCAAAGAATATCACTGCCAACAAATATGGCACCATCAAGCCTATGAGCGTTTGTGCAGTGACGAGTGACACGAAATGGAACATCCTTGGCACGCAAAGAGTCATGTAGGCTGCCATGACCATGTATAGTGCGAAGTAAGCACCGCTCTTTCCTAACACTATACGGAAGATGCCGTTGTAGTGCTTCTCTATTGGCACGAGATTTTGGAATTTGTTTTTCTCGCGTGCCGTGCCTGCCGAGAGTCCGATGCCAAGGAGCAACGTTTGTTGCAAGATGAGTATCAATACTGCTGGCAGGATGGCGTTGCCATAGCCTGAGGTGTTGTTGAAGATGGGCACTTCGTCAAAGTCGAGAGGCTTTGTCGAGATTTCGTCGTCTCGGTTTGTGAATCCCATGCTTTTGCTGATTTGTATGCCCGAGTTGATTTTCGATGCCACTGCCTGGGTGGTTTGGTATATGGCCTTGTATGTGAGCATCAGACTCATGTCACAATACACGCTAACGGTGGCTTGCTCACCGCGTCTTAGCTTTATCTCGAAATCTCTTGGGAAGAAGATGGTGCCGTGGACTTGTTGTTTGCCCGTAAGTTCCCTGGCCTCGTCGAGCGACATGCAATAATATGCCACTTTCGTGTCAGGGCTACCGTCTACCATGCGAATGAATTCGCGCGAGGCGTTGCTATGGCTAAGGTCTATCACTGCCACAGGCACGTCGCGTACCACCTCATTGTTGTATATCCACGAATAGAGTAGGGGATAGAGCAACGGAACGAGTACGCAGAAGATGAGCAATCCCTCATCGCGGAACTCGTTGCGTATCTCCTCCACCATGATGTAGCAGGAGTCTTGGATCCCTTGCTTGATTCTGAAAAACAGGCTGTCTCTATTCATTTATTATGGTATATAAACGTAAACGAGCATCGCTTTCTTGATGTTGCTGATAGTGAATATCGGAAGGCATATGAACATGGCCAATGCCATGAAATTGAACCATGCGTAGCTCAATGGATAGCCGTTGAATATGCACATCTGATATATCATGTAGTAATGGCGAAGCGGGAACAGTTGCGCCAGCGACTGTATCATGGAATCCATGGCGAACACCGGGAAGGTGGCTCCACTTGCGGAGAAGCTGATAACAGACCATAGGGAACATACCGACATTGCCAATCGTAGGGATGGCATGAGACCAAATATGAAGATGCCAAAACATTGGCAAGCCAATATCGACAGAAAGCCCAACAACATGATTGGCACTACCCCTCCAGGATGCGGGAAACCAAGTCCATAGAATATGTAGAACTCGAAACACCACATCACAAGGGTGAAAAGCAGCGTCTGTGGGAGTATCTTACCGGCTATTGCAACATGTATGTTGTTGTCTGCCATTCTCATCCATTGCTTTGAACGATGAAATTTCAGCTCTGTGCCGATCGAATAAGGCACAAGCAGGAAGACGAAAACCATCAAGACACCAGGCACCATTGCGGTGCTCAAGTATATGTTGTAGCTTGCCCATGGGTTGCCAATCATGTGAAGGTCAATGGTGATTGGTTGAAGGAAAGTCCTGATTTCCTTGGACGTCTTTCCTAATGCCGACAATTTGGCTGAGCCTACTGCCGCGGAGCCCAAGGCAGACACCGTCTTGAGGTCACGGAAGAGCAATGAGCCTGCCACAAGAGTTACGTTGCTGTAATAGAACGATATTTTTGGTTGCTCAGAGTTGAGCAACTTGTCTGTCGTCCCCTTGGGAATGAGCAAGAAGGCGTATATCTTGTTTTGCTGTATTGCGTTTCTCGCGTCGTTCATGTTGGCATAATGCCCCACGACATGAGTCGTTTGGAAACCGT
Source organism: Lachnospiraceae bacterium (assembly GCA_963588155.1). GTDB lineage: Bacteria > Bacteroidota > Bacteroidia > Bacteroidales > Bacteroidaceae > Prevotella. The sequence goes on along the minus strand of CAVAGT010000001.1, from coordinate 9,919 downwards.
CAAGCTTTCGAATCATGGCACGGCTGACATGGGTGTTGTCTTGGTCGACAACTCCCACGGGCATCTCCACGGGCTCGCCTTCGTTCATCAAAGTGGTGAAGAACGCCACCACCATGAGAGGAAACACCAGGGTGCAGAAACCGTAGATGGGATGCCGCCACATAATGACCAGCTCGCGGACAAATATGCGGTAGAAGCGTTTTATGATTTCTATAAAGTTCACTTCTTCACTATCAATGACATTCCGGGTCTAAGACCGTCGAATGGGTTTATTGGGCGAGCCTTGACCTCAAAAGTCTTGAGGTCGTATTGACCGTTGCTCTTCGTGGCTTTCCATACGGCATACGAACCCTCGTCTTTTATTTCAGATACCTTCAGTTTCAGTTCCTTGTTGAACGCTGGCGAGAAAGCCGTGAACGTGTCGCCAACCTTCAGTCCGTTGAGTTGGTCCTCGCGCACGTTGAACGTTCCCCACATGTCTTGCATCATTGAGATGCTCATTATGGGCGAGCCCATTCCCACAAGCTCGCCTTCCTTAGGATAGATATCGCTCACCTCACCATCCACGGCTGCCACTTGCACTGTCTCTTTCAGTATGGAGCTTACTACGTCAACGGCGTGTTTGGCTGCGTTGACTTGACTTTGCGCCGCCTTCTTCTCTTGAGTCCTCGCGCCGTGCTTGGCCATTTCATATTGGCTCTTCATGGCGTTCTCGTGTGCAAGAGCCACCTCCCAAGCGGCTTTTGCCTCATCGCGTTTCTGCTGGCTCATCACGCCCTCGTTGAAGAGGTTTTGCATGCGGTCGTAGGTCTTCTTCGCAACGTCAGTGGCGGCTTTTGCCTGCATGACGAGTTGCTCTGCGCTCTGTATGGCCTCTCTACGTGTGCCTTCCTCTGTGAGGTCGCTAAGGGCCTTGGTTGTTGCCTCAGCCGATTGTGCCACTTTCTCTTGGGCACTAACCTCTGGTATCTCAAGTATGGCGAGGGTGTCGCCCTTGTGTACGAAATCGCCTTCCTTGACGCGAATCTCTACCACACGTGCGGGCAGTTTGCAACTTACCCTGTATTCAGCGACTTCTATTTCGCCTTGTATCACCTCGTCGGTCTTGCCTAACGTGAAGAAGCCTATGATGGCGACTATTAACACGGCAATGGCAAATCCCATTACCGCAAGAAGTATGTTTCTGTGTTGGCTCTTTGCACTCATTCCTATTGGTATTTATGCTAATGTTTATAAACGGTCTATTGTAAAATTCCCAACGCTTTTTCCAGGCCTACCTGTGCGAGCTTGACCTCGACTTGAGCGTCTATCTTTTGGCTTTGCGCCTGTTGCCATGCGGTTTGTGCGGCAAGCACTTCGGTCGATCCCATGACACCTTCCTTGAAGCCTACCTGTGCGCAACGGAGGTTCTCCTCGGCACTGCTGATGTTTTTCTCTGCCATTGCCAGTTTCTTGCGGGCCTCTTTCACCTTGAATCTGCTTTGGGTGACCTGAAGGTTTATCTTCTCTTGGGTGTCGGCAAGCTCAAGGCAAGCCATGCTTGTGGCTGACTTAGCTGCGCGCACCTTGTATCGAATGTCATTCCAGTCCCAAACGTTCACTTGTACCATTATGCCGACATTCCAAACACCAGAGAAGTTTTTCTGGTAGCCGTTGAAAACGTTAGGGTTGCTTATGGAATAGCCGCCAGTAAAAGCGATGTGCGGCAATCGCGCGGCACGTGCCAGTTTTGTGCTTTCCTCGCTGAGGTCTATTGTCTTCTGCAAAAGTCTTATCTCAGGTCTGCCGCTGAGGTCATCGCCAAAATCTTGGTACTCCGCATTCACTGTCACGCTGGTGTCTATGTGATCCTTGTCCTCGTCGGCAAGCGTGATGTTCTCGTCCATCGGCAATCCGCAAAGTTGGCAGAGCAGCATCTTCGACAACGTGAGTCCGTCTTCCACCTGCGTGATTTGCATGTCAGCCTCGTTGACGCGGACTTTCACTTTCAGTCCGTCAGCCTTTGTTGCCACGCCTTGTTTTATCATCTTGCTCACGTCGTTGTCGAGCTTCTTTATGAGGTCGCGGAAGCTATATGCCAACTTTTGTTTCTGGCGGAGTGATACTACAAGCCAATATGCCTGGTCAATGCTATACAGCGTTGACTGTTTTTTCAGGCTAATGTTGTCGTCAGCCATTTCTTCAGCTATGTCTGCCATGTGGTTGGCAGCCGTTATGGCACCACCCATATATATAGGTTGGCGTACGAATATCGATCCGGCAAAAATGTTGTGGGTGTCAGTACGAAAAGCATCGACCAGCTTTTGACCAAGGGTGTTGCCCACGCTTGCGGCATATTGCGAAATAGGACCGTTGGCAAACTGCTGTATGATTCCTCCGGCTTTCTGAGCCTCTTCGGCCGTGATTGTGCCCTTGCTCACCAATTCTTGCAATTGGTTGTTGATGCCTGTGGACACGTCTCCGGTAATTTTGCCCACGCCATTGGTGCCCATGTTGCTGAGCGCGCTTTTCTGGTCTTTGCTCAGCAGGCTTATCTCACGACTGAAATAACTGTATCCGGCCATGGCGTCCACCTTGGGGAGGTATTGCGTGCGTGCCGACTTCTTGGCATACCCCGTCATCTCCTTGTTGACCCGAGCCACTTGCAACTGCTTGTTGTTCCTCAGCGCAAGGGCACGGCAACTGTCGAGCGTGAGTGTCCTTTGTGCCAAGGCAGCCGAGTAACAGCCTGAACTGCAAAAGAGAATAAGGGCTATCTTTAGCTTGTTCATATATTTCTTCAACTCTATGACTATCTTTTAGTGCATTATTAAATTGTCGAGTGCTTCAAGTTAATCAAACGAGAAGCTGCGACTGCCTATCATGTTGCCGTCGGCGAAGATGCTTACGTTGAACGTGCCACCCTCAAGGGTTTGGTCTATGTCGAGGTAGATGCTCATCGGGGTCTCCTTGCCGTTGTATTCCACAGAGCGTTTAGCCGAGCATGTAAGCGAGCGGTTCTCATAGTTGAAGTTGCCCGCGCTTCCAAGCAAGGCTCCTGTTGGTGTCGTCACTCTGACATATACCGTCTTCATGCCGCTTTGGGCTGTTACGTTGCGTGCGATGGTAAAGTTCACCAGGAACTTCTTTGCCTTCTTCAGCTTGTCGGTGCTTTTGCCACGCTTGTTGAGAGCGGTCATCTGTATGCCTGTGGCATCGAGCTGGGCTGCGATAGCCACCTTCTCAGAAAGCGATGCTTTCTCCGTGCTCAAACCTTCTATCTGCTTGTTTGCCTCGGCATATTGCCCACGAATGCGATTGTTCTCGGCGGTGAGATGCTCGTTGGCACGGTTGAGCGAGTCGATTTGTATGACGTAGCTCCTGAGCACCGCGCGAACTGTGGCAAGCTCCTTTTTCAAGCGGGCAATCTCGCGAGCGTCATTGCTCTTCGTGCTGCGCAATTCGGCAAGCAACCTCTGGGTCTTTTCCTGCTCAGCGGTGAGCTGCTTGACGATGGAGTCGTTGTTGATCTGCGTCTTCATCTCGCTGTATTGGTTGGCAAACTGCTGATACTCGTTCTCCATCTCTTTCTTGTCGAGCGCGGCAAGTTGCTCCATTTCAGCGTTTTCGGCGCGTTGTTTATTCAGGTTGTAATAAAGCGCTCCGATGCCACCCAAAAGGATGATAATGACAATAATCAACGGAATAAGAACCTTCTTGTTCATCTTTTATGTCTTGTTTTTAATGTCTTTATAATTCTATAATTTGTTGCAAAAGTAGTGAATAATAGCTTAATAGCAAAGTATTGCCACTCCCAAATTATTATTATTTTATAATTTAACTACTTTTGGGAACAAAAAGAGCAATGTTTTTGATAATAATTCGTAATTTTGGCATGTCTTGAAAACAGTAAATGAAGTATGATGAAAAAATATATATTGTGTTTGTTGGCCTTGTTTAGCCAATTGTCGTTTGCCACACCTGTAGATTCGCTCGTGGTAAAGACCGATTCTTCCGACGTTCGCCATCAGGTGCTTATAAAGACCTCGATGGGTGACATCACCGTGGAACTTTACAATGAGACTCCGCGTCATCGGGACAATTTCCTTCGACTGGCGCGTGAGGGTTACTTTGACGGCAACTTGTGGCACCGTGTCATATCAGATTTCATGATTCAGACTGGCGATTCCACCACTCGCCATGCCGCTCCAGGTGTCGAGGTGGGCGAATACACGCCCGATTGGACCTTGCCGGCTGAAATCAATTTCCCAAAGTATTTCCACAAGCGTGGAGCCCTGGGCGCGGCTCGCGAGGGTGACGCGGAGAACCCCAAGCGCGAGTCATCATCCTCGCAGTTCTACATTGTTTGGGGATTCCCGTATGGACCTAAAGGCATGGCAAAGTTTCAGGCCAGACTCGACTCCACCACGAATGGAGCCGTGAAATTCCCTCCCGAGATGTGTGATTATTATTGGTCACACGGCGGCACGCCGTGGCTTGATGGCCAATACACTGTCTTTGGCGAGGTGGTGAAGGGCTTGTCGGTTGTTGGCGACATCGACGCCGTGGCTACCGATGAGCATGACCGACCTCTCAAGGACGTGCGCATTACTAAAATGATAGTAATAAAATAATGTTGGCGATGGTCTGGCGTAGCGCTGTCCAAAGGCTTCTGCTGCTCGTCGTGGCGATTGTCGCGGTGTCTGCCGCAAGCGCGACTGTATGGTCTGCCGACAACATACCGATGGTGCATCTCCAAGATCGCAATCGCTATGTTTGCGACCCCGACAACATCATTCGCCCAGCTGACCTCGACTCAGCTGACGTGTGCTTGAAGCGTCTCCACAAGGAGTGCGGCATACAGACCGTGTTCATTGTGGTTGGCAACGTGAAAAACGCTGACTGCTTTCGCATGGCAGAGGATGTTGGCAACAAGTATGGCGTTGGCGACAAGAAGACGCGCCGCGGACTGGTAGTTGTCATAGCCGTCAACGACCGCAAATATTTCATAGCCCCTGGCAAGGGACTTGAGGGCGACCTCACCGACGTTGAATGTGACGACATAGCCCGGGAGTGCATTGTGAAAAACATGAAAGTCAACGATGTTGACAGGGCTGTGCTGTATACCGCAAAAGCGTTGTACGGCAAGTTCAAAACGGGCGAGCTTGTGACAGGCGATGATGACGCGGACGATGGCGACGAATCGATTTTTTTGGTGCTTGTCGTGCTCTTGTTGTGTTTTGCGCACCCGATTTACCTCTTGGTGCTTTATGTGCTTGAGAAGTTGGGGTTGCGAAAGCCGAAACCAAAACAACGTCGGCGTCGTGACAATGACGATTGGTTCCCGCCTTTCTTTCTTGGTGGCGGAGGCGGTGGCTGGGGTTCTTCTGGCGGAGGCGGCTTCAGCGGCGGAAGCTTCGGTGGCGGCAGTTTTGGCGGCGGTGGATCCGGCGGTGGATGGTAAGTTCTCCGCGCTTAAACATCAGTATATTGATTTAACTTGAAGAATACAAACAATAAAGAATTATAGATTATGAAGATGAAAAAGAGTAACGTAATATTATTGGTAGTTGCCGCGGTCATCGTGCTTGCCTGTTTCGGTTGTTGTGGCGCGTACAACGGCATGGTTGACAAGCAAGAAGCTGCCACTACCGCATTGGCTGACGTGCAGGCCACTTATCAGCGTCGTGCCGACCTCATCCCGAACCTAGCCAAGACGGTGCAGGCTTATGCCAAGCACGAGAAGGGAACCTTTGAGGCTGTCACCAAGGCACGCGCCTCGGTGGGACAAATAAAGCTTGATGCCAACAACCTTACAGCGGAGAAGTTGAAACAGTTTGAGGCGGCACAGGGAGAATTGACCAATGCCCTTGGCAAGCTGATGGTCGTGGCAGAGCGTTATCCCGAGCTCAAGGCCAACGAGAACTTCCACAGTCTCCAGATACAGTTGGAAGGCACGGAAAACCGCATAAACGAAGCACGGCAGCAATACAATGCCGCCGTGCAAGATTATAACCAGACAGTACGCCGTTTCCCTAACGTCATCTTTGCCGGAATGTTCGGCTTCGACCGTATGGAGAAGTTTGAGGCTGCAGCTGGAGCGGAGAAAGCACCCACTCTCAACTTCGACGAGTAGTTATTTATAAAGATCCGTGAGGTTATTATAGCGCCTCACGGTCTTCCGTGCTTACCTCAAGGATAGCCGCCGCCATGGAGTCGGCACATTGCACGATGCAGCAGAGCGGGTATTCTTGCCTTGCCGTGTCGTAGCATCGCTCATCCTCGTATGAGTTCATGTTGAGCCCGAAAGCGCCCATGTGCCACCTTATGGCGAGCATCTCGTCGTCGTGGAGGTCGAGGCCGCTGAGCAGAAGCATCACCACCGACTTCTCGCCATGTCCCATCGGGAAGTCTTTGTAGCTGACGTTGTAACCCTCGGCTTCCTCCCATTGCCCAAGCTTGTTCTTGTGCTTCTTTATGGTCTTCTTGTATATGTCGGTCTTGCAAACGTCGTGGAGCAGGGTAGCTATGATGACGCTCTCGCGCTTCACCTCGCCAGCCGAAGCCGCATCGATGGTTTTCAGTCCCTCGTATATCATCAGTCCCGCCTTGCAAGTGTTGAGACTGTGCTGGCAGAGTCCGCCTTCCACGTTGAGGTGGTGGCCTGCCGACGCGGGAGCCTCGAAGAATCCGCCCTTCTCAAGATCCTCGAGCACATAATCCATTCCCTCGCGATTCGTGGAACGCAAGAGGCTCTCAAATTCTTCCTTGTTCTTTTCCTTGTCTATTACCATTTCTATTGTCGTTTTCTTGTTATTTCGTAAGTAGTGTGCAAAATTAATAAAAATGTGAAACAGGAGGAAAAAATCAATGACTAATTCATTGCCATATCAGTGAAAATATGTACCTTTGCACCGAATTTGAGTCCGTGGAGGCTAAAACAAGCGACGGCACGTTTAAGTCGTCCGCCTTGCGGAGAAAACCGTTTATAAATAACAAAATGTACGCAATCGTAGAGATTAACGGTCAGCAGTTCAAGGCAGAGGCAGGCAAAAAGCTTTTTGTCAATCACATCAAGGATGTTGAAGCCGGCAATACTGTTGAGTTCGACCGTGTGCTGCTCGTCGACAACGACGGTGCCGTAACAGTCGGTGCGCCTACAGTGGAAGGTGCAAAGGTTGTCGTTGAGGTGGTAAACCCACTCGTAAAGGGCGACAAGGTAGTGGTGTTCAAGATGAAACGCCGTAAGGATTACCGTGTGAAGAATGGTCATCGCACCCACTTCACTGAGGTAGAAGTAAAATCAGTTAACGCTTAAAACAGGAGGTAAAACAAGATGGCTCACAAAAAAGGTCAGACCAGTTCCCGTAACGGTCGTGAATCAGCAGCTCAGCGTTTAGGTGTTAAGATTTGGGGTGGCCAGAAGATTGTTGCCGGCAACATCATTGTTCGCCAGCGTGGCAACAAGCACTTCCCAGGCGAGAATGTGGCACAGGGCAAGGACGATACTTTGTATGCCTTGACCGACGGTGTGGTTTATTTCCACAAGGGTGCCCGTGACAAGAGCACGGTATCTGTGCTCAGCCCTGAGGCTTACGCAGCTAAGACGAAAAAGGCTGACGCTTAACGTTAATAAGTCGTTAAGATAAAATTCAAAACTTATTCCAAACAAACATAGAAGCCTGTTCCCAAAGGGAGCAGGCTTCACTCGTTTATATGCTTTTATAACGTTTTGCGCTTCGAGGCTTGAAAAACATCGCCCCACGACAAGATGGGGTGGGGCGAAGCGATGGTCATGTTTATTCCTCTTCGGGGATGATGAGCTTGTAGCCCTGGCCGTGGATGTTGATAATCTCAACCTGGTCGTCGTCCTTGAGGTGCTTGCGCAGCTTGGTGATGTAAACGTCCATTGAACGGGCGTTGAAATAGTTGTCGTCGATCCAGATGGTACGCAGGGCATCGTTGCGCTTCAGGATCTCGTTGGCGTGAGAGCAAAGCAGGGAAAGAAGCTCGTTCTCCTTTGTTGTGAGCTTTGTCTGCTTGGCTCCGATGGTGAGCAGCTGCTTCTGCGTGTCGAATATGTATTTGCCAATCTTGTACTTGGTGCTCTCGCGGTTCTTCTTGCCTTTCACGCGGCGAAGTATGGCCTCGACGCGCTTCACGAGCTCCTCCATTGAGAAAGGCTTGGTGATGTAGTCGTCGGCACCCTTGTCGAAGCCTTCCAGCACGTCTTCCTTCTGTACGCGAGCCGTGAGGAAGATGATTGGTACCTGGGTGTTGATTTGGCGAATCTCGCCAGCCAGAGTGAAACCGTCTTTCTTTGGCATCATCACGTCGAGGACGCAGATGTCGTATTTGTCTTTCTGAAACTCGCGGAATCCAACCTCACCATCGGGGCAGAGTACAGCGTCGTAACCTTTGGCGATGAGATATTCGCACAACAATGTTCCGAGGTTCTCGTCGTCCTCGCAAAGCAGGATCTTTGTTTTGTCTTCCATAGTATTTTCTGTTTTAATGTTATTGTTCTGTTTATTATGAAATGATATGTTGTCTGTTGAGCCTGTGAATGGGATTGTCAATCCTCGTCGCGAATCACTGGCAGCTTGATTGTGAATGTAGAGCCTTTGCCGTATTCGCTGTCTACCTTTATTTCTCCATCGTGCAAGTCGACCACCTTCTTCACATAGGCGAGGCCAAGGCCGAAGCCCTTGACATCGTGCACGTTGCCCGTGCCAACGCGATAGAACTTCTCGAAGATCTTTTTCAAGTCGTCTTTCTTTATGCCTTTGCCCGTGTCGTGAACCGAGAGGTATAGCCATTTGTCATCGTTCCATGTCTTAAGGAATACGTCGACGGGCTCGTCGGTTTTACGATATTTCACGGCGTTGTCCATGAGGTTGAATATCACGTTTTGGAAGTTCACTTCGTCCACGTAGATTTCAGAGTCCACGGCGCCGATGTCCACGTTTATCTTGCCGCCCGTGTGTTCCACGCGCAAGGAGAAACTGTTGGCTATCGACTCCACCATCTCGTTGAGGTCAAGGTGCTTTTTCTTGAACGATGACTTCTTGCGGTCGAACATTGACATTTGCAACACCTTCTCCACGAGGAAGCGGAGGCGCTTTGTCTCATCGGTGATGACACCCACCAAGTGTTTCCTCATCTTCTCGCTCTTCGTCACGGTATCGTCGTTGAGCATCTGCGTGGCGAGCGAGATGCTGGCTATTGGAGTCTTCAGCTCATGGGTCATGTTGTTCACGAAATCGTTTTTCATCTCGCTGTATCGCTTCTGCCTGAACACTATCGCGAGGGTTATGATGAACGTGACGAGAAGTATGAGCGTGAAGCACACGCTGGGTATCATGAACCTGATGCTTGAGAAGATGTAGCTGTTGATGTCGGGGAAATGGACCCTTACCACACCCATCTTCGAGCTGGGATCGTTGCGGAAAAGCACTTGCGTGTAAGTGAACTCCGAGCCTTCTTCGCTGTAGTCGGGGCAGCGGTAAACCTCCCGCCCGTCTTGTGTCGTCACGGTGAAGTGGTAATGAATGTTCACCCCGTTGTTCAGGAGCTCAGCCTTGATGTCTTGGTCAAGGATCTTGAAGTTGACACGCTCTTTCAAGGGCTTGTCCGAAGCGGAGTAGAGCATGTTCATCACCACCTCGTCTACAAGTGCCTTTTGGTAGACATACCTGTTTTTCACGATCTCTTGCAGCGAGCGGCTAGCGGCATTGTTGGAGTTCTTGTCGTTGATCAAGATCATGGCCTTCGGTGTCTTTACCGGGTTGTCAGCTTTCATCTTCATGCGGAACGTGAGATAGTTGGAGCCGCGGAAGGTTGATGCCGTCTGACGCGACAGTGAGTCGCTATTGCCGGTTTGCGCTTTGCCTTGCTTTTTCTTCTCGGCCTCTCTGACATCCTTTTCCAGATACCTTAA